>JAHEJC010000005.1 GCA_024639065.1 Lewinellaceae bacterium | reverse complement strand
AAGATACAGCGATATTGTGCCTATCAAGATCGGTGTCATCAAGAGGTCCGATCCAAACTTCTATCTATGAAAGTCTATGGAGAAGAACTAGAGGAATTAATAGGCGATCTAATCCAAGAAGGATTTCTCAACGAAGAGCGTTACGCAAAAAGTTATGTGCGCGGGAAATTTCGAATTAAAAAATGGGGTCGGGTAAAAATTGAGCAAAATCTTAAACAGAAAAATATATCAGCCTATTGTATCAAACAAGGCCTTATGGAAATTTCGGAAAAAGATTATGCGACGGCCTTGGACGCATTGATCCATCAAGAAGTGAGAAAACTCACTCCGCCAATCAATAAAATTAAGTTGACAAAAAAAATAATGCTTAAAGGTTACGAATATCCGTTGATATTAGAAGCTCTAAAAAAGCATTGAGTATTAATATAGTATTGAGTATAGAGTAATGGGTATTGAGACATCCTCTTTAGCCCCCCGCCAAGTCCGATTCGAACTTAATAAACTTAGTCAACTCAATAAACTAGTCAGCCAGGCCTTCAACCCTCGTTAATGAAATCGCCCCTTCAGGGTCTCACCTTTTCACTTAATTCAATCTATTTACTACTTACTATTATTGTCCGTGAAAATCAATTGCTATTTATGGGTTATTCTGCCCAAGATCGATTAATAATTCAATCAACCTAGTCAACTTAATCAACTAATCACTACATCAACGTATCTTCTAAAAATGCCTTTTTATCAGGATAATCGGTAGTAAAATGAAGGCCTCTACTCTCGCTACGCATTTTAGCTGAACGGGTGACCAGATACCCAATCGTAATGAGGTTTCTCAATTCACATAGTTGGGGAGAAAGTTTTGTGGTGTTGTATAGAGACTCCGTTTCACGGTAGAGTATGTCTAACCTGCGCATAGCTCGTCTTAACCTTACATTTGATCGCACAATGCCCACATATGAACTCATAATTTCTTTGAGTTCTTTCCAGCTTTGTGTAATCAATACCATTTCTTTGGGTTGGGTTGTTCCTTCTTCATCCCATTCCGGAATTCCACTTTTAAGGTGAATATCATCGATTTTAGTAATCACATCCTCAGCTATCCGGTGACCGAATACGAGAGCCTCCAACAATGAATTTGATGCTAACCGATTAGCTCCATGTAGTCCGGTGCAAGTGCATTCACCGCAGGCATACAATTTATCTAAGGAAGTTTTGCCAAACTCATCCGTATAGATACCTCCACAAAAATAATGACAGGCTGGTACGACAGGAATCATATCTTTAAAAGGATCTATACCCAGACTCATACATTTTCCATATATCGTGGGAAAATGATCTTTAAATCGCTCTTTATCTAAATGAGTACAATCTAAGCAGACAAAGTCTTCTCCCCGGGTTTTCATTTCATGGTCAATCGCTCTGGCTACAATATCCCTAGGCGCCAATGAACCGCGTTCGTCATAGTTATACATGAATTCGTTTCCATCTTGCGTTTTTAGAATGCCTCCAAATCCTCTTACGGCTTCGGAGATCAAAAAATCCGGATTTTCTCCCGCCGGATTGAAAAGTGCAGTAGGGTGAAATTGTACAAACTCCATATTTGCGCAACGACCTTTGGCTCTGTACATCATAGCAATTCCGTCTCCTGAAGCGATCACCGGATTAGTCGTATTTCTATAAATTTGGCCAGCTCCTCCGGTTGCCACTACAGTTACTTTTGAAGTAAACGTTTCTATCTGATGCGTATTTTTATTTAATACATAGGCTCCATAACATTCAATATTTGGAGTAACGCGAGTGACTTGATATCCCAGATGATGCTGGGTAAGTAGGTTAATAGCAAAATAATGTTCAGCGATTTTTATATTGGGATATTCTTTGGTTTTTTCCAGTAAAGCTCTTTGTATTTCCCATCCTGTTAGATCTTTATAGTGAAGTATTCTTTTTTCGGAATGACCACCCTCCCGGGCCAAATCATATTCCTTTGAGTCATGACCTAAATCAAAACGAGTACCCCAATTAATAATTTCTTGCACTCTTTTGGGCCCTTCTTCAACTACAATTTCGACAATTTTCGGGTTGCTCAAATCATCACCTGCATCTAACGTATCTGCTATATGTTTACTAAAATCGTCTACATTAAGATTCCATACGGCAGCAATCCCTCCTTGAGCATACTTTGTATTACTTTCTTCTGCTGCGGTTTTACTTAACACCATGATTGACAGGTCTGATCGTTCCATCGCTATTTTAATCGCTGTACTTAGTCCTGCTGCTCCACTTCCTAAGATTAAGACATCACTACTCGGCATTATTAGTTATTTAAAAAGATATAAAATTCAATCTGCATTATTCTAAATCACTCATGTATATCGTGGTTTATTTCTATTTTCACAAAGCCTATATGAAGATAGCAATTAACACAAGATTTTTGTTGAAGGACCGAATGGAAGGAATCGGCTGGTACACCTATGAAATATGTAAGCATATGGTCGCCGCCCATCCCGAGGATCAGTTCTACTTTTTTTTTGATCGTCAACCAGCTGCTGAATTTATTTTTGGCGAAAATGTTCATCCAGTAATTCTCTTTCCACCTGCAAGGCATCCAATACTTTTCTACATTTGGTTTGAAATTGCTGTAGGTCAGGCACTTAAGCGAATAGATGCAGATGTATTTTTTTCACCGGATGGATTTCTTTGTTTGAATTCCTCAGTACCTTCCTTCATCACCATTCATGATGTAGCACATATTCATTTTCCCGAGTTTGTTCCATATATGATGCGTAAATATTATCGCTATTTTATGCCAAAATTTGTCAAAAAAGCACAAAAAATCTTTACGGTATCCAATTATTCTAAACAGGATTTGTTGAAAACGTATAAGGTCAAGGCTGAAAAAATTCTGGTTTTCCCAAATGGCTGTAGAGAAATATTTGCTCCTTTGGAAATTAAGCAGATTAAGATTACTCGTGAGCGAATAGCTGGTGGGGATCGATATTTTGTCTGCATTGGATCAATACATCCTAGAAAGAATCTAGCTATGACCATTCGGGCATTCTCAAAATATAGGCAGCTTGGTTATACAGGTAAATTGGTGATTGTAGGTAGAATGGCCTGGCATACCACTGCAGTAAAAAAGGCAATTGAAGACTCTCTTTACCGGAATGATATTATTTTGACTGGAACTGTTTCTGACCAGGAATTGGTTAATATCTTAGGAGCAAGTGATGCCTTGGTTTATACATCTCTATTCGAAGGATTTGGAATACCTATATTAGAAGCAATGCAATGTGGTGTTCCAGTAATTGCATCCAATACAAGTTCAATGCCTGAGGTCGGGGGTAACGCAGCGTTATATGTTGACCCTATTTCACTTGAATCTATTGTGGCTGCGATGGTTACCATCCATAAAGATCCTGTTCAAGTTTTGGAATTACTTAATAGTAGCAAAGAACAAATGAGTAAATTTAATTGGACGATTGCATCAAAGGGGATATATTCATCATTCAAAGAATCAAAAAGCATTAGGTAATGGAAAAAAAACTAATATATCTATTTTTTCTACTCCTTCTTCTTACTGAAGGTATAAGTCAAAATATATTTGATCAATTGCTTCAAGAAGACTCAATAGCGTGTACATTATCCACGGATATAAAATTTTTAACGGGTAAAAAGCATATTGAAGAATATGTGCCTAGTGTACTCACCATAGGAGATAAAGTGTATAATGTCGAGATAAAAACGAGGGGCAATGCAAGGAAAGCTATTTGCTTCTATCCGCCCTTTAAAATTAAGTTTAATAAGGAAGAATTGGATGTAGAAGAACCCAATTCTTTTAAAATGGTGAATTGTTGTAAAAGCAACACAATGGCAGAGCAGCTTTTGTTAAAAGAGTATATGATTTATAAGCTTTATAATATCATTACGCCAAAGTCATTAGAAGCCATACTTCTAAATGTGACCTATGAAGATTCTAAGGGCAAGCGTAAACCCTTTACCAAGTATGCAATAATGCTTGAAGATGAAGAAACTTTTGCAGAGCGATTTGGAGGAGTAATATATGAACCCAAAGTGACTTTTTCCAATCGATTGGATACAGTGCAGTTGGCTATAATGACAGTATTTCAATATTTTATTGGTAACACGGATTGGGCAATAGGGAATCAGCACAATGCCATGGTAGTAAGAAATAAAGAAGGTTATCCTTTCCCGGTTCCATATGATTTCGACTATGCTGGCATGGTAAATGCGGATTATGCCGTACCACAAGCAGGAACTCCAATCGAATCAGTAAGAGAACGCTTTAATCGTGGTAGATGTTTATCCTTGGAAAACCTGGAAATTGTAAAACAACTTTATATTAGTAAGAAAGAAGAAATCTTCAATTTTGTAAATTCGTTTACTAAGTTTAACAAAGCAACTGCAAAGGAGACAGTTCGATATCTCGAGGATTTTTATAAAGAGATAGAGAATTCTAAAATAGCGGAAAGAGTGTTTTGTAAAGATTGCAAGGAGATGATCAAATAGTCATGAGTTGGTTGATTTATGAAGATGACTAAGTTCCAGTACCCTCGACTGATTAGAATAATATTTATTTTGATTCCCGGCTTCCTAGAAAAGTGATTAGTAATGGAGACCATCAAAGAAAATCTATTCTCATTCTAAGTCTTCCTTTTTAGATAAATAATAAAGCCCTGAAGGGGGCGATTTCATTTAGCAAGGGTTCCAGGCCTTTGCTACAATAAAACTTCAATCTCACTGGACCCAGCAGAGTGAAATTCTAGTTGATTTCCGGCTTCATAGAAATTAGTGACTAGTAATTGGGAACAGCCAACTCATCACTCCCTACTCATTACTCAGTTACTTTCTTTATTATCATGAGCGCTGACAGCGCTGCCCCATCGAGAAAAAAAAGTGCTCATCTCATTATTGTTGACATCCTAAAAGCCAAGTGCCTGAAGCGCTGTCAGAGCTAGCACAATCGAATGACCAAGCATTCTCACGATCGCAGATAACGGAAAGCGGATCGCGGACAGCGGACTTTGAAGATCAGTGCTTTGGATTTAGACAAACCTGAAACCCACGCCTCACACTCTCTCATTACCTAATACTCATTACTCCCTACTAACTTGTTTGCTGCGCCTCCACAGCACCAGCCATCCAACAATTCCAAGAATAAAAACCATTACCGAGATAATTTCGGCCTGCGTCCATTCCATTCCTAAAAAGGGCAATTTATCATTTACACGGATCTTCTCGATCCAAAATCTTTCAACTCCATTTAAAATACAATAGATGAAAAATATAACACCTGCTATTTTAATCCTTTTTCGTAACATCCAGAGAATTGCAAAAATGATTAAAGAAAAAATCACTTCATAGATAGGTGTAGGAAAGACAGGTTTTGCTAAGCGATTACAAATTCTACCTACACAGTTTTCTATAGGGACACCACTTTCTAATACATTTCTAGGGTAATCATAAGCCCACATCCAGTCTGGCAATATGAACCATCCCGGCTTGGCCATTTCATTGACAATTCCCCAGTCGCCATCCCCGGAAAATTGACAGCCAAGTC
Organism: Lewinellaceae bacterium; assembly: GCA_024639065.1. GTDB lineage: Bacteria > Bacteroidota > Bacteroidia > Chitinophagales > Saprospiraceae > JAHEJC01. The sequence continues at coordinate 54,830 of JAHEJC010000005.1, read as the reverse complement.
TACCCACGGCATAGCCCATAATCAGAGCTGGGGCTACTGCATCCATTACATGAATGGGCGGGATTCCTTTTCGTTTTACATAAATATATACCACTATAAAAGCGAGTATCAGACCACCATAAATGGCCAATCCACTTCCAGATAGTAGTTGGCCCAAAGGATCATTTAAGAACAATTTGAATGTTTGAGGACCTTCAAACAAGGCGAATATTTTTGCCCCGAGGATCCCGGATATAGCAGCAACAATCGCTATATCCGGTACACGCTGAGAGGGATAAATCTTGAATTTTTTTACCTCAGGTTTGGTTAATTTATTCTTTGAACCCTCATACCATTTCCAAACACCGAATAGAACAGCACCAATTATTCCAGCCGCAAGATTACCTTTTCCGGATAAAATCACTCCAGCCGCATCTTGAATGGTTTCTTCAAAATTCTTAATTATATATAATAGTTTAAAGCCTACAATAAATCCAAATAATGCATTGGACAAGATATCCATCATACTAGAGGGACGTCCGATTACCTTTTCTACGGTAGCGGGCTGCAATATTCCTTCTGCCTCTTTACGTTTAAATTCTAGAAATAATACATAACCAGAAGCGATAAACGCCAACGCTAGAAAAAATCCAAAAGTATTGATCAAAGCCCAGGCATTGTCAGGCTCTGTACCAAATATATCATGAAAGAAATACGATAAATTGGGATACATAGTTATAATTTGACTCAAAAATAAAAATTGGCTGGGTATTTGAGCCAGTAAAATGGAATAAGAATGCTCAAATGAAATATCTCCGATATTCAATACTCGTTTTTTTAACCAGTTTTGGAGGCTTTTGGGTGTCCGCTCAGTCGGGAGTGAATCTAAAATTTGGAGTTAATCATATTCATTTTTTGCATGAGCCTGGTTCATTACGCGCCCATATGGGTTCTCAACTGGGCATTGATGTAATTGCGGAAGAAGGCAACATGTTCTTTATGCCTGGGTTGCACTATTATAGGACTTCTCTGTATTCTCTATCAGATGAAGAATCCTGGTCTGAGTTTTTCACCTACAAGCCAAATTATCATGGAGCAAAAGTAAATGCATATCTAGGAAAACGATGGATCAAGACCAAGCCATTTAAATTGAAAACGTATCTGGGAGGCTCGGCAAATTTTGTGTTAGCAACCGACGAAAATATTGAAAGAATTTCGGACGATGATTATCATGATGTATCATTTGCCATAGAAGGAGGTACTGGAATTGAACTTTTTTTCTTTACGATTGATATTTTTTATCAGCATGGACTCATGAAAGTGATCATCGATGAACCAAACTCAAAAATGCGTATCTGGGGCTTGAATGCCGGAGTATTTTTTTAATATCCGCTCGCCTATTAGAGGGCATTTTTGTATTTTTGCACCATGAAAAAGCGACTTTTCAACCGCATAAACAAAAAGGAGCTTAAGCAAAAGCTATTTCAGGATACAACCGAAAGGACTACCTTGTCCTTCTATAAATATGTGCATATTGATGATCCTGACAAATTTAGAGACCAACTATATGAGGCGCTGATCAATACCAATACTTTTGGTAGAATTTATATTGCTAAAGAAGGAGTTAATGGCCAGATCTCAGTACCGACAAGCCAGTTGGACACATTCAAAGAAATATTAGACACTTTTGAATTTCTTAATGGAATCCGTTTAAATATTGCGATAGAAGATGATGGTCACTCTTTCTATGTTTTGAAAATAAAAGTTAGGTATAAGATCGTGGCTGATGGTCTAAATGACAATCGATTTGATGTAACAAAAAAAGGCAAGCATTTAAATGCAGTGGGCTTTAATGAACTTACAGAAAATTCCGAAACGGTTATTGTAGATATGCGTAATCATTACGAATCTGAGGTGGGTCATTTTGAAAATGCTATTTTACCCAAAGCAGAAACTTTTCGCGAAGCATTACCAGAGGTTATTGAATTGCTCGATAAGCATAAAGAAAAACCAATCATTATGTATTGCACTGGAGGTATTCGGTGTGAAAAAGCAAGCGCTTATTTAAAGCATAAAGGATTTGAAGATGTTTATCAATTAGATGGGGGTATCATCGAGTATACCCGACAGGTTAATAGCCAAAATTTGGAAAATAAATTCATAGGAAAGAATTTTGTATTTGATGAGCGGCTAGGCGAACGAATTACGGATCAGGTTATCTCTGTATGTCATCAATGTGGAAATGCCTGCGATCATCACGTTAATTGTGCAAATGACGCTTGTCATTTACTCTTTATTCAGTGTCCATCCTGTGCGGAGAAATATGAAGCTTGTTGTTCTACAAAATGCAAAGACTTTAATCAGCTTTCACTCGAAGAACAAAAAGAAAAAAGAAAGACAACAACTTTCAATGGTTCTAAGTTTGGAAAGGGAAGATATAAAGCATACAAACCAGAAGATTCTAAGTTCAAAGGAGTTGTATTACAGTAAATCTCTTTCTACCATTTCCTACTTTTCAGTTACTCTTTTTCTAATCCTGGTGAACGATCAAGAAATTTCATACAATCGAATGTGTCGACTGTCCATGGGAATTTTTCCATCCATTAATAAATACGTGTTTGACATTGGTTTTTATTTCAAATGGATCTCCATCTGAAACAAAAAGGTTAGCTATTTTACCTTTTTCAATAGATCACATTTTGTCTTGAACTCCAAAGATCTCAGCAGGGGTGAGGGTGATTGCCCTTAAGGCTTCATCCTGACCCATACCATAAGCAGCTGCAAATCCAGCATTGTAAGGTAGGTTACGTACATTTTCTGATTCCATAGATCTAATGGCAACCTTTACACCTGCTTTTGACATTAGCCCTGGATTGGTATAGACAGCATTTTATTCATAAGATTCTATTAACCAAACAATAAAATAAGGGTTAAATCCAAAATTAGCGTTAAGTATCAGATTATTTTATGGATTTGAGACTCTTTTATTAATATTGGAAAATTAACTAATTTACACCACAACAGCAGCTTATCGTGGCAAAAAAAATAGTCTCAAAAAGATTGTCAAAATGGTACAACTATGCCCATTTGTATAGGTATGTGATCATAATTCTACCGGTGCTAGTTTATTTGAATACACTGACCTTGGGGTATGCCGTGGATGATAGTATAGTTATCACTGAAAATGAATTCACAAAGCAGGGAATAAAGGGTATTGGGAAAATTTTATGCGAAGATACTTTTCTGGGTTTTTTTAAAGATGAGAACAAATCCAAAATCGTAAGTGGCGGGAGATACCGTCCAATGTCTTTGGTCTTATTTGCCATTGAATATCAAATAGCCGGACTAAGTCCTTTGCTGGGCCACCTGGTGAACATCTTACTTTATGTTGTGCTGGGATGGCTTATTTATTCTAGTATGCAAATTTGGTTTTCTAATCAATTTACAAAAAAAGAACTGGTAGTCTTTTCTTTTGTAGTTACCCTAATTTACCTGGTTCATCCGCTGCATACGGAAGCAGTGGCTAATATAAAAGGACGTGATGAAATAATGGCGATCCTTTTTTCCTTATTCGCCTTTTATTTACAGCAAAAAGGAAAGCAGTCTCCATGGCTTAAATCAATACATTGCAGTGTTGTTTTCTTTCTAGCACTGATGTCCAAGGAGAATGCAATTACCTTTATAGTCATTATCCCTTTAATCTACTGGATTCTACAGAATAAACCAATCACTCAAGCACTATCCTTAACGATACCTTACCTGATTGCTACAATAGGATTCTTAGTTATTCGAACTATGATTTTAGGCATGGATCTTTCTAGTGTATCATCAGAATTGATGAATAATCCTTTTTTAAAATGGAACGGGCAGCAATACATACCCTTTGAGCCAATGGAAAAGCTCTCGCTTATAGCCAATACGTTATTTCAATATATTAAATTATTCGTTTTTCCCCACCCCCTCACACATGACTATTATCCTAAGCACATTGATGCAACCAGTTTCTCAAATATTGGATCTATACTTGGATTGGTTCTGGCGATGCTGATTCCAACAGGGATAATTTTGTGGCAAAAGAAAAAACCGATAATTACATTTTCTTTGTTGTTCTTTATTATCTCACTTTCTCTGGTAATAAATATATTATTTCCGATCGGCACCATTATGTCCGAACGGTTTATGTTTATGCCCTCTTTAGGACTTTCTATACTCGCAGGACATTTTATAATTAAGGGAATTAAAAACAAAACTTGGTCCGCTTCTATGCCTTGGATTTTTGGAGCCCTAATACTACTATTTTCAATAAAAACAATTTGGAGAAATTTTGATTGGAAAGATAACTATACACTCTTTACACATGACATCAAAATATCTAAGAATTCAGCAAAATTGAATAATGCGGTTGGAGGTGAAATTATAGCTCAAGCTTTAACAGAAAAAGATGAAAATATTCGAAATAACAGCATTCAAGAAGCTATTGGTTATTTGGAACATGCAATAAAAATTCACCCAACTTACAAGAACGCTTATTTATTGCTGGGAAATGCCCGGTTCCATTTGGGGGCATATGAAGCATCTATTCAACATTATAGATACGCTTTAATCTTAGATCCTGGTTATCAGGATGCAAAAAATAATTTAGCTGTTTCTTTGAGAGAGGCGGGCAAAGAATCGGGTGAGAAAAGAGGAAATATTAATCAAGCGATAGCTTATTTACTGGAATCGGAACGTTTAAACAACAAAGATTATGAAACTATGCGTTTATTGGGGGTAGCTTATGGGGTAAGTCAAAATCATGAGAATGCTATTAAATATTTTACCTTAGCGCGAAATATTCGGCCGGATAATGCCGATGCACTTTATAATTTGGGGTCAGCATATTACAACGCAGGTAACACCATAGAAGGAGAAAATTACATCAATCAAGCGAAAGCAATCGATCCAAATGTTGGTAACCGAAATGCAAACTAGAATTAAGGTTATATTTTTTATAACGCTATCCATATTTTATAGCTCATCTAATGCTCAGCCAAAAGATGCTGATGCTTGGGTAGATTCAGTATTTAATTCATTAACACCAAAAGAAAAATTAGGCCAATTATTTATGATCAGAGCCCATTCTGATCTGGGCCAGGATCATATCGACGAAGTAAAACGACAGATACAAGAATATGCCGTAGGGTCTCTCTGTTTTTTCCAGGGAACACCTGCCAAACAAGTTAAACTAACGAATGAATACCAGGCATTAGCTAAAACACCTATGATGATTGCTATGGATGCTGAATGGGGCTTGGGTATGCGCTTTAAGGAAAATGCTTTCAGCTATCCAAGGCAACTTACCCTGGGAGCCGTTCAGGATAATCGATTGATTTTTGAAATGGGCAAAGACATCGGGCGACAGATGAAACGAATAGGTGTTCACATTAATTTTGCTCCAGTAGTAGATATAAATAATAATCCACTTAATCCAGTAATCAATGATCGATCCTTTGGAGAAGATAGATATAATGTGACGGCTAAAAGTTACATGTATATGCGGGGAATGCAATTAGAGGGAACCATGGCCTGTGCTAAACATTTTCCCGGGCATGGAGATACGGATGTTGATTCTCATTTTGATTTACCAGTTATTAATCATTCTATGTCCAGATTGGATAGTATAGAATTATACCCTTTCAAAGCCCTAGCTTCTAGGGGCATTATGAGCATCATGGTGGCTCATTTACATGTGCCTACTTTAGATCCTACACCCAATCTTCCTACTACCCTATCTTCGAAAACCATACTAACTATCCTAAGAGATAGCCTTAATTTTGATGGTTTGATTTTTACAGATGCCATGGAAATGAAAGGAGTAACTAAACATTATACAGAAGGTGAAGTTGAAGCAAAAGCCTTACTAGCGGGAAATGATGTCTTAGTGCTGCCCCAAAATATTGATGCAAGCATTAAATATATTGAACAGTATCTCCAAAAAGGAATTATTAAACAAGAAGATATTGACTTAAAAGTCCGAAAAATACTGCATGCCAAATATCAATTGAAATTAACTTCAACTCCAAAGATCCCAATCCGTAACCTTGAAAAAGATTTGTTTGATCCTACATCAACAGTGCTCAAAAGTAAGCTTTATGAAAAAGCCACTACCTTGCTTAAAAATGAAAATAATCTGATTCCCTTGAGACACCTTGACCTAATCAAAATGGCTTCTTTGTCGATTGGAGTAAACCAAAAAACGCCTTTTCAACAAAGGCTAGATTCCTATTTGAAAGGTCCTTACTACGTAGCTCCCAAAGAAATTCCAGAAAATCAAAAAAATGAACTCATTGAAAAATTAAGTGCTAAAGATATTGTTATAATATCCCTGCACGACATGAGTAAATATGCCCAAAAAGATTTTGGAGTCACGGCAAGTACGAGAGAGTTGATTAGTGAAATTTCTCAAAGCACAAAAGTGATTTTAGTCTTGTTTGGGAGTCCTTACAGTGCCAAATTTTTTGAACGAGGACCGGCAGCATTGGTCTGCGCATATCAAGAAGAGGATATGGTGCAAGATATTGTTGGGCAACAAATATTTGGAGCGCTTTCATTCCAAGGAAGATTACCTATCACTACCTCAAAATCATTACCGTTTAATAAAGGAATCCTAACGCAGAATCTGATGCGATTAGGTTTTTCGATTCCGGAACAAGTTGGGTTAATATCGGATTCGCTGGAAAATATGAATAAAATAGTGGATCAAATGATAATAGATCGGGCCGCTCCAGGATGTCAGATTTTGGTGGTTAAGGATGGGCGAATTATATTCGACCGAGCATATGGACATCATGAATATAATGCTAAAAAAAAAACAGCTCCAAACCACCTATACGATTTAGCTTCCATTACCAAAGTAGCGGCTACAACGGTGGCTATCATGAAACTGGTTTCTGATCAGAAAATCGATATAAAATCGAGGTTGGATACTTACTTGCCAGAATTAGAAAACACCAACAAAGGAGCAATTACTATAGAGGACGCCATGGCGCACCATGGAGGTTTCATCGGGTGGATCCCCTTTTATAAAGAGACGATCACCGGAAGTTTTCGCAGTCCCAGGCCAGATCCGAAACTCTATCGAAATATTCGATCTGGACCTTTTGATATTGAGGTAGCCAATAAACTATTTCTAAAATCAAGTTACCAAGATACCATCTGGAAAAGAATATATGAATCTGACTTGAGAAGTACTCGAGGATATAGATATAGTGATCTGGGATTTTATTTGTTGAGTAAATTAATCGAAAATGTATCTGGTAAGACATTGGACCAGTACTGTGAAGAAAATTTCTATCGTCCGATGAATCTTTCTAGAATCCGTTTTAATCCTTACAAAACTTATCCACTTGCGGAGATTGTTCCGACGGAAAACGATACTTACTTTAGACGACAAAAAATTCAAGGGTACGTTCATGATATGGGAGCAGCTATGTTGGGAGGAATAAGTGGTCATGCGGGACTATTTTCTAATGCTCATGATCTAGCTGTGTTAATGCAAATGCTGCTTAATGAAGGTTATTACGGGGGTGTACAATATATTGATTCAGATGTAATATCAAAATTCACTACTCGTTATATTTATTCTTCTCGACGAGGAATTGGATTTGATATGAAAGAATTAGACGCAAGTAAAACGGTCAATGTATCTGAAAAAGCCTCAATCTTACTTTTTGGTCATACCGGTTTTACAGGAACATGTGTCTGGGCAGATCCAATGAGTAAGTTGATCTTTATTTTTTTATCCAATCGTACATTTCCCAATATGAATAACAATAAATTATACAAAGAAAATTATCGATTGAGGCTTCAGTCTATGGTATATGAAGCCATCCTTTAATTCCGGTTATGAACCTGTCGTATCAATTTGCAAGAAGATATTTATTTGGTAAAAAATCGACCAATGTAATCAATATCATTACCGGAATTTCAGTGGTAGGAATTGCCGTAGGATCCTGTGCATTGTTGTTGGTGATGTCGGTATTTAATGGATTTCATGATCTATTGTATTCATTATTTAATTCATTTAATCCGCCAGCAAAAGTATTGCCGGTGAATGGGAAAATCTTCATTGCAGATTCGTCTTTAATTTATCAAATAAAGCAAGTGGATGGGGTCCTAGATCTTTCCGTCACGCTGGAAGAAACAGCTATGTTTGAATATGAAGATCAAAGAGATTTTGGAACAGTTAAAGGGGTAGATGATAATTATATTAAAGTCAATAATCTAGATTCAGTAATTGTTGAGGGTAATTATGCTATTCAAAACGATGCAGTTTATTTTGCTGTTTTAGGTGCAGGTGTAGAAGCTTCACTTGGAGTGGATATAGCGAATGAGTTCACGCCACTTAAAATTCATCTACCAAAGCGCAACCGGGGAAATACAACCCTAAATAAATCTTTTAATACCAAACTTGTTTACCCAGCGGGTATATTTTCTTTTCAACAAGATTTTGATAAACAATATGTAATTACTTCAATTGAAGTAGTTAGAGACTTATTAAAATACGATCAGGAAGCTTCATTTTTTGAATTCTCATTTGATCCAGACCGTGAGCAAGAAGTTTTTTCAAAGGTAAAAAAGATAATGGGCCCAGAATTTAAAGTCCAAAACAGATATGAGCAAGAAGCTACTTTTTTGAAAATAATGAATGGGGAAAAATGGATGGCGTTTGCTATTCTCTGCTTAACGCTATTACTTGTTGCGTTTAATCTGGTGGGTGCTTTGTGGATGATCGTGTTGGATAAGCGGAAAGATATTTCTATTTTGAAGACTATGGGAGCAAGCAGCAAATTGATTAGAAATATATTTTTGCACGAGGGATTGTTGGTATGCGGGATAGGCCTTATTATTGGATCAGGATTGGCTCTATTAATCTATTTGCTTCAGTTTTATTTTTCAATTATTCCCATAAGAGAGGGCTTTATTGTTGACTCGTATCCAATAGCCGTAAAATGGTTTGATTTTCTAGCCGGCGGACTAGCCGTAATGGCCATCGGGTTAATTGCCTCCATATTACCTTCTCTGAAAGCAGATAAAGTAGGTGCATTTATCAGGGAAGAATAGATTATATTTGCCGAAATTTGATCAATTCATGAAAGACTGGCAATTAGATTTTGAGTGGTTGAGAGTTAGACATTTTCTTAAAAAGAAGTTTCGGAAGACGGAACTTCCCGATCTCAATGCCGTTCTTTTTTTAATTGGAGTTCAAGAACTAGGTAAGCTCCAAACCAAGTTTACTAAAGAAGAAAAACAGGATTTAATGCATATCGCCGTATGTAGACTGCTCAGTGAAGATGGATATTATGAGTTTGATGGAATGGATACTGCTGGGTGGCCGCATTGGAAACCAATAAAAACGTTTAACCTTAAAGGAGTTAAACCTCAGAGTAAATATTTAAAAGAAAAAGTTATCCACTATTTTACACCTTTTTTTGAAGAAGAATAAAACTTGATTCAATGAAAAAAATATTTTATGGATTGATCGCGGTGTTGATATTCTTAAGTTGCCAAACTCAGGAGAAAATCACTTACGCACTTATTGAAACAGATTTGGGAAATATGAAAGTTGAACTATACAATGAGACTCCCTTACATCGGGATAATTTTGTCAAACTGGCTAGGGAGGGATTTTATGACGATTTACTTTTTCATCGAGTGATTAAAGGTTTTATGATTCAAGGAGGTGACCCAGATTCTCGAGATGCCCAACCAGGTGCTCCCCTTGGAATGGGTGGACCTAATTTTACCATTCCAGCAGAAATAGGACAACCTCATTTTAAAGGAACACTAGCCGGAGCACGAAAACCTGATACGGTCAATCCAAAAAAAGAATCGAACGGTTCTCAATTTTACATTGTTCATGGAAATCAGATTACGGATGACTTTTTGGATATTATGCAAACCCAAAAAAACATCACCTACAATATACAACAAAGAGAGATTTACAAAACAGATGGTGGATATCCTCCTTTGGATATGGAGTATACTGTATTTGGAAGGGTGGTGGAAGGACTGGAGATAATTGATAAGATTGCGGAAGTACAGACTAATCCGAGCGATAGACCGCTGACAGATGTTAAGATGAAAGTTAAGATTTTAGAATAATAATTTCAATGTAAATTTGTTTCACATGCAATTTCGATATAAGTGGTTTATTTTAGGAGCGTTAATATATTTTTTCAGCAGTTGCTCTAGACCAGTTGCTAAATTTGTAATAAGTACAGAATCAAATTACGAAGCACCAGTTTCTCTTCAATTCAGCAACCTTTCCGAAGAAGCCGAAACATATATTTGGCATTTTGGAGATGGAACCTCTTCTACGGAAACAGAACCGATACATGAATACTTGCAATCTGGTAATTATGAGGTTTCACTTACGGCAATTAAAGGAAAATCTCAGCGCATATTCAATCAAGTAATTCAAATTGCTCCTCCCGAAAAATGCTTGGCTTATTTACAAACAGCTCATGGTAATTTATTAGTGGAGTTGTTTAATGAAACACCTTTGCACCGGGACAATTTTCTTAAACTAGCTGACGAGGAATATTTCAATGGGCTAATATTTCATCGAGTGATTAAAGGCTTTATGATTCAAGGAGGTGATCCAAATTCTCGAGATGCGGATAAGAGTACAAGATTAGGAGGAGGAGGACCAGGATATCAAATACCGGCAGAAATAAATGATCACCATTATCATTTTAAGGGAGCATTGGCTGCGGCTAGAACGGGTGATGCAATAAATCCTGAAAAGAAATCATCCGGATCACAATTCTATATCGTGCAGGGCAAACCCGTTACCGATCAAATGATCGAAGTACTCCAGGCTCAGAAAGGAATTACTTACACCGAAGAACAAAAACAGCAGTATATCAATCTGGGAGGTACTCCATTTCTTGATAATGAATACACCGTTTTTGGCCAAGTAATCAGGGGGATGGAGGTAATTGATAAAATAGCCGATACACCTACCGGTAAATCAGATCGACCTGTTGAAGATGTAATCATGAAAATTAAAGTAATTAAATAATTAGAAATGGAAATAATTGGAATAGACATAGGGGCGACCGGTATTAAGGCAGCAATTGTGGATACTGAAAAGGGTGAATTTTTAACCGAAAGAAAAAAATTGGATACACCCATTGGTGGTAAACCTAAAGATATTTTGAAAGTAATTAAAAGACTTGTAGATCACTTTGAATGGAAAGGTAAAATTGGATGTGGATTTCCTGGGATTATCAAAGATGGTGTGGTGAAGAGCACTGCAAATATTAGCAAAACCTGGATGAACATGCCAGTGTCCGAATATTTTTCCAAAGAAACTGGCTGCTCTTTCTCCGTAGCGAATGATGCCGATCTGGCAGGATTAGCTGCAGTATCATTTGGCAAAGGAAAAGGAGTTATGGGGACTTTAATTTTTATTACTATTGGAACCGGTCTGGGATCGGGTATATTTCTGGACGGTAAACTAGTACCAAATACGGAAATGGGTCATTTGTATTATAAAAAAAGTGTCTTTGAACATTATGCCTCTAATAGTGCAAGAAAGAAAAAAGAAATGAGCTGGGCAGTATGGGCAAAGGAGTTATCAGCTTTCTTGAATCATTTGGATCTTCTTTTCAGCCCAAATATGATCCTATTAGGAGGAGGAGTCAGTAAAAAGTTTGACGAGTGGGGCAAATATTTGGATACTTCGGTCAATGTCAGTGCTGCAGACCTTCAGAATGATGCTGGCATTATCGGAGCGGCTATGCTTGCCTTAAAGAGTTAGAAATACATAGAGCATTTAATAAGTTTTGATTAAGGTTTGGGATGTATGCAACGTGAGTAAACAAGATGGATCTTATGCATCAGCGGCCAGGTTGATCAATTAGTCTAACACCGTTTTAGCATAAGAATAAAGTTCATAAAAAACTGACCTGACCAAGTCGATAAATAAGTATAATTATAATTTACCATAGTAATTAAGCATAGATATTACCTTCTTATCATACTTAATTGCTGGTAATAATTTGAGTAAATAATTATGCTGACTGTAATCTTCATTTAAAGCTTCAGCTAAAATTTCATAGGCTTGATCATGATTATCCAAACAGTATTGGCAGACCGCCCTACAATATAATAAGTCTGGTCCCACGGCATGATCTTCTGAATCATTAAGTACTTCAAGGGCTAGATCAAATCTGGAAATGGACATTAAAAATTCAGCGTAAGCAAGCCAACAGTCATTTTGTTCAGGTCCTATTTCAGTCGCTTTGGATAAATTTTCTTGGGCTAGATTCCAATCACCGATATGCCCGTATGATTTGCCCAGATTTTTATAATACTCTTCTCTTCGATCCTCGATTTCAATAGCTCTTTTATATGCATTAATTGCATAGTGCCATTTCTGCTCATTGCGGAAGCATTCTCCTAAATAGAAATATACTTCGTCATTATAGGGATCAAGTTTGACTGCTTTAAGCAGAATTTTCTTAGCCTTTTTAAAATTGTTTAAGTGGATATGACATTCACCAATATTTACCAATACTTCACTTTCAATACCAAATTTGGCAATAATATCGTGATAGATATTTAATGCCTTTTTATAATCCTGCGTTTGAATACAAATATCGGCACAATCGCGATAAGCAATTTCAAAATCTTCACTTATCAAGTAGGAATATTCAAGGGCCTCAATAGCTTTTTCGTATTCACCTATACAGGAATATGCTTGACCCAGATTATACCAAGCCATAAAAGAATAGGGATGATCATCAATCAATGCTTTATGAAACTCTATGCTTTCATCGTAGAGTTTTGAAAGCTCAACACTTACCCAAATCTTTTCTAAAGCTTCGAGATTATTTGGGTCCATTATCAACGTCTCACGTAATGAATAAAACAATTTTTCAAAGTCCTTCATATGCTCGAATATATAAGCTTCAGATAAATTTAATTTCTGCAATTGATCACGATCACATGATCCTTTTGAGCTTTCCAAGATTGAGAGTGCTTGTTCATATTTCCCCATTTCACAATAGATGACAACTTTTAATAAAACGATGTCAATTTCAAATGGAGCAAGAGCCTCTGCTTTTCGAATTATAGCATATGCCTTGTTGACTTTGCTTATATTCAATAGTAGTCTTGCTTTAAGAAGATAAAATTCTACTTGATATTTATACTTCCTTAAAGCCAGATTTACTACTTCAAGAGCCTTATCTATATTCTTCTCTGATTCGTAATAATAGATCAAATCCAATACTGTATCTTCAGTAAGCATGAAACCACTTTTGTCGTGGCAAGTTTCATAACTCTGAACTAGATCTACTAAGAAACTGTTTCGTTTTGTTCGTTGTTCCATTATCGCATAGGATTACAATTTCTAAGCAAGGGTAAATATAATTAAATCAATCTCATATAATCATCTTTTTTCTACAAGTTTTTTAATCTCTTTATTAGTATTAGTTTTTTTTATAATCTCATTTTATCTATTGATTATCAGCAAATTATATATTTTTTAATATTTATTTGTTTTTAATTTGGTTCATAATTCATTATTATCCACGCATTAACACATAACATCATTTTCGTAAGCGTAGGAGAAAAAAAATGTTAAAACACAACACTTTATATGCCTAAAAATATTGATGAGCCATTCTTATAGCAAATAACTGAATTTATTTTGATACAAAATGAAAGCAAAAAATGCCTATCTCATAGGAAGAAGTTAAAGCAGAATTGGGATTTAGGGCCCATGGATTAGACTAAATAAGGAATTAATTACTTTTGGCAAATGCTTCAATTGCAGTAAAAAGTAGAACTGATAAAAAGAATAGATGAATATTTAGAAGTCAACCAGAAGCACTTATACATCAGGCTTGGGATGCGATCTTTTGCTCAATTCCGGCGATCCTTTCTCATAGTCTGCAACAACTTGGTATTAAACTCTCTTTCAACAAAAAAGACCATAGCTGCTTTACGCAATGGGAGAAAGGTTTTTAGTTCTGTATAAAACGTTCTGGTTCTGGCTACCTCATCTTCTTGGCTAGATAGAAAACCTTCAATTAAGTCTTCTATCTCTGCATCGGATAATAAGCCCATTTGCCCAGGTCTGGATCGCCTATCTTGTTTTATTTTCCGAATATCTTTTTTAAATGCATTATAGGAGGGCCAAAATGATTTAGACTCATCAGGAGTTAACTCTAATTTTTCCGTAAAGAATCCAATTTTATAGGATTCTATTTTGTTTGCTTCTTGACCATTCAATCCAGTAAAAATCAAACAAAAAATAATGGTGATTTTAATAATTCTCATCTTGTTAAATTCAATTTTAGAATAGTTTAGAGTATTTCATTAAGTTCATATTCAATGTCTTCCTCATATAAATATTCTTGAATATCCTCATCCAATAAATTTATTGATTCAAATTCATTTAATTGTTCCTCATTGACTAATGGCATAAGTTCATATTCATCAAAATCTTCCAGATTATCTGTCATATATTCAATGACATCGTCCGAATTTATTTTTGCTAAACTTATAGGTTGTTTGGGTTCTTGTAGTAAAAACACAGTAAGCACGATGCCCACACAAGCAGCAGCAATCAGGGCAAATTTTGTATTAAATAATTTAAATATCCTGGTTCGGTTTGAGTCATCTTGCTGTTGCTTTAAAATAACCGTATCGGTAAGCTGGTCAAAATACCCAGCGGGGGCTATAAAGGGATTTTCCTTTCTAGTAGTCGTGATGTATTCAGGTAAATTTCCCAGCTCTTCATCGGCTATCTTTTTTAACACCTTTTCCTGAAGTGATTCAAAATATCCAGGAGGAATGGCTAAAGTTGAATCTGATGTTTCGTTGGAGGATATTCCTGTCCAAGCTGCATCTTTGCTGCTACTTAATTGTGCAATTACCTGCTGGGTTAATTTTGAAAAGTATTCTGCAGGAACACGAAAGGCATTTGACCGATCTAGGCTTGCCAATCGTGGAGAAATAGATTTTAATTCATTAATAATATTTTCTGATGGGTGCTTCACGTTGCGTATTTATACATCTATTGTATTAAAATAAGATTCAATCTTTTTTACAGCATGATGAAATGATGCTTTCAGGGCACCTTCAGATGTATCCAGCACTTCGGATAAATCTCGATAGCTTATTTCATCAAAATACCTCATTTGAAACACAACTCTTTGTTTGTCGGGTAATGTTTCTATTGCAGCAAATAAATGAGCTTGAATTTCTGAACCATCAAAATATTCATCTGCTTTTAAGGTATTGACTACATTCCCTTCTTCTTGATCCAAGGAATACATTGTTTTAGATCTTTTTTTATGAGAGATAGCTTCATTAGTTGCTATCCGGTAAATCCAGGTGTATAGTTTACTTTTACCTTCAAATCGATCTATGTTTTTATACACCTTGATAAATGTATTCTGAACCACATCATTCGCTTCTTCATGATTTAATACAATTCTGCGGATATGCCAATAAATTTTTTCTTGGTATTTCTGCATTAACAACCGAAATCCTGTTTCTATTTGTCCATCATGACATATAAGATCCAATATTTCATCATCTGACTTTATCACAATCCCTTTTCTTTGTATGGTTTGATTAAGAAACTTAATAAAGGTTTAATCAGGCTTAGGTTTTTTTCCAACGATTTTTTCAAAAGCACTTAATTTATCCATATCCAAAATGGTATGGTTATCGTGACTTTCGTACATAAGATGAAATCGCGCATCCCAAATAATTTCATTATACAAGTAAGAATGATTGGCGTGAATATCCTGATTATAAGCATCATCATAGGCTTTAATGGATACTAAGAATTCTGCTCCAATGCTTTCAAATTTTTTTTGAGTTAAACCATATAATGGGCTGGACTCATCTATACAATGCATAATAGTCCAGTCAATAGGTAGCATAATTATTTTTTCATATTCAAGTTTAAGAGAGCTGAAATGACGAGTAATTCCAAGACCGGTTCTGTCATCAAGGCATGTCATGACCACCGTAGCTTCTACAGAAAAAAGTTTTGTGGGACGGGTATTTACTATTCTGAATTGTAACGAAGGAAAATCATTGTCAAAGTTTATCAAAGCTACTTCACTGAACTTTATTTTTGACCGGGGTTTTAAAAAACGGGCAAGGGATAAACCAGTAAATAAAGAGAATGAAAAAAACCCTCCAAACGATAATATAGAAGCTAGCCAATTTGCCCCAGTCCCAACTGGATGAACAGATCCATATCCAACGGTAGTAAAAGTTTGAATACTAAAGAAAAAGCAATCTAATAGAACATTATAAAGTGGTTGATCACCATTTATTCCTTCTAACTGCTCAATTCCAACCGAATAAAACATAAAGGCGAAAAAAAAGTTAGTTGCTAATAAAAAAATTAGTACAAAGGATAAAAATCGAGTCCAGGAAATTTCAAAAATGAAGTAATAAAAGTCAAAACTGTTTTTACCTTTTCTTAGAATATTAAAGTTGCCATTTTTGAGAATCAACCGGCGCCCCTTATTGATCAGCTTAGAACTAAATCCTGCCTGGTTTAAAATTTTTAGCGTTGCTTTAGGTAACCGTAGTGCCATAATAAATATTAGATTTAAATTTACGCATATTTACAAGTTATGCTCAGTTGGATCAGTAAATTGATTTTAAGAATATTCGGATGGAAGATTACCGGAATCTCTCCCACCCTCAGCCCTAAATCTATTTATATTACAGCTCCCCATACATCTAATTGGGACTTTCTACTTGGTTTGCTTTGCCGTAATGCGTGGAAACTAAAGGTAAATTTTGTGGGTAAAAAGGTATTATTCAATAAGCCTTTTGGATTTATTTTTAGATGGTTGGGTGGATATCCGGTTGACCGATCCAAAAACAGTAATATGGTAGATGAGATCGTACGGTTGTTCAATGAGAATGAAAAATTCGCCATTGCAATAGCCCCTGAAGGTACCAGAAAGAAAGTAGATAAACTCAAATCTGGGTTTTATTATATTGCTAGTAAAGCAAAAATTCCTATCATATTAGTCACCCTCAACGGGCAAAAAAAAGAAGTCAATTTCTCTCCACCTAGAATGGTTGCAGATGATAAGGATGAAGAGATGGATTATGTCTGGAATTATTTCAAAGGTATAGAAGGCATAAATCCGAATCGGGGAATCGCTTAATTCATCAAATCTTTTATTTCGCCATGATGTTCATATAGCATGCTGGGACACGCTATTACTTATTAACGAATAACTTTGTTAATTAGTTATAATTGAAAACCAAGTGGAAAAACAACCATCTATAAAATGATTGTATATAATTTTTAAGTCATGAAAGTATGGATGATTATAGGGTTTATAAGTATGTTGATAATCATTCTTGCCAACTCTACTGGAAGAGCCATAAGAGGTCAGGGAAGCACAGGGGCACCAGGTGACGGACGAAGAGTTTGTCAATCTTGTCATAACAGCGCGGAAATGCAAGTACTGGTAGGGATATCCATATTTGATCTGGCAGGAGATACTATCAACGAGTACGAACTAGGAGCAGCATATCGAGTTAAGGTTCAGATAGATTCTGTGGTAGGCACACCGCTCGGCTATGGGATGCAAATGGTAAGTATTACTGATAATTTGTTCTTAAATACAGGCACTTGGGATTCCGTATCATTTCCATTAAATGTTATCTATAATGCCAATACAGATAGGCATTATGCTGAACATTTTATGATCAGCGATACCAATATATTTGAAGCTATCTGGATCGCTCCGGATTCAATGGTGGGACCAATCAGTTTTTATGCAGCTGGAAATGGAGTGAATAGAAATGGTTCTAGTTCCGGAGATGGAGGAGGAGCGGATAAAGTAACCATTCAGCCCTCAAATACAACCAGAAACACGGAACAGGATATAGAACCCTTAATGGTTTACCCCAACCCTAGCAAAGGAATCATCAACTTTACCAGGGTCTGTCTTGACGTAACGGTCCATAATTCTGCCGGACAAATCCTTCAAAAAATAGAGTCAACTACCTCTAGTGTAAACCTGGGGGATTTACCCAATGGAATTTATTTGCTTCAAATTAAGGATAGAAAAAATCAATGGATCTATTCAAAAAAGGTTTTGAAGATTTAACTTTAAGTTAGACTTCATTTAACAGCTTATGACCTATTCAGATATTGAACAAAGAAGGCTATTTGAACTTTCAAAAGAAATTTTAAATATGTCTAGTGAAACCATGGCTCCTGAAGAGCTGGCCTTTGATTTGCGAGAGGTTATACAATATCATGAGTGGAGATATTACATCCTGAATGATCCGATCATCAGCGATTACGAATATGATCAGCTGTTTAAGAAATTAGAAAGCATTGAGAAT
This sequence comes from Lewinellaceae bacterium, assembly GCA_024639065.1. Taxonomy (GTDB): domain Bacteria; phylum Bacteroidota; class Bacteroidia; order Chitinophagales; family Saprospiraceae; genus JAHEJC01. The sequence goes on along the minus strand of JAHEJC010000005.1, from coordinate 36,452 downwards.
CAATATCCCTCACTAATATCGCCTGATTCTCCTACTCACAGGATATCTAGTGATTTGACCAATCAGTTTTCACCGGTGGCGCACTTGGCGCCTATGTTATCACTAGGCAATTCCTATAATGCGGATGATTTAATCGACTTTGATGGACAGATTCGAAGATTAAATAAGATGGATGATGCATCCCCTATAGTTTATGCGGTAGAACCAAAATTTGATGGTGGTAGTATCGCCTTGGTCTATGAAGATGATGTCTTAATTCGAGCTGCTACCAGAGGTAATGGGGTTCAGGGTGATGAAATTACACCTAACATTAAAACACTACAGACGATTCCTTTACGAGCTAAATTTTCTAAATATGGCATTAAAAAGGTTGAATTGAGAGGTGAAGCTTTGATCCGCAAAGATTTTTTTAGCAAGATTAATGAGCAGCGTTTAGCCAAAGGATTATCATTATTTGCCAATCCACGCAACACGGCGACCGGAGGATTAAGGACTAAGGACCCTCAAGATACGGCCAGTCGTTCCATAGAAGCCTTTATATATCACCTCAGTTATGCTGAAACGTTCGATGGCTCTCGTTATCGACATAATAAAGATTCACATTTTGATATTATAGATATGATCGGTGCTTTGGGATTTAAAGTGCCAAATGAGCAGCGCAAACGGTGCGAAAACATACAACAAGTTATTGAGTTTTGTAATTACTGGCAAGAACAAAGAGAATCTTATCCCTATGAAATTGATGGAATGGTGGTCAAAGTAGATAGCCTGGAATTACAGGAGAAGAGTGGTTCTACTAGCCACCATCCACGCTGGGCTATTGCTTTCAAGTTTAAAGCTAAACAAGCAACGACTACCTTAATAGATGTTGAATATCAGGTGGGTAAAATAGGATCGATTACCCCAGTAGCCAAAGTGGAACCAGTACAACTAGCGGGTGTGACCGTTTCTTCTATTTCATTGCACAACCAGGATTTCATTACCGGTAAGGATATTCGATTAGGAGACAAAGTATTGATCGAGCGGGCTGGAGATGTGATCCCATATATAGTAAAATCATTGCCGGATTTGCGCAATGGAGGTGAATCTGAAATTCAATTTCCTGCTACGTGTCCGGTATGTGCGACACTTTTAATTCGCAAAGGAGGTGAAGCTGCATGGCGTTGTCCCAATTACCAATGTGATGCTCAGGTCTTGCAGAGACTCATTCATCATGTGTCTAAAGATGCAATGAATATTGATGGGTTTGGAAAAGCCTATTTGGAACGTTTTTACGAATTGGGGTGGGTAAAGAATATGGCCGATATTTACCGACTAAATTATGATCAGATAGCACAATTGGAAGGGTTTGGCCAAAAATCAGCTGATAATTTGGAAGCGGCTATAGCTAAAGCTAAGCAAAATCCAATCAGAAGATTGCTATATAGTCTCAGTATTCATCATCTGGGCAAACGAGTGGCTACCATATTAGCCACTGAAATCGAACATGTGCTGGATTTAAAGGATTGGGATCTGGATCGTTTTACGACAATTAAAGATGTCGGCCCGGTTGTGGCAGAAAATATAATAGAATATTTTAGTGACCAGTCGAATATCCAATTATTAGTCGAAATGGAAGACTTGGGTGTAAATATGCATCAGTTAGAATCCGACCGGCCTAAAGTGATTCAAGCAGATGCTCCTTTTGTGAATAAATCGATTCTTTTTACGGGAAGCCTGCAGACCATGGGTCGAAAAGAAGCTCAGCGGCTTGCTGAGGAAGCAGGAGCAAGAAATATAAGCGCGGTATCATCAAAACTGGATGTATTAGTGGTTGGAGAAAATCCTGGTTCAAAACTCAAGAAAGCCGAGGCATTAGGCACGGTGAAGGTGCTCACCGAGCAAGAATTTCTGACGGAAATCGGAAAATGAAAAAAGTCCAATTATTAGGAGTTATCTTTCTGATTACTGGATGTAATCAATCAGATAACCATAGATCAGGAAAATACATAGAAGAGAAGTGTATTATTGATTCGGCAAGTCTTAAAGTTCCAGACGTTCTCCAGTTGGATTATGATACAGCCCAATGGGTAGAAATAACCAGGAGTTCCAATATATCCCTTGATTTACGATATGCCACGAATTCCAATTTTACCAAAAAAATTTTATATCCTTGTGCGAGGTGTTTTTTACGTCCTGAAGTTGCAAAGGCCATTTTACAAGCGGCAGCAATTCTGCAGGAGCAGGGACTCTCTCTTACTTTGTTTGATTGTTATAGGCCACTAGAAGTTCAACGAGTTTTATGGCAAAATACACCCAATCCATTGTATGTAACACCTCCCTCTAAGGGATCTATGCACAATAGGGGATTAGCAGTTGATATCACTTTAGCCTCTCTTCAAGGGCATTTTTTGGATATGGGAACGCCCTTTGATTACTTTGGTCCGGAGGCACATCGCGATTTTATGGAACTGGACTCCATGGTGTTATCGCGTAGAAAAATCTTATATGAAACCATGGAATTAGTCGGATTGAAAGGGATCCGCACGGAATGGTGGCACTATTCTATGCCATCCATAAAATCAACTATTCAGGATTCGATCTGGAATTGTCCTGATGTCATGTAAAACATTGTGAAGTCTTTACACGTTTCAAATGCGTTAATTTCCTATTTTTGCCCTTCAATTATATAAAATGACAGAGACAAGAACAGATGTTCAAGCAGTAGACCAATTAGCATCATACTATACTGCGCTAAGAAATGAAATTGGTAAAGTGATTATTGGCCAAGATGAAGTTGTTAAAGCGGTATTGATTTCTTTATTTTCAAATGGCCACAGCTTATTAGTAGGTGTACCGGGATTGGCCAAGACGTTGCTAGTGCACACGATTGCCGACGTATTGGATCTTGAATTTAAACGCATTCAGTTTACACCGGACCTAATGCCTTCAGATATCACGGGCTCCGAAATATTAGATGAGAGCAGATCATTCAAATTTAATAAAGGACCTTTGTTTGCCAATATTGTCCTAGCTGATGAGATCAACAGAACACCTCCGAAAACTCAAGCCGCTTTGTTGGAGGCTATGCAAGAAAAAGTAGTAACTGTATCGGCGATCAGGCATAAGTTACCCAATCCGTTTTTTGTACTGGCCACTCAGAACCCCATTGAACAAGAAGGGACCTATCCATTGCCTGAAGCTCAGTTGGACCGGTTTATGTTTAATATAGAATTAGACTATCCTTCTTATGATGAAGAAATCGAGGTAGTAAAAAATACTACCACCATTCAGGAAAGTCAATTAAAGAATATTGTGACTGGAGAAGAGATTCTATTCTTCCAAAGGCTCATTCGAAAAATACCAATTGCTGACAATGTGCTTGAATATGCAGTAAATCTGGCTACTAAAACCAGACCTAATACCGAAAGAGCCACTAAAGAAGTCAATGAATATATCTCCTGGGGAGCTGGACCCAGAGCTTCTCAATACTTGGTATTAGGAGCCAAATGCAATGCGGCGATCCACGGGAAATATTCTCCGGATATCGATGATGTAAAAGCGATTGCCAATTATGTTCTAAGGCACCGGATCGTGAGAAATTATAAAGCTGAAGCGGAAGGTGTATCTGAGGCAACTATCATTGAAAACCTTTTCTGAGGCATCGAGATCACACCAAATTTCCCTTGACAATCATCTATAAGGTGATTTAGTGGTTTGTAAAATGAAGTACAAGATATCATATATTGTAGGTGTAGTTACCAGTTTATTGATCCTTACTCAATGTGGGAGTTCAATGATCGAGAGCCTTCAAAGAGTACCCACAGCGATCGGAAGCATCAATCAATTGGTGGTTATATGTGATGAAGATTTGTGGAATAGCCCCACAGGAGACACTTTCAAATTTAGATTTGAATCAGCTTATCCGTTACTCCCAGCCCCAGAACCCATTTTTGATATAAAGTACTATTCGCAGGATCAAGTGACTTCTCGTCCATTGAGGAAAGAATTAAGAACCTATTTATACTTAGCTGATCTTAATGACTTGGAATCGGCAACGACACAAGAAGTCCTGAATGATCTAGGGGCCGACTTGCTTGATAAAGTAAAACAGAATCCTGAACAAACTTCGATGACGGGAAGAGATAAATGGGCGCAAGGGCAGCTGATCATTTACTTATTCGGCAATGGTCCCACTCAACTTGCTGAGAATATCAACAAAAGCTTTTTTCCTATTGCCAAAAGAATTAATCAATTTGATAATATTCAGATCAATGCATATGCATACCTGAATGGAGAAAGTGAACATTTACAGCGAGTAATGAATCAAAAATTTGGAGTACATTTCAAAGTGCCGGCAGATTATGTTAAAGCGATGGATGATGAAAATACGTTGTGGTTAAGAAAAGATGAAGGTGTTACCATTAGTAATATCATTTGCCGTAAGATTAAATACACAAGCGAAAATCAACTCACGAAAGAAGGGATCATAAAACTGATGAATCAAGTAGGCAAAGAACTGGTGACTTCCAACACCCCTGGATCTCATCTGGTAGTGAATGATGAAGACTTACCGGTGTATTTATATTTTAAAACCCTAGACAATGCCTATACGGTTGAGGCTAGGGGTATTTGGGAGCTCACCTATGACTACATGGGGGGACCTTTTATTTCATACTTAGTAAAACACCCAACCAAAAGTGAATTGTTGCTCATGCATGGATTTGTGTATGCACCAGGAAAGAAAAAAAGAAACATGGTTCAGCAACTTGAACATATCATGACTTCACTTGAATTTGGACAGATTATCAATTGAAGAAATCATAATTTTATTTTCACCTCTCAATATCCGGATAGAACTTTTGCACTTCAAAGTAACCGCTTTTTTTCTTGGGCAACTTATAAATTGATGCCTTTCCACCAGCGGTATATTCGTATCGAATGGGATCATTTTAACGTAAAACTTTATTGTTTTGGAGGTCTTCCCTGATAAAACTTAATAGTATAATTCTTGTTCACGGAATTACTACCTTGCAAAAAATTGTGACAACAATGACAAAATCTACAGCTTGAAATTGCATCTTTTATTAAAAGCGATTTGTAAAAAAGCCAGTCAATTTTTATATCGACTGGCTGAAAGAAATGGATTTTTATGTTTTACTACTTTATAAACTCAAGACTTTTGGAAATAAAATCGGTTAATTCTTCTCCTTGTAAAAGATTCTGATTCAACCTGGCCAAATTGAAGAGATATTTGGCAAAGTTGCCCTTCTTTTCAGCACTTTTCATATTTAAAAGCTTTTCAGCAACCAGGGGATGATTGGTGTTGACAATAATATTGTAAAAATCGTCCATGCCACTACCTCCCATACCTTGAAGATTTTGCATCTCCTGCATCCTGCGTAAGAATTCAGGTCGAGTAATTAGGACTGGATGTGAATCCGGTGAAAGTGCTTTTAATTGCAATTTAGACTTAGCATCTTCCAGCGAATCTTCAAATATACTTTTGATCTTTTCTTGCTGCTTTTCACTCAGGACTGATTCGGTTTTTTCATCTTTCTGGACCAGGTTGTCAATGGTATCGGAGTCGATGCGAACAAAAACCACATTCCCATCTTTTTGTTCTAAATGCTGCATGAAGTGATTGTCCAGTACATGATTCATTACCAATACATCATATCCTTTGGACTTAGCCTCTTTGAGATAACTGTCATGGATATTTACATCGTTGGTATACAGAACGACCAATTTATCATGTTTGTCGGTCTGTAATCCTTTGATCTTCTCTTTGTATTCTTCAATCGTAAAAAATTCATTTTCTACATTTTCAAGGAGGACAAATTTTAGTGCCTTGTCATAAAACTTCTCTTCGGAAATCATACCGTATTTTACAAATATGCCTACATCGGACCATTTGCTTTCATAGCTTGGTCGGTCTTTTTTGAAGAGGGAATTCAGTTTTTCTGCGACTTTTTTAGTAATGTAGCCAGTGATCTTTTTCACATTATGATCACTTTGAAGATAGGATCTGGATACATTCAAGGGGATATCCGGACTATCGATTACCCCATGTAATAAAGTTAAAAACTCTGGTACGATTTCTTTTACTTCATCGGTTACATAGACCTGATTAGAATACAATTGAATTTTATTCTTTTGTACTTCAAATTGATTGTTCAACTTTGGGAAATATAAGATTCCAGTTAGGTTAAATGGAAAGTCAATATTGAGATGAATCCAAAACATGGGCTCCATGCTCATTGGATACAATTCTCTATAAAAGTCTTTGTATTGTTCTTCGGTAATTTTGTTGGGCTTCTTTTTCCAAAGCGGAGCGGTATTATTGATCAGGTTATCAACTTCCTCTTTGATTTCTTTGCGATCGTCTCCTTCTCCTTCATAACGGGTTTCAGTCTTGGTACCAAATTGAATTTGTACAGGAAGAAATCGACAATATTTATTCAGCAAGGCTTCAATACGGGCATCCTCTAAAAACTCTTTGTTATCATCATCGATGTGCAAGATAACTTCGGTTCCTCGATCTTTTTTGTCATTTTCATCAATGATATATTCCGGCTCACCATCACACTGCCAGGTGACCCCTTTACTTTTCTTATAAGATTTTGTTTTTACTTCGACTCGCTCGGCCACCATGAAGGATGAGTAAAAACCTAAACCAAAATGACCAATAATAGATTCATCATTGTATTTTTTGATGAAATCCTGTGCACTGGAAAACGCAACTTGGTTTAAATATTTTTTTATCTCTTGCTCCGTCATGCCAATTCCGTGGTCGGCAATGGTCAACGTTTTATTTTTTTTATCCACGCTGATTTGGATGGTCAGATCACCAAGCTCTTTTGAATAGACTCCTTTAGAGGCTAATACTTGCAATTTAGTGGTTGCATCAACCGCATTGGATATTAATTCTCTCAAGAAAATTTCGTGATCCGAGTAAAGAAACTTCTTGATGATCGGAAAGATATTCTGCGTTTGTACTTCTATTTGTCCTTTTTGCATGATTACTTTTTTATTTAGACTGATAAGTAGTCAAAATTGATACCAGGCCTTTTTTTGTGACAAGATGACTTATTGTGAGGTCAGATGGTCAGCAAAAAGGGTCAGAAGGGCAGATTTTATTTTCAATTAATGAAGATGAAATATAAAAAAGCAGCAGCTTTATGCCTAACATCGAGTGTTACGGGTATTAAATTTATGCAGACTTTTGGTATTCTTTAATAGTCATTCTAATGTGTGTTCCCTGATGTCCATTTACTTCAAGCTCAGCATTCAATTGAGTTTTAAACGCATTGATTAAGCGATAACCAAATGAAGTGTCAAGCTGTCCGTTCTCCAATCCAATTCCATCATCGCGGACTGCCAAAGACAATTCAGTTCCATTTTCCTTAATCTCTACAGAAATAATACCTTCATTTCGACCTTTAAATGCGTGCTTTAAAGCATTGCTTACGAGCTCATTAATAATTAGACCCAATGGTACTACCGTATCAACATCCAGGTTTAAGGGTTGGATGTCCATTTTCAATTTGATCTTTTCGGGTGAAATGTTGTAAGAGTCAAATAGATTTTGGGTTAGTTTTTCAAAATAAGCCCTGATGTCTATCCCGGTAAGATTATCATCCTGGTAGAGATTCTGATGAATCAAGGCCATCGATTGGACTCGGTCTTGTCCTTCTTTAAGTGCTTCTAATGCCTGATCGTTTTCAATATGATCGGATTGGAGACTAAGGAGGGAAGAGATGAATTGAAGATTGTTTTTTACCCGGTGATGAATTTCTTTTAGTAAGGTATCTTTTTCTTCCAAGGCATTGGAGATGATCTGATTTTGTTCTTTGATTTTTCGATTCGATTGAAATATTCGGGCGAGTAACAATCCAATGCCAACAATTCCAGCCAACAAGGTATAAAGCCACCTTCTAGAATTGGAAAGCTGTACTTTGCTGAGTCGATTTTCCGCAGCCAATGCGGTAATTTCTTTTTCTTGAACCGTACGATTGTATTTCGCTTCCAGGTCATAAAAGAGTTTAGTTTTCTCCAATGAATAAGATGAGTCTTTAAATTGAGTATGCCGGCTTAGATGGACCAATGCCTCTGCAGTATTTCCCTTTAGGTTATATGCTTCGAATAATCCCTGCTCGAGTTGTGCACGACTTTTAAAGTTTTCTTTAGTGAAATGATTGTTTGCTTCATGGAAATATTGAAGAGCATCATTAGGCTTGTTTTCTTTCAAGGCCAATTGGCCTAAATTAAAATTTGCTGAGAAAAGATGATCCTTGTCTTTACGAGTGTAAGCAACATCTATCATTCGATCAAAATAATATCGAGCACTATCATATTGTGCCCGATTTAAATAAATCCAACCTAATTCATGCAGACAATCACCAATATATAGTCCTACTTTCCTCTGCTCATAGATCGATAGGGCCAATTTAAGATCAAGTAAAGCTTGATTTTCATTACCCAATTTTGCATTGGGTCTGGCACGGCTTAATAGGGCATTAGCTTTAGTTGACTTAAGATTTAATGCCGTGGCGATGATTAAGGCACGGTCCGCATACTCATAAGCTCTTATATAATCACCTTGACCATTAAACAAATTAGCGGTAGCGAAATACAATTGCGCAAGTTGAATAGAGTCTTGGAGTTTTTCTAAAATATTAATTGCTTCAAGATTTAAGGAAATCGCTTCTTCAACATAGCCTTTGCGAGTAGAGACCGCGGCTAAAGACACCAATACAAATGGTAATCCCCTCTGATCATTTATTTCGAATTTAATTTGCCTGGCTCTCTCAATATAAATTTTAGAACTATCTAAATCACCTAAAAATCGATAGCAGTTGCCTATTTGAGTCAGTGCATTGGAATAACTTTTTTGATCATCTGCCCTAATAACCATTAAGCATTCCCTGATCACCGGTAAGCTCTTTTCATATTCACCGCGGATAAACAGCACTTCGCCCTTTCCACCATACGCGCGTTCGAGTAAAGAATTGTTATTTAAATGTTTACCAATTTGGATGACTTGGTCATAAAGGCTTAATCCTTTATCCATTTCCATTTTGCTAAAATGGATCTGAGACATTAATAGTAACGCTTCACCACATGTAAGTTCATTGGGGGAGGTTTCACAGATTTTCTCAATCATTTGTAACGCCTCATCAGATTTACCATCTTGCATTAATGCACTGATTTCAGACAACGGTTCGGTTGCAGCTGTTAATGCACTGAACGAAAATAAACCCAGGATGAAAAAAGCCTTTTCAATTATATTAGTAAGCATAATTCGTCTTATCTCAATAATGAAAGTAACAAATAATCGGCTTATTGACTGATTTTGGACTTTTCTCATGACCGAGCGATAAGTGGATAGGATTAATAAGGAATAAGCGAATCGGACAGTCTTCTAATAAGTGCTTAGGGTAAAAACGCATATATGTGTGAGCGCTGACAGCGCTGTCTAATCAATTAAATAGTTATTCGTCTCATTAATTGCTGATAACCTAGATTCTAGATACTTGAAGCGCTGTCAGCGCTAATTAGGCACATGGTTTCACACCCACACCCACCTATCTGTCAGTGAAACGGTCTGACATCTGTCAGCGAAGCGGTCTCGTCTCTGATAGTGGAGCGGTCTCGCATCTCATTACTCAAAACAACAGCGCTACCCCCATCTGAAGTTTATTGATATTCAGGTTGAAATCAAAATCGGAGAAGCCATGCTTTTCAGATACGTCCTCCATCTGCCAGTACCCCGTTTCATAGCGGATAGCACTGAAGCGTACGGCCAGTACGATTCTTGGTGCCACGGCATAGGTTGCCATAGGAGATAACGACCAGGAATTTGAAAAGGTTTGAATCCTTTCTGAATCGCCTTCAGCATGGATCAATGTGGCTTCTCCGAAATTCAAGAAATAGCAAGGTTCCAGTTGGAATACTAGTTTATTTTGAGGATTCAATTTATAACGAGCAAATAATCCTACAGATCCGGTATGCGTTTTTGCAGTACTTCGGGTATCACTGAGTAGATTATATTTATCAAATTGATAAACATACTTGGATTTAACTCCAGCTATCCACCGGTTATTGAACAGACGACCCAAATAAGGTTGAAAAGTGAATTGAGTATGAGACGATTCGGACCCCAATACGAGACCTGCATTTGAAATGGTATAAGGGGTGTTTTCACCACTTGAATAACCTAGAATTCCACCAAACATCCAATGTGGCTTTGCCGATTCCTGACTAAAAGTGCATACCGATAAAAAAAAGAGCAACACCGTGACCAATCGTTTCATTTCAATGATAATTTAATAGGTTCTATAACTATGTGTTCAATTGACACCATCTATCTGCACCAATACAAAGGAATGACAATTTTTATTAAGATCAATTGATAATAGTCACAAGTAAAATTGATGAATATCACTAGTGGAGATAACCAAAAACATTTCCATTTTTAGCACTTTGGCATGATGACCTATTTGAATTATGCCATCTTAAAAAAGGTCCCGGTTACGCCGGGTTTGAAGACCAGTTTCAACTTATAATTTTAAGTTACTTGCACGAACAATTTTTTCGAAACTCTTTGCCGGATGAGATAACTTATTTCTTGCGCTCGATAACATAATTGATCAACTTTTCTAACTGATCTCTAGCATCATTTTGGGGCAGAGTCGATAAAATTTGATGGGCGGCAAGATGATATTCATTCATCTTTTGAGTAGCATAATCTATGCCTCCTTGTTCATGAACAAATTGGATAACTTCTTGAACTTTTTCCTTTTTTTCACTATGCCTTTTTATGATATTAATTATTCTATTTTTTGTCCGAGGATCGGATTTAGAAAGACTGTAAATCAAGGGAAGAGTCATCTTTTTTTCTTTAATATCGATGCCCAGTGGTTTCCCGATATCTTTTTGTCCATAATCAAATAAGTCATCTTTGATTTGAAAAGCAGTACCGATTTTTTCTCCAAATTCGCGCATTTTATCAACAATTTCCCTATCCTCAGATGTAGAAGAAGCACCTGCAGCGCAAGCCGAAGCGATTAATGAAGCGGTCTTATTTCGAATTATTTCAAAGTAGGTGGATTCATCAATATCCAGCTTTCGTGATTTTTGCATTTGCAGTAGCTCCCCTTCACTCATCTTTTTTACGGCTTCTGACATAATGTGCAGTAGATCATATTCTTTGTGATCTAGTGCAAGTAAAAATCCTTTGGCATAAAGATAATCCCCAACTAATACGGCTATTTTATGTTTCCACAGTGCTGTGATGGAAAAAAAGCCACGGCGTTTTTCAGAATTATCAACCACATCATCATGCACCAATGTTGCCGTGTGTAATAATTCAATAAAGGCAGCGGCGCGATAGGTCGAATCAGTAATTCCACCACATGTTTTTGCAGATAATAGTACAAACAGCGGTCTGATTTGTTTTCCTTTGGTCTTTATGATATAAAAGGAAATTCTATCCAATAGTGGAACCTTGCTCCGCATGGACTCTTTAAATCGGACTTCGAATTCAGCTAGCTCTGATTTTATCGTGTCTTTTATAGAGCTTATCATCCATTCATTTTTCTGTATAATCTTCTAAATCACAAGATACAAGAAATATATTCTGAGTAATCTGAAATAGCCTTTATGACCAGATTTAACAAGCGTTCAAACCATGATGATGACTACTGTTAATATTTGAGTATGGTTAAATCCATATACCACGAATATTAACACTATAAACTTTTACTTGGTTGGTGGTGTAAGATCGATTAACTGAAAATTTGGAAATAATTCAATAAAAGTTCATTGATTTAGATTGATTGGCTTTTCATTAGAAAATCTATCTTTATGCTTTCAATTAAACTAACTTTGTGCCTTCATTTTTAGTTGAAATCCAATATATAGGTGTTATCTTTTTTTAGAAACAACCATTTTATAAGGAGTCTTTTTTTGCTGGTTTATACGGCCATTTTAAAAATTCCTTTATTCTTCTATCCTTATCCGGAATCGGTAAAAGGAGGCTATCTGTCTGAAAGAATCATAAATAACCTTGATCGTCAGAGCACGGAAATAATTATATCCATACTGATCATATTTCTAGCAGCTGTATATCTGAATAAAATTGTAATTGAAAACCGAATAACGAGGGAGTCAACCCTTTTTCCAGGATTATTTTTTATTCTTATGACTAGTATCATTCCGGAATTGGGCATGCTCTCTCCACCCCTTTTAGGCATTTTACCCTTTTTAATTTCCTTGGAATACTTATTGCTACTTTATAAGAATTCTGAGTATTCTGGCAAGGTTTTTAACATGGGTTTTTGGTTAAGCACGGCATCATTGTTTTATTTCCCATATATCTATTTTTCCATTTTTATCTTAATCGGAATTTCAATATTAAAGTATGTGCGTATTGCAGATATATTTAGGCTATTGATTGGTTTACTTACACCTTATATTTTGACGTTTTATTATTTTTTCTGGATTGGAGATACAGGGAATATGTTTGATTCATTAATTGGAAATTATTTTGGAATTATTAATTTCCCAGTCCCATTCAACATTCAATTCGCGATCAAATTGGCACTTATAAGTATATTACTTATAATAGTTGTTTTGAACTATGGACAGTATATAAAAAAGAAAAATGTACAAGCGATCAATAAGATTGACGTGTTGTATTGGGGAGCTGGCATGGCCGGAATTACCGTATTTATCGTTACTCCATTGACCATTTATCATCTAATTGTATTATTACCTTTTTTAGGAGCGATGATGGCCATGATGTTTATCAATATTTCCAATAAAATAGTAGCAGAATTTTTACACGTTGTCCTATTGGGGTTCGGATTTTACATCCATTATATTACTTTTGTTTAAAATATGAATTTATGAATTTTGGAGTTGTAATATTTCCCGGATCGAACTGCGATCACGATATGATTCATGTCCTTAAAAATGTATGCAATCAACAAGTAGTAGAGCTTTGGCATAAAGAAAAATCTTTAAAAGGACTTACTACAGATGATTGTATCATATTACCTGGTGGCTTTTCGTATGGTGATTATTTAAGAGCTGGCGCTATTGCTAGATTTTCACCCATTATGAAATCTGTAATTTCTTTTGCTAATAACGGAGGTAAAGTATTTGGTATATGTAATGGATTTCAAATATTGTGTGAGTCGGGGTTACTTCCTGGTGTACTCTTACCCAATCAAAATCAAAAATTTATTTGTAAAAATATTTACCTTAATACGGTGACCGATCAATCCGATATTACTAGAAATCTGAAATTAGGTCAAATTTTAAAGATACCCATTGCCCATGCGGACGGCAGATATTTTGCTTCGCCAGAAGTGATAGATGAATTAAAAGTTAATGATCAAATCCTATTCACTTATTGTAATGAAAAGGGAGAACATACTCAGCAGGCCAATGTGAATGGTTCAACCGAGGCAATTGCCGGGATATGCAATCAACATAGAAATGTATATGGTATGATGCCCCATCCGGAGCGAGCAGCTGAAGGTGCACTGGGTAATTTAGATGGGAAATTGATTTTTGACTCCTTACTTCAGCATGAATTGATTGCTGTTTGATCAATATCGATCAAATTTGCTGTTAAAAAAGGGTTGAATTTGTCTAAAATCGTGCACTTTACGTTAATCTTTTCTTAAGCAGCTTTTCTTATTGGACAAGTGGATTTATTTTTGTTTAATAATTAGTTATAACTAAGTATTGATGAATGGATCGTTAACTCATTTAGTTGGATTTTTATTGATCAGTATATCTGGATTTAGCCAAATGATGAATCCGGTAGAATGGACATTTACTTCAAATCATATTCAAGGAGATGATTACGAATTGGTTTTCAAGGCTACTATAGAAGGAGATTGGAATATTTATTCCCAATATATAGATGAAGGTGGACCAGTGCCCACCAGTTTTCAGTATAACGACAGCAATCATTTCGAATTAACCGGAAAGAATCAAGAAGTAGGAAATAAAAAGCAGGGATTTGACGCTTTATTTGATATGCAAGTAATAAAATTTGCTAAAAAAGTTGATTTTGTTCAAAAAGTAAAAGTTAAGGATCCTGCTCGAAATATAAACGGGAAAGTTGAATTTATGGTTTGTAATGAAGAATCTTGCCTACCACCTCGAAAGATAGATTTTTCAATTTCTTTGGCCACTAAATAATATTATGAAAAGTCATATCCTCATAATTCTGTGGATACTGAGTTGTGCTTTTACAGCCAAGGCCCAGATTTTAAATCCGGTAAGTTGGACATTTGAACAACAGCATGTTGAGGGCAATATTCATGAGCTTTTCTTCAAAGCATCCATCGATGATGGCTGGGCAGTCTATTCGCAACACATTGAAGATGGACCGGTACCTACATCATTTAATTATGAAGGGGAGGTCAATCATTTTGATCTAATAGGCGATAACCAGGAATCAGGCTCACTGAGAAAAGAAGGGATGGAACCTCTTTTTGGGGTAAATGTGATCAAGTTCTATCATGATGCGATATTCAAACAGCGCATTAAAATAAGTGACTATTCAAAACCGATATCCGGTTATTTGGAGTTTATGACCTGTAATGAGGAATCTTGTCTTCCACCTAAAGGGGTGGACTTTTCGTTTGTATTATCTCCCGGTTCTAATGAAGATCAAAAAACTGACTTGGTTCAAACTGTACCCGCAGAGCAGGCTGATGGGAATACACAACCAGCGGTATTTAAAGATGGGGAATCATCCACTCAGTCTTCTGAAGAAGCTATTCCAAGCCCAACATTTGAATCTTTCGAAGATCTATCCCTGGATAAACAGGAAAACATCCTAGATCCGGTTAAATGGGAATATCATGTACATAAGATTGAAAGTAACCTGTACGAATTCAAAGCAACTGCATCCGTAGAAAAGGGATTTAACATTTATTCTAAAGATCAAATTGAAGGGCCGGGACCGACAGAGTTTTTTTGGGAATCAGATGACATAGAGCTAACCGGGGAGTTAGTAGAATCTGCAGAAAACCGGAGTAAAGGTTATGATCCCGTTTTTGATGAAGATGTCATTAAGATAAAAACAAGAGGAGAATGGACCCAACAATTCATTGCGAAAAATATGAAAGCCAGGGTCAAGGGTTATGTATCCTATACAGCCTGCGACGATGAAACCTGCACTTTTCATGATAAAACCTTTGACCTGGACTTATTAGGTAATGCCAGTGCTTCTATTCCCGCATTACCTGAAAATGCTGAAGTTGTAAATAGTAATATTGAAAGCCTTAAGGAGACTTTTGTGACGCCTTTAGGTGATTGTGGAGAAAAGAAAGAATCCAAAGATAGCTTGGTATGGATATTTATATTAGGCTTTTTAGGTGGGTTGATAGCCATCCTTACCCCTTGTGTATTTCCAATGATTCCACTTACTGTTTCCTTTTTTACCAAAGGAAGTACGGATCGTAAATCGGGTATCAGAAATGGACTTATATATGGCGCTTCCATTATTGTTATCTATGTGACTATTGGTTTGTTGATTACCGCTATGTTTGGGGCAACAGCGTTAAATATGCTTTCAACTAATTGGATAGCCAATTCGATTTTCTTTTTAATATTTATTGTTTTTGCCTTTTCATTTTTCGGATTCTATGAAATCACCCTACCCAGCAGTTGGTCAACGAAAAGTGATACCATGGCAGAACGAGGAGGACTGATAGGTACTTTCTTTATGGCCTTCACCTTAGCATTGGTCTCCTTTTCATGTACAGGACCGATCATAGGATCAGCTATCGTAGAATCCGCTACGAATAAAATTGGGCCAATGGTGGTTATGCTTGGATTTTCTACTGCGCTTGCACTACCATTTGGTTTATTTGCAGCTTTCCCAGCTTGGCTTAATTCTTTACCCAAATCAGGAGGTTGGATGAATTCAGTGAAAGTCATTTTAGGCTTTTTGGAATTGGCATTTGCTTTTAAGTTTTTATCCGTTGCCGATATGACCAGTCATTGGGGCTTCCTGCGATATGAATTGTTTTTAGTTATTTGGATAATAATCGCTGCGCTGATGGCTATCTATTTGTTTGGAGGCATTAAATTTCCTCATGACAGCCCCAAGGTAAAATTATCCATTCCTAGAATTGCATTTGCGTTAGCAGCGGTTGCGATGACGATTTACTTTGCTACCGGGTTTAAAGCAGATCAGCGTACTCAAACCTATAACTCACTCGGATTAGTGAGTGGTATTGTACCTCCGCCTCATTATAATTTTTTTAAACCCTTGCCAGCACCTGATGCTACCATAAAAGCGAAATACCCATCTTTTGATAAGTGTGCCAATAACTTGGATTGCTTTAAGGATTATTACGAAGCATTAGCCTATGCCAAAGAAGTAAACAAACCCGTATTTCTTGATTTTACCGGGTATGGTTGTGTTAATTGTCGAAAAGTGGAGGATCAAATTTGGGTAAAAGATCGCGTATGGAAATTGCTAGCATCCGATTACGTCATGGCATCCCTTTATGTAGATGATCGAAAAAAATTGGATGAAGTAGTATATTCCTCAACCACAGGAGAAAAAATGAGAGATGTAGGTGATTTATGGGCCGATTTTCAAATCGCAAACTTCAAACAAAATTCTCAACCATTGTACGTATTGGTTACGCCCGATCAAAAAGTTTTATCGCTTCCTAAAACGTATATACCTAGTGAAGGGTCTAAAGAATATGCCGAATATCTGGAATGTGGCTTAAACCAATTTGACAAGCATTATAGCAAAGAAGTAGTGGGTGCCCAATAAGAAAATATAAAAGGCCAACACTCAATAAAGATCAACAAATCTAGCTTACCTGGATTGGAAGTGTTTATAAGAAGAATTGAAGTTCAATGTTTACTCGGTTTACCATTTTTAAAATCGATTTACATCCCCCAATTTAATCACATCAAACGAGCGATGTTCAGCGGACAGCAGTTGATTAGCAGGGATTTGCCAAGTATTAGGTAGGATGACATGGGATCTTCCAATAGAAAAAGAATCAGTCAACCCAATAATTAATTTGCGTACTTCAATGACATCGAGGCTAGTTATGTTACCATCTCCATTGACGTCGGCTGCGACAAGTTGTTCAGGCTTGGTAAAAGGACTTACACCTAATATGTGTTTGATCATAAATACGACATCAAGAGTGCTGACCCCATAATCATAATCATCATCACTATCTATGACTAAATCTATCGAAATCGTTGAATTCTCTGGAAAAGGATTTTCTCCATCAAATAAATTGATAGCAAATTCTAGTCCGCCAACAAAAACCTCAATTGGGTCAATCGTACGGCTATTTCCTGTGGAATCAGTCAATGAAATTTTAAAAGTGGGTACTGGACTGGAGTAAATGGAGTCTTTATAATTAAATGAACCTCGTAATTCAAAATTAGCTTCGGGTCCGCAAATAAAATCACCATCCTGGACGATAAAACTTACCAAACAAGATGATTGATTTCCGGCGGGATCTGTAGCATAAATCATTACTTGATTCAGACCCAGGTTATCGCACGAGACCACTAAGGTAGGATTCTTTCCATCCTCAGAAAATGAAAGCTTTATATCTTGTGAAGAGGCACAATTATCTTGGACCCGTGTAGTAAGATCTTTTGGACTGATTGCAAAACGCGTAAGTTTTGCAGACAAAGAAATAGATGCCGTGCTGGTATAGCAATGAATAACGGGAGGGATAGAGTCTTGCAAACAATCTTGGGATAAGATAAGTATTGGTTGCTGGATAAACAGAAAGGATATCAAAAATCCTTTTAATAAGTTATTCATAGGCTTTCTCAGGAGATCTTTTTTAAAGATACATGAAATAATTACAGCTGGATTCTATAGTCCATCAGTTTAACATCTGTTAACTGGAATTTGAAGAAACAACCTTAGACAACTTACAACGTCACTTGAAGCATCATTTTAAGGCAGTTCCAAAAGTAAATCCTGGATAAAAAGAATTTTCCTCCGAAAAAGATAAAGTGAAGGCAAAACTCAATGAGCGGCTGAAAGGCACTAAATAGAATCCAGCACCATAACCTGAATGAAAACCCACCTGAGTGCCTTCCGGATCGTTTTCATTGATCACTTTACCTAAATCAAAGAATCCTAAGACACCAAATTCAATCGGTATTGAACTTCTGTTATTGGCAGCCAATTGCCATCGTATTTCACTATTTGCAAATACTTTGGAGCGGCCAAAGTATCGTTGACTGGTATATCCTCGCAGTCCGGAAGTAGCACCAAGATTGGCCAGATGATATATAGGTACTTCTCCTAGTCCCTTAGTTCCACCTAATCGAATGCCTAGAGTAATCCGTTTCCGGTTATAAGTAGAAAAGAAAAAGTCTAAGGCTCCTGAAATATTCCCATAGCTGTTAAATTCTTTTGAAATGGGAAAATAGGAAGCTCCATTCAGTTGCAATCTCATTCCGGAGGATGGCAGGGTTGGATGATCTCTAAAATCTAACGAGAAATCGGCCAGAATAGGTAGGGTGCTGATAGACTGACCAGCTCCTAAGATGCCCCTCTTTTCTTCGGAATCAAGTATGGTGCCGTCCAAACCCTTATTGTTATTATAAGAAAATCCACTCTTTACAGATAGGTGGCTTTTTTTCAGAAATACTTTCTCCAAACCAAGAAACAATGCGTATTGGTTATAGTTGGCCACATAATAGTCATTGACTTCAAGCGCTTCGTCAATAACCGTGCTATTCCCTACACCATAAAATGAATTGTAGTAGTCAGGGTTGGCTAAAGTGGTCTCAAGCAGAACATTCCATTTTTTAAGTACATGATGCCAATTACTTTCCCACGAAAAACCGATGCCACCTTGCGTTGAAACATTGGCTTTAAAGCTATGTTTAGATGCATAATCTTGTTTATCCCAACGTTGCTTGGTCCAGGTGTTCCCAAAACTGAAAGAGATGCCATTATATTGATTAAAACCAAAAGATAATGTCGGTAACCAACTATCAAATTTCAAAGCATGACGGTCATATTCATACAAATCATGGTTCCAATGAGTTTTTATTTCGAAGCGAGAAGCAACACTATCCGATGGCGCTAAATCCAGATCGTAGATTTGTGCCTGGTTATGATCCAGGTTCGAGTAATATGTATCCTCACCTTTCCCACCAAATAAAATGATTTCAATTGTTGAAGTTCTTGCATTTACGCTGAAAATATCATCCTCATTTAGTCCATATATCCGAATGCGTTTTGTCTCGTGTGGGAAAAAAGTTCGTGAGTAATGTATATGTCGGCCCTCAGTTCCTTCTTCATGAAAAATTTCAATCAATACCGATCCATCTGGTTGAGTTTCAATTTCAAAATGATCCTTTTCTACTGTGCCTAAGATTTCGACTTCTTCACTAAGCCATTGGTAGTACTTTTGTGCATAATCCACCAGGTCGGATTTCCTTTGTTTGAGCTTGGAGATAATAGTTGGTCCGGTGAGATAATAAGATGATTTTGGCAGAGCTTGGACTGCCTTTTCGATGGCATGATCGTCAATGTGATCTTGGATATAACGAGCCTGATCGATAAAAACTTGAAGTGGAGATTCTGTAATCAGGAATCGGTCCATATACCTTGCTTGATAAACTAGACTTTTGAAGCCTTTGATCTTGTGATCGAATCCTTCTGTGTTGGGTAAACCAAACGGCAAGTCGGCCAAACTTGGCAATAAACCATCCCATTTCGAAAAGGCATGATCGCGATCGCGTGGAATAGGCCTGTATCTAACATGTGCTTCATCTTTAAAAGCTGCCCACTTCCAATTATCTTCATGTTTGCTCCAATCGCCAACTAGTATATCGAATAATCTTGCACGTAGAAACTCGACTTCGTCTACAATATGTTTTTTATCATCATACAGTTTGCGGAAAAGTTCATTACTTTTTAAAATCTTATCAGCATTTCCAAAGTAACGTTCGTTCTTATTAGCTTTTCCAGGATTCTCTTCTAACATGCCTAGCATTCCACCATATCTTTTTTGAAATGGACCCAATGCATTCACATCGGGTAAAACATAGAGCTTAGGTGTGGCATGAAGGATATCAATGTGGTTGATTAAGTGAGCAACCGGTAATGCTCCATAGGGATGTTGAGCACTGGTCTGATCTCGAAATATTTTGCTTATGATTGAAGACCTCAATTTATAATCAAGGGCCTTAGAAGGATCTTTATCTACTGATCTAAATGTATAATAATCACCTTTTTCAGAAACAAACTTCAAAGAAAGCGTCTGTCGGCCACCACCAGGTTTATAGGCTTTTAATCCTTGAAATGTGCTATCAATATTTAAGTAACTTACTTTTATTGGAGTTGCCCAGGTATTTCGATAGTGTTTACCCATAATAAATTCAGCAAATTTTTCTCGTTTGTACTGAAGTCCGGCGGATATTTCAATGGGTTCTCCAAATTGCTCAATTGTGTATTGCGGTTGTGTAGGATAGAGAAAACAAGGTACATAAGAAAGATTCTCGGCAACTTGTTTTTCTTTGGCTTCACCACAGGCGGATACATATAGGGTTTGAGCAAATTTTTCAGCAAATTTTTCTGTATTATTATCGAAAGCAAGAAATGCTGTATTTACCTCGCCTGAATAATAGTAAGTAATTTTCATAATGCCTGCTGCTTTCTTTTTAAACAACGTGGTATGATCCTTGGCTACGTAACTAGCTTTGCCGAGTGCACCACTATTGATCAAATAATTTTGATCCACCTGCATTATCTGTTGATTATGATCATGACTGGAGGCCATGACAATATTATTATGAAAGAACAGGGCATTCGTAATCAGGTATAAATAGGGTTGGATTTTTGGATTAGAAAGATCATATGGACTACCTATGTGTTGTTTATAAGCAGTAATTACAGCACCCAATACTGGGAATGGTTTAAGCTTGTCCACAAAAGAATACCTTCCACCATAATGACCTAATGATTTGATGGGATGGTGGGCAGCTATTAAAATATTTTTATCGGTATTTTCCTCAATCAAATCTTCAAATTCTTCCTTAATATCCTGATCAGTAGCCAGTTTACAGATTGCATCAGATGCCCTGGGCTTAGCATATCGATGGTTCCACCATTGTGAATTAATTCCAATGAGTAATAAATGTTTGTCAAGCTCAATATCAAAGGGACCTGGGCAACCATCCTTTAATGGCCATTTTATGTTTATTAGTTTTTTTGACTGACAATATGATTTGATCTCCTTTTCGAGCTTTAGGATAGACTGGTAACCATCCACTTTGTTATCATCCCAATCACGGTCACCGGGCATTAAAAGAAGTTTACCATTGGGATAGTCTGCAAAATGATCAATGAGTCTTTTGATTCGATCAATCTGCAACTGACCTTGGTCTGAATTCAAGGGGGCATCGGTAAGATCACCGTTAATGATTACAGTGAAGGGCCCCTGATTTTGGTCTAATTCATTACATAAGCTTTTAAAAAATGAAACTTCATTTTCAAGGTCGACTAAATTCCCAAATATATATACATCGTGTTTGAGGTGTTGACTCAATCCGCAGGGAAGAAAAACAAAGAAGCAAAATAAAATTCGATATATTTTCATGAATTGGCGTATCCTTATAGACCCATTCAATTTAATCAAATATTGAAAAGAAAACAATCGAATTAAGATTTGAGCATTTTGACGGACACAAATAGGCTCAATTAATGTATAGGCAAAGTTTCAGAATAGGCTCAGTATAAGATTCAATCCATTTTAAGCAATTCCTCTAATTTTTAGGGAGCTTTATTTGATAAGATTTACCACTTTTATTGGTGAGTTTAGATGTTCTCAACCATGGATTCAATAACTTAACCATTCTATAAGTAGTTCCATGTTCCTCTGCAAATGTGCCAATGTTTGGAATACTAGTTTTTACTTCTAATTCATAATAGTCATTAATCGGATAATACAATTCGGAAGGATCAAGTTTGAATCCAAAGGTTGCAGGTTCTGAAATGATTTCTTTTACCGCTAATATTCTAAAGAGGTATCTAGCCGTTTCGGCATTTAGATTCATATCATAGTAGGAAGATGTTTTTTGCAGCTCTTGTTCTTTTTTAAATCGGGTGTCACCCATATTATAGGCTGCCGCAGCGGCTGTCCATGACCCAAATCGTTGCTTTGAGTCTTTTATGTATTTACATGCTGCCACAGTTGCTTTTTCCAAATGAAATCGTTCATCAACTTCACTATTTATTTCCAATCCATAAAATTTACCTACACTTGACATAAATTGCCAGAAACCTTTCGCTCCGGCGGGGGATGTTTCATTTCGCAGATTACTTTCAATTACAGAAATGTATTTGAAGTCATCCGGGATATCATGTTCAAAAAGGACCTGTTCAAACATGGGGAAGAAGCGGCTTGCATTCTTGATATTTAGTACCGTACTGGAATGCCAGTAAGAATTGACCAGCAGCTCTCTTTCTAAACGTTCTTTAACATCAAAATTTTCAATGGGCACATGTTCTCCAGCAAAGTCATATTTATCTTTCAAGGGGATACTAGTGATAACTTGTGGAAGTCTTTCTGGGCCATCGGCTGCCAGTTCATTGGATCTTGACTCGACTGATTTATCATGATAAGATCCAAAAATGAATATTCCTAAAATGACCGTAATGGTATAGCTATAATATTTCAAGTATTGCATGTTTCTTTGTTTTTAACAAACACCAAAAAATCTACTGGTTATCAGCTCAGTACTTACTTAATAAAGGAGGTTTAAGTCAAAATTGCAGCTTTTGGGACAGGAAATATACATACAAATGTGCAAAAGGCTAACGAATAATTCAATATTCTGTTACTAAAATTCGAGGTTATTTTTTTAAAATCCTGGGCCGTTTAAAAATAGGGACCGTACTACAAGGCTCTCCATACATAATACTTTGGGCATATGGGATTAATTTTTTGGTAAGCTCCATATAAGCTGCCGGAGGAACCGGTTTGTTGCTACAACCTTTAATGACAATACGTTTTTCAGCATAGCTGGAGCCGTCAAATTGTTTTAAAATCTCTCTATATCTATCCGATAAATATTGAATTTGATTTCCAAAGTATATATCGTTGGCATAAGGTGCAGCGTATCCAGCCACCAGCATGTAAGCCCAGGAAGGAATAATAGCATCCGTGGAACAATATAAAAGTAAGGTGTGATCTTTAAATTGCGACCAATCAAATGCTTTTAGTGCCCCACGAAAATCTTTTTCTTTAAGGATCAACTCCTTAAACAAATAATCCTTTAGATCAAAACTGGCCAATGGTTCTGTTGGAAAATAGTCTTCTAAATTAATATTGATTAAGCCGCTATTTGCAACTCGATTAATCAGCGGTTGATCCGTCGGTATGTTGTCCTGGTCCATCATCAGAATTAAGTTTGTTTTGTAACGGAGCTGCCTCCCCAATTTGGGACTCTGGCTCTTTAAAATCTTTGAGCTGAGGAAGGTCTTTCAAATTCTTAAGTCCAAAGTAATTCATAAATTTATGACTCGTACCATATAAAAGAGGCCTTCCTGGTCCTTCACTTCTTCCAGTTATTTCAACAAGTTCCTTCTCCAAAAGTTTCTGAATAGAGTAGTCACAATTGACACCTCGAATATTTTCCAGCTCAGTTTTGGTCACTGGTTGCTTATAAGCTATGATTGACAAAGTTTCTAGGGCAACTTTCGAAAGTCTTTTTTTTGCATGGAGCTTAATGAGTTGACCGATCGTATTAAAAAAGGCCCCTTTAGTCAAAAATTGATAGCCACCAGCTATTTCAACAATCTCAATGGCAAAGTTTTCTTGCTGATACTTGGTTATTATGTTGGCCAGAGCATCTTCAATTTCTTTATTCTCAAATTTCTTTTGAAAACTTAAATCGAGCACATTTTTGATTTCTTTAAGTGTAATAGCTTGTTCAGACGAGAATATTAAGCTTTCTATGTGTAGAGGTAATGACAAAATTCAATTTTTGCCAAAGGTAAATATTTATCACTTTGAATATAATAATATGCGTGCTATAATTTGTACACCAATATTTCGACTATTAAGGGAAATATATTAGCTCTTAAAGCTAGTATTTAATGGCTAAACATAGTGAGTAATAGGGATACCGTACTGATTATGAGGATGACAAAAGACATAATGATCAAACTGGTTATCAGGTTTTTCTTATGTTCTTTCTTTCGAATAATATTTCTGGGGGTGGTGGTTTTTTCGTCTATTTTGAGTCCATAATACCATCGATCATCTTTCAATTCCACTTCAAGGTTACATAATTCGTCTTCGATAAAGAAAGTATAGGTCTTAGTTTTTAAGACGTGAAAGTCAATTACTACAATCTTTTTATTACAAAATACCACGAGGTGTCCAGTCTTATTCCCATGGAATAAGCCGATATCAAATCGCTTTCCAGCGTCACCTAAAAGGGTCCAATTGAATTGACTCAAAGTTAAAATATAATGTATTACTAATACGAGGGTTTACTCAGTATAAATAGAACGGCAATTATCATGCTAAATTATAGCACTTGTGGTTAACACAAAGATACAAAAAAAAAACAGGGCACTGCCGACGTCGCCGGAGCACCCTGCATAACCCCAAAAAACCAATTGAAAACAATCTACTTTATGCCCTAAATCGTTTCGATTTAGATTTTGAATTTATGAGGACATTTCCTCCAAAATTCATACTTATGACGCTAGGTTAACTCAAAGTCACAAAAAAAGTATGAAAATTTTTATTTTTTTTACATGATTAATATCATTATATCAATTGGCTAAGGTTAAAATTACATTTTTTTGTCAAAATTGTGGAGCCCAATCACCTAAATGGATTGGGAAATGCCCTCATTGCAATGAATGGAATACCTATGTTGAAGAAGTTGTAGAAAAAATTTCATCATCTCAAAAAATATCCTGGAAAAAAAATGATGAAAGAACCTCAAAACCCATTCCATTAAAAGAAATCATTTCAGATGAACGCACCAGAATAATAACCGCGGATGTAGAGCTAAACCGGGTGCTGGGAGGAGGCATTGTCCCCGGATCCGTGATTCTCTTAGCCGGAAATCCAGGAATCGGAAAATCTACACTTTTATTGCAGTTGGCTCTTTCCCAAGGATCAAACGTGTTGTATATATCAGGGGAGGAGAGCGCTCAGCAAGTTAAGTTGCGCGCCAATCGGCTGAGTCAAGCTCCTGCCGATTGTCTTGTTTTAACTGAGACTAATGTACAAAAAATTCTTGTTCATGCATCTAAAGAAACACCCCAGTTAATTATTGTTGATTCTATTCAAACATTAAGTACTTCGTATCTAGATTCTCTTCCAGGCAGCATATCTCAAATCAGAGAAAGTACAGGAGAATTATTACGATTTGCCAAAGAAATGAATATTGCCATATGTATTATTGGACATATCACTAAAGAAGGATCCATTGCTGGGCCGAAAATACTGGAGCACATGGTGGATACTGTTCTTCAGTTTGAAGGAGAGCGTCATCATAATTATCGAATCGTACGCACTTTAAAAAATCGATTTGGTTCAACAGATGAATTAGGGATTTATGAAATGACCAATACAGGATTAAGGATTATTGCTAATCCATCGGAGTTATTGCTTTCTCAATCAGATGAGCAACTCAGCGGAAGCGCCGTGGCGGCTACGATGGAAGGAATGAGAGCTATGTTGATTGAGACTCAAGCGCTCGTGTCCACTGCTGTTTATGGAACACCGCAGCGATCTTCTACAGGATTCGATTTAAGAAGGCTTTCTATGTTGCTTGCAGTACTTGAAAAAAGAAGTGGTTTCTATTTCGCTACCCAGGATGTATTCTTAAATCTTGCTGGCGGGATTAAAATATCGGATCCAGCCATAGATCTGGCTATTGCCTCGGCTCTAATTTCCTCCTTGGAAGATATGCCTATCGATCAAAAAACTTGCTTTGCAGGCGAGATTGGACTAACTGGAGAGGTTAGAGCGGTGAATAAAATTGATCAACGCATCATGGAGGCCAACCGCCTGGGCTTTCATAGAATAATCATTTCATCATTTAATCTGAAGGGGATTGAGCCTTCCAAATATGACCTTGACATCGTAGGAATCAGTAAGATAAATGAATTGTATGATGTTCTTAGTAAGTAATGGGTAATGAGTATTAGGTATTGAGAGGTAGCTGGTAGCTGATAATAAATAATGACTTTGAGTCGACAATATCGTTTTTTTGTGGAATTCTCTGGATGCAATTTAAAGTCTATCCGTTAGTAATCTTGGTCCTTTTAATCCTTTACCTCGCTTCTCTATTTCATCAGAAGATTCCAGAACAACCAATAGGTGATCCGTCAGGTAGTGCCTTTGCCTTTAATACTGGATAATCACTGGGGGATTGTAGAAAACGATCAATTTCAGTTTTCACCCACAAATCGTGCGCATCAGCTCCGTTATTACCAGTCATGGTACTGTTTTTTAGATTCGTCAAAGCTTGTAAAGCATAAGCTTTTACTTGTTGATTAGCATTTTGATGATTGATGACTTTGAATAATTCATTCATAAACAACTTCTCTCCCATATGCATCAATTCTCGGTCGTACAATGCCAGACCGGCTGAGGGCTTAAAAACGGCACTGATTTTTGATAAATAATCCTCTAATGAAAGATGGCCATCATGTAATGTATGTTGTTCTAGAATACGAGCCAATCGTTCCACATGCATCATTAAGTGAATAGAATGATGAGCGGCACTTTCAGCGGCTGCTAGTGGATCAAATGTTAGTCCGGTATAAAACTTGAATAGCTCGCGATCCCTGTAATAACCCATCGGTTGCGGAGGAATCAAAGCGGTTATGTGTTTAGGTATGCGAAGTACTTTAGGGGATAGGGTCATTAATAATACATCCAGTGCCCTTTCTTGATCAGCGACATTTACCGGTCGAATGTTTTGTGCTCCGGTACCTTTAACCGCATAACTGTAGTGAACACCGCCAATGAGTTTTACGGCAGCTTCAACCTGATAACGGTGGGCGAGATATAAAGGAACAAATACATTTTCAAGCGTAGCAAGGGGTGCTCCGGAAGGAATATTATCTAATCCAAATTTCTTCATAGCATTTGAACGTAACGCTAATATACGATCTAATTCTTGGATTGGGTCTGGTCCATTATCCCATAAGTGACCATAAGGATGAGCACCTCCTGCCGGACGGGCATCTCGATCAGAAATGTAAAGCAATCCAAGATCATTATTCTCTTTTAAAATATTCTGAAGGGCTTGGTGTTCATCGGTACCGGATGGGAAGTCTTGATAACCATATAGGATGGTTCTTTTGTCCCACGCGCCTATACCGATAGCGTATGATTTATCAAAATTAATTTCATCGTTTAAAAGTTGTATTAAAGGATGTGGATAATCCATGACCGATGCGCGGTCATTGCGACTCGATGCAAAGTTATGAGCCAATCCAATGGTGTGACCTACTTCATGCGCACTAAGCTGTCTTAATCGAGCTAGAGCCATATCTAATAATGAAGAGACATCATTATTTTCACCTTTAAAAGGTGTAGCCAGTCCTTGGGCTATCAAGAAGTCTTGACGCACTCTAAGTGAGCCTAGAGAAACATGTCCTTTAATAATTTCTCCGGTTCTAGGGTCAACAACGGAAGCACCATATGACCAGCCTCGGGTAGAGCGATGTACCCATTGAATTAAATTGTATCGCACATCCATGGGATCAGCATCAGCGGGCAGAATTTTCACCTGGAATGCATCGATATAACCAGCTGCTTCAAAAGCTTGGTTCCACCAGGAAGCACCCTCGACGAGAGCAGATCGGATCGGCTCAGGGCATCCCGGATCCAGGTAGTAGACGATCGGCTCTTTTGCTTCACTTCGAGCAGCTGAAGGATCTTTTTTTTCTAATCGGTGTCTTACAATAAACCGCTTGACCAACGATTCTTGGATAGGCGTAGCATAATCCGCAAACTGCAAAGCATTGTAACCACTTCGGGGATCAAATACTCTAGGCTGGTAATACGCATCGGGTAATTTAATAAAACTATGATGTTGTCTTACCGTAATGGCTTCCGGAGATGGGGTAACAGCACGGACCCAGGCGCCTTTAGGTTCACCGGTAAACGTCAAGGTTATTTCAAACTCGGTGTTCTCAGGAAAGCTCTTGGTACGAGGTAGATAGACTGCTGACCTCGACGGGTCCAGCCGATAGGTGCCTTGATTGGACCGGGTCAATCTCTGAGTTACTCCATGCATATCTTGCATCAAAAATGGCGTCAAATCAATTTTGATTTGTGATTCGATTTCATCTTCAATCTTAAATCCAAACAAAACACTTTGGGCGAAGGCTTGTTCCACTGATTTTCGCTCCAGCTTATTATCACTCACCGCCCGATAATCATAATTAACATGAGTGAGTAATAATTTATTCCCTGACCTGACAAATTTTACCACTCGCTCTCGTCCCAACTGACCTCTGTCTAGTCCTATGTCATTAGAGCCTACACCTGCAGCCAATGAGTTTACATATAGAAATTCCTCGTCCAATTTGTCAACATACATGTGAATAGTTCCTTGGCTGGCATCCCATTCAAAATCAAAAAAGCCTTCTACGACTTGGGCTGGATTGGAGTTTTTTGGTAGTGGTTCGGTAGCTGTATATAATTGGGAAGTCTGGCAACCGATTAAGATAAGTGTTGAGAATAATATAATTAGCAATCTCATGGCCAGTATTTTGGTAAATAGATTAATCATAAATGTAAATGTCTTCCTCGTTGAGAATGGAAGCATCAAAGTGATATTTCACAAAATTACACCAATAACAATGTTCATCTTGACAACCTCTTTCAAATTCATAGTTTTGAATACCTTGATAAGCTTGGACTAGTTGGTCTTTTACTTTGGTAATTTCTTCCGGAGTGACTAGATATTTTTTTCTAAAAAATTCATTTTTATTATTGGGTTGTACAAAATCCATATACCCTTTTTTCATATCCCAATTTTTAGTAGGATCCTGATCAATTAGGATTTTGTAAAACACAATTTGCCTCCAATAATCTCCACCAGGATCATCTTCATCTTTAGGCTCATCAATTTTTTTGAGGCGACGGGCATTTTCTACTTTACCCGTTTTGTAATCAACAACTACTACATAATCTTTATATTCTTCTACTTTATCCAATACGCCGGAAATAGGAACACCCTCACATTCGACATGGGTAAACCGTTCTTCCAGCCATAGTTTTTTTTCATGCCCCCACAGCTCTTTATAATTATCATAATATCGGCCCATCACATCTTTGCCAAATATCATCCGGTCACTAAACTCTTTCTCCGTAAAGTGGGATTGATAATCATGCATGCTTTTTTCAAAAAGCTCGATAAGGACCGTTTTCACCGGACGGCTACCTTTAATTTGATATTTTCTGAAGAACTCTTCCAGCGTAGTATGAACGGCACTTCCAAATCCTAAATACTCCGTTCTGGCCGAAGGGATACGCAATATATTTTCAAAATAGAAGGTAAGTGGACAACGCAAATATTTATTCAATGCCGTGGCACTGATTCTTAAATCTTGTAAAATGAAATCTATCCAGGACCGATCTACTAGCTCTATTTGTTTATCCTCCGGGGTTAATACTTGAAGATAAAACGAGATAATATCGTCTTCTTCCGTGATGGTTAATTTTGGTTCTATTTCCAGCTTCTGACAGAGTTCTTCAATAAACTGAGCCGGTTCTTGATCATTCCCATTATCAGCAATAGAAGAAGTGGTGATTACCAGATGTTTTCTGGCACGGGTCATCGCCACATAAAACAACCTTCGCTCATCTTGTATCTGCATGCCGGATGAAGTGTCTTCTTCAAAGGGCAGTTCAAAGCTATCTAGCCCTTTCCTGGATTTGCCCGACCAAATAGATTGGGTGACACCCATAATGAACACATAATCAAATTCCAATCCTTTAGCTCCATGTGCGGTCATCATATGAACCCCTTCTTCTGAATAGGTAATTTTATTGAGGTTCAGAGCTATATCATGCTCTTGCATCTTGTCTATCATTTCTAAGAATTCCTTTAGACTGAGCAGGGGATTTTTAGCGGTTTCTTCTTTGATAAACTCAAAAAACGTATTGACAACTTGTAATTGCCAGATCTTGTCTTCGGACTGGAGGATATATTTGAGTACATTTCCATGCTTTAATATTCTCTCAAAAAGTACTTGCATGGTTATGCTTGAAAGGTGTCCGACCCAGCGACTGATGTTTTCATCCAGAGCTAACACTTCATCCACTGATTTTATTTCCAACTCAATGAGTTTGGCCCGATTGGAAATAAGGTTTCGCCAATGTTTTTTGACTTCGCCCCTTCTACTACGAGCAGCTAGGGCAATGTGTGCAACATCAGTAGGTGGTATTTGAAAATATGGATAGTGCATAATTTCAAAAAGCCGATATTCGGCACTGTGAGGATCAGTATATTCAGTCTGAACATAATGAAGAATATTAATCAAGTTTAGAATGATAGGTATTTGTAGGATGTTAACTTTTCGCCGAATATTTATGGGGACCCCTTTTCGTTCCAGGACCTGCACCAAATTATCAACCTGCTTATGATTTCGGTAGATAACGGCAATTTCGCTGAGCGCGACTCCTTGAGTTTGAAGATCGAGAATTTTGCGCATGATATCGGATTCCTCCTGGGCGGTATTTTGATACCTGAGGATCATAGGCTCAATAGAAGAGTGAGCATGACCACTGCTGGCAATTAAAGTTTTATTTAATTCGGGATGATGATGGACCAGTCGATCTGAATTTTCTTCAATCAGCTTACCGGACCAATTAAGCACTTGCTGGGTAGATCGGTAGTTGTGTGTCAACATTATAACTTCAGGATTATACTTATTGATGAACTCAATTATGTTGGCCATATTAGCGCCTTGAAATCTAAAAATTGCCTGGTCATCATCGCCTACAGCAAATACGTTTGGGTTTTCCCAGTAATCGCATATCTTATATAAGATTTCATTTTGAGCCCCATTGGTGTCTTGATATTCATCGACCAGGATGTATTGATATTTTTCCTGGTAATAGGCCAGCAAAGATTCATTCGTAGTGAACTTATTCAATACCCACAGGATCATGTCATTATAATCGTAGCGCTCGGCCTTTTTGAGCAATTGATTATAAGTGCTTACAAATTTTGCGGCTTGCAGGGTCGTATAATATTTCTCTTTTTTCTTTCTCCCTTTGTAATTTAAGTCTCCAATTTCTCCATTTTTTGAAGCTCTTTTTAACACGTAATCCGGGTCCTCTTTGAGCAGGTCTAATTTTTTTTCGATCGCTTCTTCCAATGCTTCAATGGACGTATTTTCTCTTTTAAGATTATCAAATAACCATTGAAATCGCTTCAGATCAAAATAGCGATTGCCTACTAAACGCTTCAAGGGATGATCATCAGGAATCGTATCTATCAATTCTCGGAAAATATCGATAAGCTCTAGTTCCGTAACCGGCCTCAGGTCGCGGAAAAAACCAAATTCATTGCGGTTCTCTTGAATGATCTGATTGCAAAAAGCGTGAAAAGTAAAGATGTGTACATTATAGGCGGCCGGACCTATATATTTTAATAACCGCTTTCGCATGGCTATGGTACCAGACTCCGTATAGGTCAGGCACAGAATATTGGCAGGGTTGCAGTCCGTATTCTTTAAAATATTTCCAATACGTAATGAGAGTATTTCGGTCTTTCCGGTTCCTGGTCCGGCAATAACTAATACAGGACCTTCTATCTCCTCAACGGCAGCTCTTTGTGATTGGTTGAGTTTCTGCAGCCCTAGACTGAACTGTTCGTTCAGTTTTCTTTTTTCTTCAAATGTGAGTGCCAATTGTACGGCCATAAAAATGTGATTAATTTAAGGGCTCCAAATATACTAAGTAATGTATATATATTAATTGCCTTGAGCGCTTTGACTTTTGCCCTTAACCTTTTACCCTTTGCCGTTATCCCTTAACCTTTTGCCCTTTGCCTTTGACCCCTCACAGGAGCTGGTGTAGATTAAATAATTTGAGGATAGCAAGTATGATGACCAATACTAAGATACGATAGGCCCAGAGACCTGCTTTTTTATGCTGAGTAGCAAATCTTGCAGCGATCCATCCACCACTAGCCTGGCCGATAGCAATAGTTAATCCTACTTTCCAATCCAGGAAGCCATTCAAGTGAAATATCACTAACGCGATTATAGTGAGGATGGTGACCGCAATGTTTTTAATCGCATTGGCATCAATGAGATCGTATTTAGCAATCAGCACAGTAACTAGTAAGAACAAAATACCCATACCCATCTGGATGAACCCGGCGTAAAAGCCAATGCCCAGGTATAAGACCATTTCAATTAACCAGGGTAAATTATAGTCCAGGTCAGTAGGCCTCATCCATCTTTTGGGCTTGATCAGCAGAATCAATAGGATGACAATCATTAAATAAGAAAAAACCGTTTTGAATTGATCATTGCTGATCGATACGGCTAACCATATTCCGAAAAAAGCCCCCAGAATTATCCAGGTCATGATGCGCCACCCCTTTCGGATAGCTGCTTTATTCTTTTTTAAGAAAATTGGAACACTCGACATGCCTTGAGCCAGAATGCCAATGCGGTTGGTTCCATTCGCCATATTTCCGGGGAGACCAATAACTTCCGTGAGAATGGTCAAGGTGATAGCACTTCCGTTACCGGCTAAGGTGTTGATAAACCCTGCAACAAATCCACCTACGATTGCTATTATGATAACGCCGAAACTCATTGTTTTTGCTTAGTGGATGTCATTCTTACTCGTCCAATTGAGATTGACACAGTTCGATCAATACGCCGTGTGTATCTTTTGGGTGCATAAAGGCAATCAATTTATTGAGTGCGCCCAGGCGAGGTACCCGGTCAATCAATCGAAAACCTTTAGCTTCCATCGTCTCCAGTTCATGATAGATATCCTTTACTTTATAGGCAATATGGTGCAACCCTTCACCCTTCTTTTGTATAAACTTGTAGATTGGACTGTCTTCTTCCGTTGCTTCGATGAGCTCGAGTTTTTGGTCACCCATTTGTATAAAACAGACCTTTACCTTTTGCGTGGCAATTTCTTCGAAATGAAATGGGGTTACTTCAAATAGTTTTTCATACATTTTTACAGCGTCTTCCAAATTATTTACGGCAAGGCCGATGTGATCTATTTTCATTTATTATATTTTTGGTTACTATGAGAAACACTCGATCTTCTTTCACATGGATCAATATCCCAATTCTCTCTCCAAGCAAAAATATCCATTACCCTGAAACGGCTATTTTAGTTTACTTTTATGCAAAATAATCAAATCTGTTCATGCCTGGAGATAAAGTATATTTCGTTTCGGATTTTCATCTGGGTATCGATGCCCAGTTGAGCAGCCGGGATCGAGAAAAGAAAATCGTAAAATTTCTACTTTCTATCCGTGATGATGCACAGGCTGTATTTATATTAGGAGATATATTTGATTTTTGGTTTGAATATAAACGGGTAGTCCCTAAGGGATATGTGCGCTTGCTAGGAACTTTGGCCGAAATGAAGGATCGAGGAGTTAGAGTGGAAGTGTTTACGGGTAATCACGACATGTGGATGTTTGACTATTTTGAAAGTGAACTAGGGATTCCAGTACATAAGCAACCCATCATTAGAGAGTTATCCGGTAAAAAATTCTATTTAGGTCACGGTGACGGATTGGGTCCAGGCGATCATGGTTATAAATTGATCAAGCGCATTTTTCGTAACCCTATATGTCAATGGTTATTCGCCAGGTTACATCCCAATTTTGGCATCGGCCTAGCCAATTTTTGGTCCTCACGGAGCCGCAAACGACAAACCAGTGAGCAAAGTTTTAGTGGAAAAGAAAATGAATGGTTGTATCAATTTTGCAACGAAGTGCTACAAAGTGAAAAGATTGACTTTTTCGTTTTTGGTCACCGTCATTTACCCATCGATCTATTATTAGAAAATAATAAATCCCGATATATCAATTTGGGAGATTGGATTCGCCACTATTCGTATGCTTGCTTTGATGGTCAATCTATAGAACTCTTATTCTTTGAGAATGAATCTGGAAAAATATATTCTGAATAGAGATAGATCATGACTGGTTCAACTTTTGTAAGTAAAGCAACCGGAATCGAAGGTCTTAACAAAATATTATGGAGCCATATATTAATCACCGAAGCGTACTTTAATTCACTACCAAATAAAGAGGACTTCAATTTCCGGGATATTGGAATAATACAGGTCAAAGGAAAACAAGAAGCAATGGGGATCTATGAGTGTTTTGATGGAGATTCCAAAAATGTGGTGCAGAAAAAAATTGGATACACTCAAATCTTTCCACAATGGAGTCGAACAATTCTTCAAAAAAGATTTTCCATCTGTTTCAGCTTCATTTGGAAACGTATTAAAGAAAAACCCGGAGGATATGGTAGCCCAAAACTACTTGAAGCTGGCTGTAAGGTACCTTACTGAAGGAGTGTCAAAAGATTGGACAGGCGTAGAAAAATTAGAAAGGAAATAGAATTATTATTTCAAATTTTTATAACCAAGCATTTAGTGAAGGTTCGAAGCCGAGATGGAAATAGAATGAATATATTAGTGATTGATTATAGGTTCTTGGAATAATCGTGCATTTCAAATGCGCAGTCTTCGGAAAGCGGAGCGCGGATAACGGATTACGATTGTTATTAATTACTTTTAAGTTTCTCTATTTCTTGTTTGAGGTGATTTATTTGTTTTTGTTGTTCTTTAATGGATTGAATCAATACAGGGACTAAATCAGCGTAGTTAACGCCCAAGGGAGTGCCTTGATCGGGATCCCCATGAACTACTTCTGGAATCACTTGAATTATTTCTTGTGCAATAAGCCCAAGTTTTACCTGATCCATCGCTTTCTCTTTCCAGGTAAAAGATACTGGATTGATTTTAATGATTTCTTTGATACCATATTTTATGGATTCGATATTGGTCTTAAGTCGGACATCCGATGTTTGGATAACTCCATTGGTCGCATAAACGTCATCCCATCTTAGACTAGCACTTCCCAAATCATAAGTATTGTCATTATCTGGCCTCACATGACCATCAAACTCTGTCTCTCCAGAAACATACAAGCCTGCAGCAGGAGGTGTTACATTTGCGCCTAAAGACACGCCTCCATTCGTATGCACTCTTAATCTTGTTGTACCACCCACCTGAACTCTTAATGCATCTTCTCCGGCTGCTGCTGATACATGTAGTTTATCTGAAGGGTTCGACGTACCTATCCCAACTTTACTTGTATTTGTGATGGTAAAAGCTGATGTTCCAGAGCCTGATGTAGGACTAATTAGGAATCTTCCTCCTCCAGAAGCCCAGGTATTATGTGATGAGCCGATATACCAGTCTTCACCTCCCGTTGCACCATTATTTATTCGGAACTGCCAGCCAGGACTTTCTATATCTAATTTAGATAATGGACTTGTATTACCAATAGCAATAGAACCACCCCCATTTCCTATGATAATATCCTCAGAAGAAGTATTATTTAAAAATAACTGAGATCCCATGGTCTCAATTTGATTTGCATCAAAAGCCATCCCACTATTTACTGTACCAATGAGAATTGAAGCTTTTGGAACATCTACTCCATTGCCACCATTGATAGTGCCAAGAGCTGAACTCACATTCAGCATACCGGTGGGAGTATCATACCCAATTGCTGTTTTACCATTTTTTTGGATTATAAAGGAGTTGGAGCGATTTGTATTGTTGCTGCCATCACCAATAATAAATATGGGATCATTTGCCACCCAACTTGCACTGTCACCACTAATCAGATTATATCTACCCAATGCCATACTCGCATAGGGATAAGAATTGGTGCGGTAGCCAAATGTCGAAGAATAATTACCTCTGGCTTCGGTAACCCAACCCGTTGAAAAGGAATTATAACCATACGCATCACTTGGACCAAGTGCTATCGATGCCTGACCCCGGGCATCTGCATTCCAACCCACAGCAACTGCATAATCCTTTCTTGAACTAGAAGCTCCCAGGCCTGTTATACCACCTCCAATAGCAACACCATATCTGCCACCCGTATATCCATACATAGCTATTCCTCCTTCTTCCTCGGCAGTACCTTCTATTGTAAAACTACCTCTACCTTTCGAATTGCCGCCAAAAGTATAACTTCCATTACCTTTTGCATTTCCGAAAAAAGCGACTGAACCAGATCCATCTGCCCAACCAAATGAACCAAAAGCAAATGAACCAAATCCTTTTGCCCGGGAATTTTGACCACCCGCAAATGAATAATATCCAATACTGTCATAGTCCCAGAATTTAGGGTAGTCA
>JAHEJC010000438.1 GCA_024639065.1 Lewinellaceae bacterium | reverse complement strand
AAGAGCGTGGCCAATTCTTTACCATATTCTATAAATGCAATGGTTTCATCTGTCCTCGCCAATTTTATTTTATCAAAAATGACTAGGGCCTCGCCATTACTTTCTAAATGATAAATCTGATGATTTTCGAAAAAGCGAATGATTTCATCTGTAAAAAATGATCGAATTTCAGACTCATTATTTCCCATAATCAGGAATTTTTTAGAAAAATCTGGATACATTTCAAAATCAATATCTTTATAGCCCGTAAATGCCATCACTCGGTCAAATAGTTTTTCAAATACTCCTTCTTTTTCCATTGTGAAAATGGGTATTTTTTTATTCAATTTTAAGGTCATTAGAGTCGTATTAAACGTCTCAGCCGTAAAAGCTGCACCTTCGCTGAAAGTTACATCCGCAATTTCCCAAGACACATCCAAATCTTTAAATGTTCCTTTGATACAATTTGATTTGCGTTCGATAGGTCTAATTTCAAAAAAGTGAAAGTTCTTTAGATAACTAGTATTCCAATCTACTCGATTCGTGTATTGATATTCTTTTTGATTTGCTAAATTTTGTAATCGAGTTTGCCTTGGCGATAATTTAGTGGGTGAATTGTTTAAAGAAATTTTTAAAGCTCTATTATGAGTAGATGATGAAACATGCGAATCCAATCCTTTTATTACGACTTCACCGCCTGTATCTTGTTGCATTTTTAAATAATCCACCAGGTAATCCATATAGGTAATGCCTACCAATCTTGTTTCTGATAAATCAATATTGACATCTGCCCCAGAAGGAATTTGAGTTACTAATTTATCGATTTTTAAAATGCCTAAAAAATTCGCAATCCCTTTAATTTTTAAATCGTAACTGCCATCTGGTTTCTTAACCAAATTTGAACCCGACTTATAAACCATTTTAAAAAATTGTAGTATGGATACCCTCGCCAATAGCATGTGACTGACCATTGCCAATAATAATCCACCTAGTAATCCAATTAATAGATTGGTATAAAGGGTTAAAACCATCGTACCAACAAAAAATATTAATTGCTCAGTTCCTTGATTATAAGCCTGTTTGAAGACGGCAGGCGAAGCCAATTTAAATCCAGTATAAACGAGTAAAATAGCAAAAGCACATAGCGGCACTTGTCTCATTATTGGGCTCAATACTACAATAAAAAGTAGCAACAAAAGTCCTTGATACATATTAGACCATTTTGTTTTCGCACCATTATGGATATTGACCGTACTTCGAATAATCACAGCAATAATTGGCAAACCTCCAATCAAACCAGCTACCACCGTACTCAATCCAATACCTGTCAAATCCTTATTCAAATCCGTCTTTCGTTTACAAGGATCAATTTTGTCAATTGCTTTTGCAATGGCTAATGATTCAATACTTGTTATGATTAAAATGGATAATACGGTTGTCCAGAATTCAATTGTATTAATTTTATTAAAATTAGGATGCATTATTGAATCCATAATATTATCGGGAATATCTAACAATAGATTGGGTCCTACCTCGTATGCCTTTCCAAAGAATGAAAGCGTATGTTGGTCAAAGAAATTGAAAGCATAAACAAACGGAATGGAAAGGGCAATGACCCACATTGGTGCAGGCAAAATATGGAAAAACCGATAACTGATTTTCGAATGAAACAACAACAAAAATAAGCCTACCAAAGAAATAATGACCACAAAGGGATTAGCTTGTGGCAAGTATATAATCGCATCAATTAGGTTTTGTATAATGCTTGGACTGTCAGAATATGTACCTAGGGCAACATGGATTTGTTTTGCAAAAATGATAATACCAATTGCCGCCAATATACCGTGAATCACTGATGAATGGAAAATATCCGCTAAACGACCCAATTTCAACAATCCCAACAATACTTGAATCGCACCAGAAACGACTACTGCAGCCAATACATAGTTAAAGGCTTGTCCTGAGCCATCATCCATAATTGCAATACCCAAAAGTATGACCGCAATCACCCCTTTTGCAGGACCATTGACTGAAACATGACCACCTCGATAAAAGGTAGTTACAACACCCCCAACGATTGCAGAAAGAATACCTGACATAGCAGGTGCGCCGGCCGCTAAAGCAATACCTAAAGATAAAGGTAAGGCAATGAGTGCCACACTAACCGCGGCAATTAAATCACTTTGCCAATTTTCAATTAATCCCTGAAAACCTTTTTTTGGTGTAATTTCCATTTATTCGTTTACCCTCGGGTTTATAAAACGTTAAGTTTAATTCCACATGCGTAAAATAGTAAATATTCGGAATTATACGGAATGGCCAGATAGAGTAGCTTTAGATTTTAGAAGTGATTTATGAAATGCGAAGTAAAGTATACGAGAAAAATCCGACCTTCTAAATTTATTTATTTCTTCCGAATCAAGGTTACCCCATCGCTTAAAGGAAGCAAACTGAGGTCAATCCGATCATCTTTATAGAGTTTTTTATTCAATTCACGAATGGCGATGGTTTCGGTTTCGGTATTTTTATTATCTGCAACTTTTCCACTCCAAAGCACATTGTCGATCGCGATCAATCCATTTGGCCGTAAAAGTTGGAGGCAGTATTCGTAATAGTTATAATAATTTTCTTTATCTGCATCAATGAATGCAAAATCGAAAGTTCCTTCTTTTTCTTCCGCGATCAGGTTTTGTAAACTTTCCAAAGCTGGTGCAATTCTAAGATCAATTTTATCCGCGACACCCGCCATTTCCCAATATCGCCGACCTACATTCGTCCATTCTTCGCTCACATCCAAAGCGACGAGTTGTCCATCTTCCGGCAAGCCAAGCGCTACACTCAAAGCGCTATATCCCGTAAAAACGCCAATTTCAATTCCGTTTCGTCCGCCCATTAGCTGAACCAACAAACGCATAAATTGCCCTTGCTCAGGGGATATTTGCATGTTGTGCTCAGGCAGATTTGCAGTCTCCTCACGAAGGGCTTTTAGCACATCCACTTCCCGTAAAGAGACCCCTAATAAATAATTATAAAGTTGGTCGTTGAGGTTTAGTGTGGTATTTGACATCTTTTTCTTATCGATTTTGTTTATAAAATTTCAGGTTTTCCTTTACTTCGTGGAGAATTTCGAATCGTCGGAAGCAGGCGGTTAAAATTAGACAAATTATTTTGCAGAACAAATTTCGATTTTCATATTATGAGCACACAGTTTTATGACTTAACGGTAAGCGATGTAATAAAAGAAACTAACAATACGGTTTCACTTTCTTTTAAAATTCCAGAGGAGTTGATCGATACTTTCAAATATCATCATGGACAATATTTGACCTTAAAATTTGATATCAACGGAGAAAGCCATCGCCGTGCTTATTCGATGTCCAGTGCTCCTGAAGACGAAGATATTACTGTTACAGTAAAGCGCGTAGAAGATGGAACAGTTTCGAAACATATCAATGACAATATTCGTCCAGGTTCTGTAATAGAGGTATTGCCTCCGCAAGGGCGTTTTTTCAGTCCCCTGAAAGAAGAAAATCGCAAAACTTATTACCTTTTTGGTGCAGGCAGTGGGATCACTCCTTTGATGTCGATTATCAAAGCTATTTTGGAAAAAGAGCCACAGAGTACTGTCTTTTTGTTTTATGGAAACCGAAACGAAGAAAGCATTATTTTCAAAGAAAAGTTGAATGACTTAGAAAAAAAATACGCTGGTCAGCTTGTAGTTGAGCACATTTTGAGTAAACCAAAAAAAGAAAAATCAAGCGGCTTAGGAAGTATTTTCAAAAAAGCAACTTACAGTTGGAAAGGGAATATTGGAAGAATAGATAAAAAATCGACCAAGCTATTTTTGGAACAAAATCCACCTCGAAACGAAGATATTGAATATTTTATCTGCGGTCCAAATGATATGATTGATAAAGTTGAAGAAACGCTCCTTTATCAAAATGTGGACAAAAAGCATATCCACGCGGAGCGATTTACATCTGGAAAGTTGCCTCATGAAGCTGGCGATGTTTCTGAAGCCGATGTAAAAGATGGTTCCAAATTGATTGTTCATTTTGAAGGAGAGCGGATTGAAACCACCGTTAAAAAAGGAAAAACGATTCTCGATACTTTAATCGATTTAAAATACGAACCTCCTTACTCCTGCTATGCTGGAGCTTGTGCTACTTGCATGGGAAAGGTCATCAAGGGAAAAGTAGAAATGGATGTTTGCTTTGCGCTTGATGATGATGAAGTAGCAAATGGATATATTCTCACCTGCCAGTCTCATCCAAAGTCAGATGAGGTAGAGGTAACTTATGATGTTTAAAAAATATTAATTTATGAAAACTGCAATAATTACCAGTGCTTCTCGTGGAATTGGAAGATCTCTTGCTATAAAAATGGCAAAAGAAGGGTATGCCGTTGCAAATATTGCCCGCAATCGAGAGGATTTGGTATCTCTGGAAAATGAAATTTCAGCTAATGGTGGAACCGCTAGATCATTTCCCTTGGACATCAGTGTTGAAGATCAAGTTATTGATGCAATTTCAAAAATAGTTGATGAATTTGGACACATTGATGTACTTATCAATAATGCCGGATTTGGCGTTTTCAAACATGCTGATCAATTGAGTGCTGATGAGTGGTCGCAAGTGATGGACGTAAATGCAAAAGGTACTTTTTTGCTTTCCAAAGCAGTCATCCCATTTATGAAAAAAGCCGGAGAAGGGCATATCATAGGAGTGGCCACTGATGTTTCAAAACGAGTTATTGAAAATGGAAGCTTGTACTGCGCAAGCAAATATGCTCAAGATGCTTTTTTGGGTGCTTTACGCAAAGAAGTAAGAAAAGACAACATTAAAGTCAGTACAGTATATCCAGGCTTAGTTGACACCTTTTTTCATGGAAAATCCACAGGAGATGATAGTCAAACTGAGTTTTTAAATCCGTCTGACGTCGCAGATGCTGTGGTTTACATTGCTACCGCTCCACCTCATGTGGTTATTGACGAATTG
Source organism: Lewinellaceae bacterium (assembly GCA_024639065.1). Taxonomy (GTDB): domain Bacteria; phylum Bacteroidota; class Bacteroidia; order Chitinophagales; family Saprospiraceae; genus JAHEJC01. The sequence continues at coordinate 258 of JAHEJC010000438.1, read as the reverse complement.
ATGATTCACCCAATTTCTCAGGACTATTAAAACTTCGATTTAACCTTTATAAAAAAGCCATTTCCCGATTTCTTTAAAGGAAACTTTTTTCCCATACATAAAAATCCCTACTCTATAAATACGCGCTGACAACCAAACAAAAAAGATAGAAGTCGCACCAAGCATCACAACTGAAAGAATAATTTCCCACAATGGAGGACTGAATGCCAACCTTGATGGCATCACAATCGGTGAAAATAATGGAAATATAGATGACCA
>JAHEJC010000437.1 GCA_024639065.1 Lewinellaceae bacterium | reverse complement strand
GAATTTGAATGGGGTGGAGGTTGCGACCTGGAAGTTATTTGTTGCATCCAGTATGATGATGGTCCAATTACCGTGGTTACTTCCTTTGATGATATACCGATACCTTCTCCCTGTGGAGAAAAATTGAGCTTGACTATCAAGATCAACTCAAAATGCCAGGGTTTCTTTACCTGCGAATCTATTTTTGAAGTTAAAAAGGGCGATCCGCTCGAATTGATTTGTCCTGATAATATGGAAATACCAGCTTGTAGTTCGGATGAAGAAATTCAACAAGCTTATACCGTATGGAAAGAATCCTTTTCACATTCCGGTGGATGCGAAGTGACCGCTGATTTTGTTGGCAATGTACCGGAAGCACCCCAATATTGTGGTGGAACTGTTGAATTGATATACTTAGCTAGTGATGGTCTGGGTTGTAATCCAGATGCAATTTGTGCGGCTACGTTTACTGTAAAAACTGTCGATCAACTGCTATTAAACTGTCCTGAAGATGTGATCATTAGTGAATGTATGAGCCAGTCCGAAGTAGATGCAACTTTTGAAGAATGGTTGTCATTATTTGGATTTGAAGGTGGTTGTTCGAGTGATGCTGCTTTTCAAGGAGGAAGACCTAATGCCCCACACGCTTGTGGTGGTACTGTTGAAGTAATCTATAAAATTCCTAGTACCAGGTTGTGTTTTACCTCCCAAACCTGTATACGCAGTTTCACCATATTAGGAAAAGAGGAGCAGCCTACGGTAGTTGGAAATGTGGAAGATTTATTTATTGGTTGCAATGAAGTAGAAATTCCTGAGCCCGTTGAGGTGCACGTAATCGACCGCTGCGGTAATGATATTCCATTGATTTTCACTGAATCAATAAGTTTTAATGATAGCAACTGCATGGAAACAATCTTGCATACTTGGACTGCCATTGCAGCGTGTAATGCCGACTTTAGTGTCTCTCAATCCTTAACCCGTAGAATTGATCAGACGCCTCCAAGTTTAGGACCTGATCTTCCCGAAGATGTAACGGTTTCCTGTGATGAAATTCCAATACCCATACCATTAAACGCCTCAGATGATTGTGGAATTCAAGAGCAGGGCGTTATTGATGATACAGTACGGACAGGAGTAGATCAATGTCCGGTGAGTTTTATTATTGAAAGAACTTATTATGTGAGAGATGAATGTGGCCTGGAGACTACTCATGTACAAAAGATTCATGTGAGCAATGATATTGGGCCGATCTTCGTTGACACCCCGGTGGACCGGTGCGATAAACCCATTAATTCCATTGATTTTAAAAACATCATTTTCAGACCTTTGGATATAATGGATCCTTGTTTGGGTGAGCTTAGTAAATCAGATAAACCGATCATCAAATATGATTGTTTATTGCAGTCTTATACTATAACCTGGAATGCAATAGATGCCTGTGGCAATCAATCTTCCTATACCCAATTAATCTGTGTTAAAGATGATATTATCAGTTGCGATATAATCACCTTGGATGATCAGAAATGTGGAGGTATTTCAAAATATTCTTTACAAGTTAATAATGCAGTTCCACCCTACACAATTCATTGGGAAGTTATATCTGGCCAATGGAAAATACTGGATGGGGCAGACAGTTCTGTGGTAACAGTCCAATCAAAGGCTGAAGATGTAGTCCTGCAAGCAACGTTGACCGATGCGAATGGTTGTGCATTTAGTTGTACGAGTCTCATGGGCTGCGATCTAAATGGAGCTTGTACATTCACGGAGGCGTTTTACGGTCAAGATAGCGTTGATGATTGTTCCTTGAATGCCAGTACGGACATTCTAAAGAATATTCTTGATAATGGACCTATAACCATTGGGTTAGCTGGAAACTCATTTACCGCAAACCCCGGGGATGAATTTTGTATAAATGAATTATTAGGAAAAGCAGTTGGAGAAGGAATTCCTATTGAAGGTACTGGTAATTGTTCAAATATGAATGTTATTCTGGTTGATGGGAAAAGTACGAATCCGCTTTTTAATCAGTTGTTGACCTTAGCGCTTAATATGCAGTTGGATACTCAGTTTCATTATTTGAGCATCTATGACCAATGTGTGAGCACTATGGAAGCTGAAAATTGTGATATTGGTCCAAATGCAATGGGTAAGTCCTCTACGTTGGATTCATTTTGTATCAGTGAGTCTGTAATTAATTTGCTGGGAAATGGGTTTAAAGTGGGCGAATTTAAACATTTGGCAGATAGTGCTTTGGCTGGAAATGATGTAGGTGTTTCCACTATAGAATTGGTGAAGACCCTGACTAGCTTAAATAAAGCATTTAGCCAGTGTCGTATTATACATAGCTTTGGAAGTTATGAACAGCTTAAACCAGCTCAAGGCAATCCGATCCTGGATCAGCAAAAGAAAAACGCTTTTACTGAAAATGATTTTGATATTTTGGCAATACAGTTATTTCCTAACCCTGCCATGTCCCATCTCAATGTAGTCTTGAGCCCTAGCGAATCTTTAAACGGATGGATCCTGGTTAAGGACCAGCATGGAAAAAATATTTATCAAGAAAAAGTCCAGTTATTTGCAGGTGAAAATAGATTGAATCTAGAAATCGAAAACCTTCCTCAGGGAATGTATATGATTCAATTTGTAAATGACCAGGTACACAAAGTAAAGAAATTCATGAAGATGTAAAAATTCGTTTTTTTGCGATAGTATACATTTGGACAGGACTTTTTTTAGAAAGTCCTGTCTTTTTTTTAATCAATTGGATATTTTTTACTAGAACAAATAATGAACTTGAATTATTTTTTCCTGAATATGAATTTTATATAGTAATTATTTAATTCATATATAAGAAATTGTTAGTCACATTTGATTTATGGATATTAATTATTAATGGATTCTGCACACCACGATCTTGAAGGCCTTTGTTTCAACTGATAAACTCGTTTCAATGAAAATGTTTTACAGGTTGTAAGAAAAGAAAATTTTTATTTGTGATTTTTTTATGTACATTGGCTTTTAGATAGAGATAGATAAACTTCTTTTTTCTGAGCTTGTCCCCAAGTCCCTGGTTTTTTCATGTTATTATCTACTGTGTAATAGGTATTAGATAGGTAGATGCAATAGATGCATTGATCCTCTGGATCAGAGCAAACTTTTTATTGTACCAAACTAAAACCAATGTTATGCGATCCAAGATGTACTCCTGGGGTGAGAGAGGTTTGCCCAATGCCCAAAGTCGTTTCTATGACCAATTCAGGAGCTTATTTCAAGCGTCTTCTTATGTATTTTTCAAACAACTTTCTAAGGTAGCCAACGACATTTGGTTTCAAGGTACAATACTTAATATGATATGGATTCACCTTTCATATGTACCAAAAAATTCTTTTCAATAATTGATTGTACAAAAATAATTCACAGATTTAGCAATCTAAATGTCTATTGTAATACCAATGTTTTAAACTCATAAATTTCTGTACCGACTTAAACCAATTAATCATGACACCTAAGTATTTTTACAACCAAATCCTTCTAAATTTTAAATTAGAAGTATTATTAATGGCTTTGATATTTCTATTTCCTTTAACAGGATGGAGTCAATGCCCAAATGTAGATCCTAATACTGAAATTGCACCCGGTGATTGTTCGGGTAATGAGGACAGCGGACCTTGTACTCCGAATTGTAACGCTAACGATTTTAGCATTTTAGACCTCTATTTAGCGAAAGCGGATGGCTCATGTTTAGAGTCTAGCGATTGTGATGGAATAGGGCCAGGTCAAACTATTGATGTATTTGTATGCGCTGTTATTTACAATGATAATAATAGTGACCGCGATGGAGTATTTTTATCGGGTACAGTTGTAGGAGCTACAAGTGGCAATTTGCTTACAATATCAAATTGTTTTCCAATAATAGTGCCTGGTAAGGACTATAATATCATTTGTGTACCAGCTCAAACTACTGAATTCTGGGATTGTTCCGAAGAATTAGAATTACAGAACGGTTATATCAAGTGGACTTCAGCAGGCCCTCCCTTGTGCGATGGATCGACTGGAAATATTGATCCTTCAAGTTGTAATCCAGAATCTAAGTGTAGATGTTATGGTACACTCGTAGTGAGGTTACCGGTAGTTGCAAACTTTGATACGGCATGTGCGTCTAGCCCGGCAAGGACCATAGATTTTACCAATCTTTCCGTGGGAGGTGAGGCACCTTTAACTTATTCTTGGAATTTTGGTGATGGAAGTGCTCTTAGTACTGCTGAAAATCCAACACATACTTTTCCTGCTGATCTGATATATACTGTATCACTTACCGCAACAGACGCTAACGGGGATTCAGATACCTACTCTATTATGGTTGATCCGGGTTCATGTTGTACTCCTTCCGCAGTGTGCAGCACGGATCTAAATATTGATGCGATAGGTTGTATGATACCACCAGCGTTAGGGAATATAGATGACGTCTTTTCAAGTTATGTCGATTGTGGTGGCACACTACTACTGGATGATGAAGACTTCAATTTGGATGATGATTGTGTCGGTGGTCTTTCAGTAGATCGAATGTACTATTTATACTTTGAAGGAAATAATACCCCTGGGTATCAGGCCAATACTGCCGATGATTTAATCCAATCTTGCCTTCAAGAGATTAATATTACCTTACCTCCATTAGATGATATAGTTTGTCCTAATACAGTTGAGCTATCAGGCTGTTCCACTCAAGGGCAAATTGATTTGGCCTGGTCTGCCTGGATTACAGCTTTAGAAGCTATTCAAGGATCTGGTGGTTGCCCACCATATACTATAACTTATGATGGCAATTTAACTACGAATCACTTACAGAAGCCTCAAGCATGCAATCCTAATCTTCAAAGTGTAAGTGTATTGGTAACACTCACGGATGATTGTGGTCAAGAGAAGATGTGTACAGGATTGTTTAGAGTGTTGGAGGGCGATGTGGATCCTCCGACTACAGTTGATTGTGATGCAGGAGGTGATTTGGGATGTAATCCAGCGGCTATTGAATATGCAGCTGATGATGCACCGACGTGGACAGATGCTTGTGGAACACCTGCGAGTGGAGTAGTGGAAGGAACACCAACGAATGTAGGTTGTAACTATACGGTTACGCATAAATATTGGGCTACGGATGCTTGCTTGAACAGTGATACTTGTTATCAGAGGTTTACGTGGGTGGTAGATTTGGTAGCACCAACGAATGTTGATTGTGATGCAGGAGGTGATTTGGGATGTAATCCGGCTGCTATTG
>JAHEJC010000436.1 GCA_024639065.1 Lewinellaceae bacterium | reverse complement strand
TTTGCTTTCTGAGTACCACCTTATCAGCACAGAATCTGACTGTGAGTGGAACTGTAACGTCGGGTAGCGAACCACTGATTGGAGTTAATATCCTCATTAAAGGGACCAGTACAGGAACGGTCACTGAGGCAGATGGTAGTTATTCGCTAAGCGTACCTGGCGATGCAACTTTAGTCTTCAGTTATACTGGTTTTGAATCACAAGAATTTCCTGTTGCGGGTCAAACGGTCATAGACGTGGCCATGTTCAGTAATCAGTTTCTGGACGAGATCGTAGTCACAGGATATGGTACCACAAAACGCAGTGATGTCACCGGTTCAATCGTTACCATGAATTCAGAAGAGCTGAGGGAAGTGCCCGCCTCCGATGTACTTCAGAGCATGCAAGGTAGATTGCCAGGGGTGCTTATCCAAAAAACCTCTTCAGAACCTGGTGCCAGTCCGCAAATCAGAATAAGAGGAAACAGATCCCTTGGTTCTGATGAGTCTGGAGTAAATGACCCGCTTTTGGTCGTGGATGGCATTCCTTATCAAGGGGGAAATATAAACGATTTAAGTCCAGATTTGATTGAGTCTATTAACGTGCTTAAAGACGCTTCGGCAACAGCCATTTATGGTTCGAGAGGCGCCAATGGTGTAATATTGATCACCACTAAAAAAGGAATACCTGGTAAAACCAAAATAACTTACAATGGATATTACGGTACTTCTTCTGCTCTTGACAAATATGAGTCTTTCAACGCTGCAGGCATTGCCGAACTAAAGGAGTGGTCGGCCTTTTATGGAGGAGTAGGCGAACTTTCACCTGATGAACAGGAAGGTTTGGCGAGCGGTAGGGATATTGATTGGCAGGAAGAGGCCTATGAAAATGGCCATATTACTAATCATGAGTTAACTTTTTCAGGTGGATCTGAGTCTACAAGGTATGCTGTATCGGGTGGGTATTTTGGTGAATCAACAATTCTTGCAGGACAAGAATTTGACAGATATACTATTAGGATGTCTGTGGATTCTGATATAACTGATTGGTTAAGAGTAGGTGTTTCGTCAATCAATTCCCTTTCTTATAGAGAAGGTGAGAGCGTTGGGACAGCAGGAGATTTAGCCCTGAATATGAGTCCTTTATACCGAGCTTATAATGCAGATGGAAGCGTGAATCCATTTCCGGCAGCAAATACACTTGACGAACCATTTTTTAAGAACCCCTTGTTGATCAATGATACGGACACTTGGGATGATACCAGGAGAAGATTAAGAACATTTAATACCCTTTTCGCTGAGGTAGATATTATTGGTGGTTTAAAATATAGGTTGAATGTTGGGTTAGACTATTCTCAGGATGAAGTAAACCGATTTAATGGTGTCTCCTCACCTTTTGTTTCACCGGGTGCTTCCAGTACGGCCAGTCTAAGAAATCGTGATGATTGGGGATATACAATAGAGAACATCCTTCAGTATGATAAATCGATTGGTAAACATACTTTTGGTTTGACCGGTTTATTCAGTGTGCAAGAACAAGAAACTCAAAGAAGCGGTTTTGAAGCCCAAGATATTTTCTCCGATCTAATTGGAGCCAATAACTTTTTCTTGGCTGGTTTGGCTGCAGTAGATGAAGACCAATTTGGATACGAGCGTTGGGGTTTAATATCCTATATGGGTCGTGCGAATTATACGTTCGACGATCGATTTGTATTGACCGCAACGTTCAGAGTAGATGGATCATCCAGATTGGCTGAAGGCAATAAGTATTTCACTTACCCTGCATTTGCCGCTGCCTGGAATTTGTCGAATGAAGATTTTATGGATGGTTCTTCATTATTTGATAACCTGAGACTTAGAGTTGGATGGGGTAAAACCTCTAACCAAGCCATTGCCCCTTATTCTTCTTTGGGTAGACTTGAGCGATCGCTATATCAATTGGGAGGTAATTCAGTTTCCGGATTCGCGGTTACCAATTTGCCAAACCCCAATTTGAGTTGGGAGTTTACTACGTCGCAGAATATCGGGATAGATTTTGGACTATTTGATTATAGATTGACCGGTTCGATCGATTACTATAATACATCTACCGATGGAGTGTTACAATCAAGAGATTTACCTGCAACCAGTGGAGTACCAAATCCCATACAAGAAAACATTGGAGAAACCAAGGGTAATGGTATCGAAATAGCACTTGGAGCCGATATCATACGCTCATCTGGAAAAGGTTTTGAATGGCAATTCGATGTAAATTTTGCCGCTCATAATGAAGAGATCGTGGCCCTGGGAAATGGCGTTGAGCAAAATATTGGCAATGGATGGTTTGTCGGTTCTCCGGTCAATGTGATTTACGATTATGAAAAACTGGGGATATGGCAATCAGGTGAAGCGGATGCTGCTACACAATTTGGAGATTATGCCCCTGGTGATATAAAAGTTGCCGACCTTAATGGCAATGGTGTACAGGATGGTGATGATAGAACCATATTAGGGCAATTGGATCCTAAATGGACCATGGGTGTTTCTACTAGATTTGGGTTTGACAATTTTGACCTGTCCATAGTAGGTTTTGCCAATGGAGGAAATCAATTGATAAGCACTTATTATCAAGGCAACACCCTGCTGGAAGCACGTAGAAATGCTCCGTTGGTGGATTATTGGACGGATGAAAATCCCACCAATTCATTCCCGCGTCCGGGAGATCAGGATACCAGACATCATCAGACATTAGGGTATTTTGATGGAGGCTTTTTCAAAATCAGGACGATAAATCTTGGATATACCTTTGATGACAAAATTTTAGGCAATAGTCCGATATCCGGGACCCGTATTTATTTGACGCTCAACAATCCATTCAAAGCATTTTTCTCGGATTATGTTGATTTTGGTGGTATTGATCCGGAGCCAACAGGAAGAAGCGATGCTTATGGAAGAAGACTGGTTGTTGGAACAAGTACACCGGTAACCAGACAATTTATCTTCGGAGTTAACTTATCTCTATAATTCTAAATTTTGAAAATAATAAGTATGAAAAATATATTAATATACACGATCATTTTTGCATGTCTAGCCTTATTTTCGTGTTCAGATGTCTTAGAAGAGGATCCTAAAGCCATACTTACTCCCTCTTTTTTCGAAACAGGCCAAGGCATTGAAGGGGGTGTAATTTCTGCTTATACCTCATTTAAGTCCATGACCAGGCAAGCTGGTATGTTTCTTACCTGTTGGGGAACCGATGAGTATACATTTGGACAACAGGTACAAAATAATAACTGGAATAGTTATACAGGAATTGACCCCAATGAAGGCGATGCAGATGATCTATGGAATGCTGCCTATCCCGCCATCAATACTTGTAATGGGGTTATAGAATTAAGTGCGAATGCAGCTGATCTAACCCCTGAACAATTAGCTAATTTGGTAGCAGAAGCTAAATTTTTACGAGCGCAGTGGTATTTAATTTTAGTACAAACCTATGGTGGAGCGACCCTGGATTTAGGTTCAGGTCCCCTGGCTTTTAATAGAAATCCGACTGATGAGTTTTCGCTAAATAATAAACAGGAGGTCTTGGCGGCCGTAATTAAAGATTTAGGAGAAGCGGCTGTTGAGCTGCCGGATGCACCAAGAAATGAGGGGAGAGTTTGGAAAGCTTCAGCGCTACATGCATTGGCCCGGGCGCATTTAACAAATGGTGACCATGCTTCAGCATTATCCGCCGTTCAGCAACTTATACCTGATGCTACCTCTCCAGCAGCAAATTTTGGAGCAGGCTTGATGGAAGATTTTGCCATGGTGCATGCCGAAGACAATCATAATAATGCAGAGGTGTTATTTGCCATTCAGGGAGAAACCACAGATCGAAATGAATTGAATAGTAGAGGTGGTTGGCAAAACTTCTTCTTTAGACCATTTTACGTACAATGGGCAGGCATGAATAGAGATGTTGAAAATGGCAGACCCTGGATCAGATTTAGACCTACCTCGTACTTGCTCAATGAGGTCTACGCGGATAAAGTAAATGATTCGAGATATGATAAATCCTTTCAGACTGTTTGGTATGCTAACTCACTTACTGCTGGTGACAACCGGCTTACTGGGAATCAAGAGTTAAGAGGTATTCCAACCTGGACTCAGGAAGAAGCGGATGCCGGATTCGTTGATCAGTCTATGGTAGGTGAGTTAAAGTTTAACATTGGTGACACGGCGGTGTGGATGGTACCTGGTCATCTAAAATTAACCGAGGACGAAAAAAATAAAAGGGGATATGCCGCATTGAATCCTGAAGATTATGATATTTCGGCCTATCCTTCACTAAAGAAGTATGATGCTAAACAGCGTCCATTTCCTGGTACTTCTGCCGATCCAAACGTTAATTCGTACAGACCGGTTATTATATATCGTTTGGCAGATACTTATTTGCTTGGAGCTGAAGCAGCCTTGTTGAGTGGCAACACCGCTTTAGCCGCAGATTATATCAACACCGTTAGACTTAGAGCGGCTTTCCCAGGAAAGGAAAGTGAGATGATGATAACAGCAGCCGATGTTGATTTAGACTTTCTCTTAGATGAAAGATCCAGAGAACTAAATGGGGAGTTTATGAGGTGGTATGATTTGACCAGAACAGGTAAGCTTTTAGAAAGAGTACAAGCGTATAATGAACAAGGTAGTCCAAATATTCAACCTTATCATGCGCTCAGACCAATACCACAAAGTCAAATTGATTTAGCGCCTGGTTATCCTCAAAATCCGGGGTATTAATAAAATGGATATTGAAAAATAAAACTATCATTTCTCAGAGATGAATCAAGGGAGATCTTCGGATAGAAGTCTCCCTCTTCTTTATCAGGTCAATAAATTGAGCAGATTTGAATGACTCGATAAACCAAGCTTACTTTGATATATTCAAAAAGATCCGGAAAATCATTTCCGAAAAATCGTTGAAAGTGAAGATCCCATCTCTGAGTAATGAAGGGATTTATATTATGATTTTTTCATAACTGTTGGTGACCATTTAATGTTGGTTTATGACACGTTATAAGTATTTTAAAGTTACAAATATGATCCGGTCTCTTATTTGGTTTGTTTGTTTTATCACCTTTTGCCTTCCAGCTACTGCAGGAGACGGTTATCGACTCTGGCTTCGCTATGATCAGATCGATGATGAATCACTTCTTAATCATTACCGCAATAAGTTGAATGCCGTCTATTTTGAAGGTGTCAGTCCAATTCTGAATACGGCTAAAAAAGAATTGTTAAGCGGATTGTCTGGCCTGATGGGTGA
>JAHEJC010000087.1 GCA_024639065.1 Lewinellaceae bacterium | reverse complement strand
AAACAACTCCGAGGAATTACCCGGCGTCTATCCTATACCCCCGGAATCATGCCAGGTCGAATCGGTCGAGGTTCATCACCTTAGTCCAAGCTGCCACGAAGTCCTGTACGAACTTTTCTTTGGAGTCTGCACATGCATAGACTTCTGCAATAGCTCGTAGCTCGGAGTTCGATCCGAAAATGAGATCAATACGGGTACCGGTCCATTTGAGTTCACCGGTTGCCCGATCGTGTCCTTCAAACAAATCCTTAGATTCAGAATTCGCATTCCATTTCGTACCCAGATCGAGCAGGTTGACGAAGAAGTCATTGGTGAGTGCCTCCTTTCGTTTAGTAAATACACCGTGAGAGGACTGATCGAAGTTGGTATTCAGTACACGCATACCACCAACCAAAACGGTCATTTCAGGAGCAGTAAGGGTCATTAATTGTGCTCGATCAACCAGCATTTCTTCAGCTGCTGCGGTATGATGTTCATTCAAGTAATTTCGGAATCCATCAGCAGCTGGCTCTAGGGCCGCAAATGATTCTATGTCTGTTTGTTCTTGTACCGCATCTGTACGACCTGGTGAGAAAGGTACTTTGAGCTCATGACCTCCATTCTTCGCTGCCTGTTCGAGTCCAGCACAACCTCCCAGGACAATCAAGTCAGCTAGCGAAACTATCTTATCACTGGATTGAGCAGCGTTAAATTCTTTTTGGACGCCCTCGAGTGTCTGCAATACGGTGGATAGTTGAGCCGGGTTGTTAACTTTCCAATCTTTCTGCGGAGCCAAACGGATTCGTGCTCCATTTGCACCACCCCTTTTATCAGAGCCTCGAAACGTTGATGCGGATGCCCAAGCAGTAGATATTAATTGGGACACAGACAATCCTGTTGAAAGAATTTTCTGCTTTAATTCGTCAATATCCTGATTGTCTATAATCGTATGTTCAACTGCTGGAACAGGGTCTTGCCAGATCAGTTCTTCCTGAGGTACTTCTGGACCAAGATAGCGAGTAATTGGCCCCATATCCCGATGAGTAAGCTTGAACCATGCCCGGGCGAATGCATCGGCCAGCGCATCAGGATTTTTGTAGAAGTGTCTTGAAATCTTTTCGTAAACAGGATCAAATCGCAAGGCCAGGTCCGTGGTTAGCATGAATGGGGCATGACGCTTGGCAGGATCGTGGGCATCAGGCACTAGACCCGCACCAGCGCCAGACTTGGGTTGCCATTGGTATGCGCCGGCCGGACTCTTAGTAAGCTCCCATTCGTAGCCAAAGAGGTTTTCGAAAAAATTGTTGCTCCACTTGGTGGGGGTTGTGGTCCAGGCACCTTCAAGGCCGCTCGTAATCGTGTTACCGGCATTGCCACTGCCGAAAGTGTTTTTCCAACCGAGGCTTTGCTCTTCAATGCTTGCTGCTGCAGGCTCCCGTCCAACATACTTAGTTGGATCAGCAGCTCCATGCGTTTTGCCAAATGTATGTCCGCCGGCAATCAGTGCCACCGTTTCTTCATCATTCATGGCCATTCGTCCAAACGTCTCGCGAATATCATGGGCTGCAGCTATCGGATCAGGATTTCCGTTTGGTCCCTCAGGATTTACGTAGATCAAACCCATCTGCACAGCACCAAGGGGATTCTCAAGATCGCGATCTCCGGTATAACGCTTATCTCCCAACCACTCACTTTCAGAGCCCCAATAGATATCTTCTTCAGGCTCCCAAACATCCTCACGCCCTCCGGCAAAACCAAAAGTCTCAAGGCCCATCGACTCAAGTGCACAGTTGCCCGCCAAAATCATCAGATCACCCCAAGAAATACACCGGCCATATTTCTGTTTGATGGGCCAGAGTAATAAGCGAGCCCTGTCGAGATTCGCATTGTCTGGCCAACTGTTTAGTGGTGCAAACCGCTGGTTTCCGGAACCACCGCCACCACGGCCATCAGCAATACGGTATGTACCTGCACTGTGCCACGCCATCCGAATAAAGAACGGGCCATAGTGGCCATAGTCGGCAGGCCACCAGTCTTGCGAGGTGGTCATCAGCTCGAAGAGATCATTCTTAACAGAATCCAGGTCGAGGCTTTTGAAATCCTCAGCGTAATTGTATCCCTCGCCCATTGGATTGGAGAGCGAAGAATGTTGACGGAGTATGCTCAAATTCAATTGATTCGGCCACCAGTCACGGTTTGATGTGCCACCGCCAGCACTTTTCTTTAGCGCACCACCTGTAAAAGGACACTTGCTTTCACCATTGCCATTATTGCTTGATCCATTTGTAGATGTGTTTATACTTTCTTTCTTTTCCATAATGTGATTGATTTTTATTATAATGTAATGGTAAAATTACCAAAATGTTTTTTGATTTATACTATTACATTATGATGATGTCGATAACTTTATCTTAACTTACTTATTATTCAACTTAAAGAAAACTTGATTAGGAGATAGCAGCGCATTTGAGTATCACCTTTTCGAAATGCACTCGCAAATTTTCGTTGGTATTGCCAGCACTTCTACCCCTTACTCAAGTATTCCATCTCAAGTTAATTAGTAATATATGGCTTAATACCCAATAGAGGAAAACGTCAAGCGGAATGCAGAAACCAATCCTTCGATAAAAAAAACTACCCCTTCGATAAAAAAATAGGGCCCTTCATCCTGACTCATTGGATTTTTAGCAATTAATTGTTGAAATTGTAATTGTATATGAATTCCACATATAAGTAACAACGTTTTGATAGCTCATAAAAAATTAATGTGGAAAGGATATCTCTGAATGCAATACCCACTTTATTAACGGAAAGAAATGGTCAACATATTTGAAAACTCTATGTATCAACCTTAAAACACTTTTGAAAAATGATCAACTTATCGCAACGTGAAAAACAAGTCTTAAACCTTATAGCGTTTGAGCATTCATCAAATGATATAGCCAAAAAGCTGTTTATTAGCCAGAACACGGCTCGGTCGCACCGGAAGAACCTACTTAAAAAAATGGATGCCCGCAATATTGCAGGACTCGTGCGACGTGCCTTTGAGCTCGGTTTATTGGATGTTTCGAATTTACATCCTATCGTTATACCTGCTAGTCATCGATCTGAGTCTTCTAAGCGCTTTAGGTATCATCCAGAAATAGCTGGTAGTAGAATCCAAAAAGCATCGACCAAAATAAACCAAGCTTACGCTTGATAAATATTACTTACTATTTTATTAATGGATAAATAGTATTAAGAGCAATAAACTATCAAACGATTAAAAATTTAATGAACTCAACAGGGATGAGTTGAATAGATCATATCCGATTATAGGAACCTGACCCTAATCTTATGTATCACAAAGAATGATCTTTAAAGGCAGCCTATCATAACTAGATAGGTTGCTTTTTTTTTGCGAGGCTCCATCACGAATCATCAATAAAACAATTGTATCAATATTTGCGGATGATTTTGGACCAGCCTAGGGCTTGCAATCCGTGGATAGTGTCGGTCCTTCAGCCCTTTTCAATCAAGGCTTCATGGCTTCTTTCGGGTCAATGGTCTCAGGTTTCTAAAACTTAACGTCATGGGCAACAAAGTGAAGCGATCCATTGAATCAGAGAAACAGAAAATAAACCGCGGTTAATAGGGCAGTCCCAATACTCTATACTCAATACTAAAATACTCCTAATGGGGATGTACCTGCAATAACTCGGTCGGATTATAAAACCCTTTAAAGTCTTTTACTTCTTCCCTCACCTTTTTAACTTGTTCTGGATAAACCACACCAGCTTCATTGGTGAAAGAATTACGCACATAAGTCAACACTGCCGCGATTTCGGTATCATTAAGCATACCTTCATACGGCGTCATGGGCACTTGCCCTGGGTAATCTTTACCATTGACGGTAATGGGTCCCAACAATCCTTTTAAAGTGATTTTAATCAATCGATCCACATCGCCATTTACCCATTTAGTGCCAGCCAAGGGTGGAAACCCAGACGCTTCCAGTCCCTTTCCATCCGCTTGATGACAGGTGACGCAGAATCCATCACGATTATAAATTTCATGCCCTTTTACATAGATATTTCTTGCTACACCGGTTAAGGCTGTAACTAATTCAGCACCAGTTTCTTTGCTGGTCCTGCCTTGTACAAAATTGACAGCTGACTGGTAAGTATCCTTAATCCAGATATCAGATGTATCGGATATAGCTTTGGATAGAAGATCCAGGGCATCACCTGCCGGTTGCCAAGAGGATGTAACAATCGCTTCCAATCGGACTCTGCTGTTTTCGTCCTCAATGGCTTGAGCCAGTAAGTCTATTTGATTGTTAACTTGATGGCCTACATAACGCAGTACTTTCACGGCGGCTGTTCTCGCTCTAAAATCATTTGCATTTAAAAGTCTGTTCAGCAATTCCTGATCAACTTGATTATGCCCCCAACTCACCCATAAAGCTTCTAACAGGTGGTGCTCATAACGAGCATCTTTTTGATCTAATTCCCTTATCCAAATTTGCAGAGCGGACAATACTTCGTTTTTGTCTCTACCTCTCAACTCCCTTCGCGTTCGGTATCGGGTCCGGTATTCATTTAATTTTAAATTATCCATCAATTCTTCAATGGACGCGTCTACAATTTTCGCAGGTTCTATAAGTGGTCTGGAAGGATAGGTGATGCGGTAGACCCGTCCGTGTACATGATCCCGGTAGGGATCCCGCGCATTATGTTGCATATGCCCGATCAGTACATTATGCCAATCCACCAGGTATAACGATCCATCGGGGGCGATTTCCATATCTACCGGTCTAAAATTTGGGTCACTACCAACTACAAGATCTAATTGATGCTGACTATCGTACCCGGTGCCATCGTCAACCATAGTGTGAATCTTGGTACCCAAAAAACCAATCGTATTATTGATCATCAGACCTCCTTGGAGTTCATCTGGAAAATGACTACTGTGCATGTATTCCAATCCTGAAGTCGGCCTTACTCGATGTGCATCTTCTATTAAGTTATATGATTTAGGTGACCCTACTCCATATAATGGCTTGATTGATCCCGGCGTCATCCAACGTACGTCCGGACCAGAAGTTTCTGCAAAGAAGGGCTGCCCCCATTCATCAAAAGCAATGCCCCATGGATTGGGAATTGAAATCTGGGCAGTACGCTCCAGATGATGTCGCTGTGGCGCATAACGATAAAACCCACCATTAGTAGCTCTTACAGTTCCGTAAGGAGTTTCTACATTGGTGTGAAGGAATACACCTTCTCCCATATAGATAGCACCAGACGGGTCAGCACAAAAAGCACTGATCGCATGGTGGGTGTCGTGATCATCAAAACCACTCAATAAGATCTCTTTTCGATCGGCTTGATCGTCCCCATCCTCATCGACCAACAATACCAGATTCGTACCTTGCGAAAGGTAGACCCCTTCCCGGGCAATTTCAAATCCAATAGGTAAGTGAAGCTTATCAGCGAAAGTAGTTTGCTTGTCAGCTTTCCCATCTCCGTCGGTATCTTCCAAAATAATCAGCTTATCATCTGGTTTAGAGTCTCCAGGTTTGTAGTGTGGATAGCTGGGCATGGTAGCTACCCACAGCCTTCCCTTATTATCAAATGACATTTGAACCGGATTAGCAAGATCATCAAATTCTTGTTCAGATGCAAACAGTTCAATCTTATACCCTGGAGGTACTTTAAGTTTGGCCAAGGCATCTTCACCATAAAGATATTGCGGGTTTCCATTTTTATCGGAGGGTTCATAATTAGATTGAACTGGGGGTAGTTTAGAGGTCGTAGCATCTGCTTTAATTAAATCCATCGCTTCACCATGGAGTGCTTTCCAAATTGCCGTATCCCTGATAGCGGTCATCTCCCGGATCTTTTTTAATTCATATGGATAATTGTCCGGTCCGAACGGATCATATCGGCGACCAAAAACATGTACTCCATTGGGAATTTTAAAATCATTGTGCCAGAACCAGTTTTTCTCCATGACGGCCTCATGCACTAAATCACGATATTCACTTTGCTGGTTGGATTTTCCAAAAACTTGTTTTGCCAAATACGATCCCAACATTTTATTCCCTTTATCATTCAACTGAAATCCGTCAATCGTCAATGGATCTCCACTTAAGTTATACCAGTTTAATGAAGGGTAAAATAAGTCAACAAACGGGATACTATTTTGAGCAGCTACTTGACGAATAACATCGGTGTATTTTTTCAGATTGCTATTTTCCTTTTGGCCATCAGGTAAATCCATAATTGCGCTCAGGTCTTCAAATGCAATAGGCGAAACCAGAATTAATTGAGGTGTTGATTCTTGGTTGTATCGTTGTGCGAGGGTATGTTCAATAAATGCTTGAAGCTCGTCCTTAAACAGTTCGATCCCATCGTCTCCGGTAAACGATTCGCTATAGCCAAAAAATGCTAGGATGACATCCGTCTTCAAACGTGTTAACCATTCATCAGGAAACTCCAAGTGTCCAACGCTTCGGGAATCTCTAGCCAGCTCCGTTTGAAATACTTCGGCACCTTCAAAAGCCCAGGGCTTGGGTCTACCAGAATGGGGTCTAAATCCTGGCGTATCACCACCATCACACATATTCCGCACCAGTAATTGATGATCAGGAAAATTTAATTGTAGTTCCGTTTCAAAATGACCAAAATTGATCATTCTAGAACATAAGTTACCCCCTATTAACATGATATGGTCATGCTGATTTACTACTATTTTCGGTGTGCCGGAATCTCCGCATCGAGCCATGCATACCCCAAGCGTGCATAGACCAATAAATAATCTAACAGTTGAAGATAAACAGTTAATCATAATCCAATGAATCGTAATTTAGATATGGAAAAATATTTCTTTATTCCAAGATAATTAAAAAATAGGTTTTCGATAATGGAGTCTAGGTTGAAAGGATGATAAGGGAGGTTACTTTTAAGTTCATTGGCAGGAGTTATGACGAAGTAATCCGTTAATTCAAAAAGGGAAAATAATGAATACAACGTGAAAAAAGTAAACCACCGGCAAATTCACCGTGTTCACTGAGAAAAGGTAAATCATTTTACTGACAAAATCTAAAACCCTTAACCCATCAACGTCTAAACACTTTTTTTAATAACCAATTATTGGGATCCAGCGAATAAGTATCACCATCCTTGACCTTAAATTTCCCTTTACCCTTTTTCATTTTAATTTTTTGCAATTCTCCATTTATATCTACCTCGACAGGCATAACGTAATGATCATCAAAATCAGTTGACCAATTGAGCCATACTTTATGCTTATTTTCGGTGACTAACAATTTTGGTAAATCGGCGTCTCTCAAAACCGTGAGAAAATACCAATCGAGATCATCATGATATTCTTCTTCAAATATCTGGATATATTCTTCTGTGGAACTAAATCTACATTGACTTCCATCCATTTTTGTTTCCATAGATTTTTCCGGATAAGCCAATCGCCGCAGCGCCTTAAAAAAAACTTTATCTCCTACTAAATATCGAGCGTTGTGAATTATGGCTGCTCCTTTGCTATATACATCACCAATATATTGTTCCCGACAGGATGGAGTACCCGTGGGTGATACAGGTTTTTCATTTTTCATCCTTTCCAAATATCCATTGGCATATTCATGATAGGCTTCCTTCCCATGTAGATATTCTACATAAAGCGATTCCATATAAGTAGCCAAACCCTCGTGGATCCACCAGTCTTTCCAATTCTTACAGGTCACCATATTAGCAAACCACTCATGGGCCAATTCATGGTAATGCAGGTGATCAAAACCCCATTTGTTATTAGTATAATTATTTCCGTAAGCGATGATCGATTGATTTTCCATCCCATAATAAGAGGTCTCAGCGACTCCATATTTGTCTTTCCTAAAAGGGTAAGGGCCTAACATCTTCTCAAAAAAGTTTAAATGTTGAGCAAATTGTGGGAAAAGAATTTTCCCATTTTCATAGTTTTCCGGAAGCACATAAAAATAGATGGGATAGATTTCTCCGGTGATGCTCCGTATGGTCGTATCAATTATTTTATAAGGAGCTGCATTAATGGTGATGTTATAATTGTTTATGGGTGTAGAAACATGCCAGTGGTATTTCGTCCGATCAGCTGAAAGGGGAGTCACTTTTTTCAAATATCCGTTTGAAGCTACAATGAGCGGATTGGGTACAGTAAAAAACAAGTCAGCGCTATCCGGTTCATCTGAAGGATGATCTTTGCATGGCCACCAAATATCAGCTCCGTTCAGGACCGTAACATTGGTTATCCAATGTTCGTCATTAGTGGTCTTGTCCCAAAAAAACCCATCTGACCAACTCAATTTATTCAGGGGAGCTGCCAGGGGCTTACCTTTATAGTGCGTGGTAATCTGCACCTGATCATTGACCTTCCACAAAGATTCAGCTTGAACAAAGATCAATCCATTTTCACGGCTAAAACTAGATTTCACTTCTTCATTGTTTACTTTTACGGCAACATTGGATATGGTAAAAACCGTATCCAGGTTCATGGCAAGCCGGGCACTATTTGTGGTAATAACTGCACTCATAGTTACAACTCCTTCAATGGCCTTTTGGTTGGGAAATATTTCAATGTCCAAAACATAATGTTTTATGTCATAAACGGACATATCCGGATGCAGTGGACCTCCACTATCATAAATGGCCACTTGAGAATATATATTTACAGAAATTAAAAGCCCAAATAACAAGGTTTTATATATCATGATTATAAAGTTAACGCGCTTAATTTAGGCATATATATTCGATCCTGATCCATTCCTTTCATTTTAAATTATACACTAAACTTACTATTGGCAGTTAGGCAAGGCTAAGCTTTAAAATTCGTACTTTGATTATAAAAAAAAGCAATGTTAATGCAAACTGCTAAATCGGTCGTAGTATTATTTGGATTATTTTTAATTGCTGTTGGTTTCTTGATGCTAATAGCCCCAAAAAAAGCCAGAGCGTCTCTGCAAAAAGCGGGTAGCACGAATATTATTAATTATGCAGAAATAACCATTCGGATGATTCCTGCAGCTGCCTTGATACTAGTTGCCGATTTATCCAAATTTCCTGAATCTTTTAAGATTTTAGGTTGGTTCATGGTTGCTACTTCTCTAATTCTTTATTTGGTTCCACGAAAAATTCACCATAATTATGCGCTTCGTTGTGCCAAGATATTGACACCGGATTATATCCGATTAATCTCCCCATTTTCAATGCTTTTTGGATCTATTATCATTTATGCTGTTTATTAATTTCAATAAGAAATAGTTGAAATCATTCACGATAAACTTAGCAAAATTATTTTTTCAACTCATGGTCTTATGGTTTGATTCATCTACTTATCACCCCCCGAAAACTGTATCCGATAAGTAAAGAAAGGGATCAAACCATTTTGGGTAAATTCAAGGATGTTGCCGACTTGGTGATCATAATATCTTGTACCCACATTATATCGATTGAACAAGTTCTGAATACTTAAATGAAATGAATGAGTTGTTTTATGGCCATTGATCCTATATACCAGCCCAAGATCAAAGCGGATATAAGGTGCAACTTTTTCTGAATAATAACTGTCCGGTATTTGCACTTCCCTTGCTGCCTCACGAGAAGCGGCAAGGTCTATGGGATTATCTCTTCTCCCACCATAGTAGGTAAATTTACCATTTATACCCAAAATGTTTTTACTCCGTTTTTTTAACAGCCACTCTTTCCCACCTAAGAGGTTAAAAATAAAATTGTTAGCCGTATAGGTATGATACCATTTTCGATTCAAAGGTGAATATTTAGAATCGAAGATTGAACTAGTCATCAGGAAGTAGTATCCTTCCGAAAAGAATTTCTCAAAGGTCATATCCAATCCAAAATTTATTCCTCGTCCTTCATTAATCAATGTTCCCTCACCCAGATCATTTCCGAAAATAATACCAAATATATCTTCAGAGTTGAGGATAGAAAACCCATTAGCAATATTGTTGGAAACGGGTATATCGAAAAGATACTGAAAATAGGCTTCGACTTTAAATCGTAGTTTTTCTGAAAACCAATAATCATAGCCTAGTACGCTATGCACAGCTTTCATCATCCTTAAATTTAAATTTGGAAATTCTTCCTTAGCCGTATTGGGAGGTGAAAGAAAATAGGTCGATGAATGCTCTGGCTTACTATGCAATCCCAATGAAAATGTGAGGGTCTGAGCTTCAGACAAATAATTCTTCAACCCAATTCTAGGGTCGACGCCAACAGTTTTATTCAACCAAAAAATGGACATATTGATTCCAGCATTGAGTTCCCAAGTCTCGCTGAGTCGATATCGCCACTGAAAATAAACTTGAGAGTAGTAAGTACTACCCTTATTTTCAAGATAATTTAAGAGTTCTTTATCAATCGAAGGGGTCACACTATCTAATGGTAGTTTTGGATCAATGGTTTCTGAAAAATAATCAAACGATTTTCTATTGATTGATAAACCGGTTCTGATGGCATGTTGTGCATTGATTTTATGGTTAAATTGGGTGGCAAAGGTTAAGTTTTTATTGATAAAAGAACTACCATCAACCTTGGAGGTTGAATAATCAACTTCCGGAAATAGTTTTTCATAAAGATCCATAAATCGATACCCTGACACGAGCAATGAACTGCGGAAATAGGCTTTACTGGAAATTACCTTTCTATGAGTCAACCCGATCAAGCCCATGCCCTGTTCTTCCCGAATGTCGGTATCATCCATTTGTGAATACCATTGGGTGCTATCCCTGATGCCAGAAGAAGCTTGTAAATTATCACCACCCAATCCAAAAAAGGAAAAAGTACCTAATTTTAAGGTAGGTATATTTATTTTAAAAGAGAGGTCCTTGTAAGCTGGCAATGACCCCTGCAAGGTAGGCAGAAATTGATCAATTAATTCTAAGGTTGAATATCTAAAATTGACCAAATAGGAAGCATCCGATTTTTTTGAAAAATAGCCTTCCGACGAGGCTTCTAATCCTATGTTGCCTATAGCAATCGAATGTTCAAATTTATCCGAATTCCCACTGCGCATGCTCAGGTCAAATACACCACTTAATGCATTGCCAAACTCAGCCGGGAAAGCGCCTGTGTAAAAATCTGAATCGGCCAGTGTACTTGCGCTTAACATACTAATTGCTCCTCCTCCACTCACATAGCCGGAAAAGTGATTGGGGTTGGGGATTTCTACTCCTTCCAATCGCCAGAGCAATCCTCGTGCTGAGTTTCCTCTGATCAAAATTTCATTTGACAAATCATCTCCACCACTGGATACACCAGCAAATGATTGAGCCATTCTTGCCGGGTCCGATATAGCGGCTGCATACCTTTGTGTTTCTTCAACCGAAAATGACCTGGCGCTTGAATTAGACATGTCATTAAGTGGTTTGGTATTATCTGTTTTCGCCACGACTACTACTTCATTAAGAGACAAAATGGATTCTTTCAACTCAATATGCAGTTGCACTTCTTTACCAGAAGATATTAACACCTGATTTATGTTTAGTGCCTCGTATCCCAAATATTGAATCTGCAAATTATAACGACCTATATAGAGCCCTCCAATTTCAAATCGACCATCCAGATTAGTGGTAGTTCCGACTGGTTCAGATATGTTTAATATAGATATAGTAGCACCGATTAATGGAATTTTGGTGATATGATCAATAACTATTCCCTTAATTCTTTGACCAATTACCCGATTTTGACGGAGTATAATACCATTACCAATTGCTTTATATTCAATATTTTCTCCAACAAACAATTCATCTAAACCATCTCCCAGCCTTCCAGAATATTGAATCGATTTGTTAGTATCCATATCAAATATCTTATAGGTAAACTTAATCCCATATTTTGTTTCTAAATCATGAATAATCGATTTAAGCGTAGTATTCGTATAGTCAAACTCTACTTGCTGGTTTAACACACTAAACTGGGCAAGAAGATTAGTTGAACCAACTAATAAATAAATAAACAAAGTGGCTAAGCGCCGATGATGTAACAACAGATTCAATTGGAGTTGGTGATTAAACTAAATGATGAATTATCCGAGTTATTAAATTATTATAATTCAATCTAAATTAGTTAAAAGCTCAATAAACAAATAATTCGTCTACAAATAACCAAGCTTTTGCTCCGGCACCTGCGTGCCATTGGGGAAGCATTTTCATTGGGTAAGCAATAACCTGCAAATATTGAAACTGATTATCTACCAGGTCCAAAGGCAAAGCCACTTCAGCATTAGGGACATAATCTTTAGGAAGAGGTAATCGGTGGATTTTAATCCGTTTCATATTTTTCAGATTATTCCCTCCATAGACATCTACTCGGGTTGGAGCCATTATATAAGAACCCATATTTAAACCATAAGATAGAATAATCTGGGATGCCGGATCAAAATCTGCTCCCAAGTCAATTAATGCCGAGAAAGGTGTTTCTTGGTATCCCAACCATTTTTTATTTCCAAACTTATTAATTTCCCCTTTTTCAAAGTCATTCAACGTCCGTGCCCCATTTGCTTGATATTTTTGATTTGGTGTTGTTAGCAATCGAAGGTCCTCAAATGGTTTTCCTTTGACATAAAAATTGTGAGTCACAACCTCACTGGGCAACCATCCCTCTTTAATCGACCTGGATTTAATCTGAGTATATTTATTTATTCTGATTGGATGATTGAATATTGCTGATGTTTCATCTGGGTCTTCACCATCCAACGTATAAAAAATCTTAGCTCCATTCAATTTATGCTCAAGCACTATATCTTCATCGGTTCCAACAATTTCTTTGTTATTTACCAGTATTGGTGGGCTGAGGGGAATGGGTGGTTGGCTTTCAGCCATCACCCCAACATGCAGGTTTATGCGGGGCAACTTAGCTTTAAGGTAATCAATATCATCTTCATTAAGTTGCGTATCCCATACGTAAATCTCTTGTAGAGCAGGATGATCTTTCAACATCAACACATGTTCAGATGCAACTGATGTAGAAGAGATAGCCAAAGAAGTCAATTTAGTATTTTGATTTAATGCATGCAGGTTGTCACCATTTATGTCAGTACCGTTTAATAACAGCTTTTCTAAATTTGAAAAGGTCCCAATAAAATTTAGATCATCATCCTTGATAGGCAAACCTGACAAGTTCAAATGTACTGTTTGGTCCCGTATTGGTTTAAGAGCGTTTAATAATTCAGGAGTATATGTTTTTCTTACAAATAAGTCCACTTCCAAAGCAGGTGAATTAACGAACAATGGCCTTGCATTTACAAAAGGACCATTAACAGAAGATAATACTTTTTGATTTACTGCTTTAAAGGCATATTGATTAATTCTTTTAGATTCACCTTGATTTTTAATTAAATCAAATAAATCACTTTGAGGATTAACCGCTGCGGTTTTCAACGTTCTTTCTGCACCTTCATTGATCCATGCAATGAATAAGTCGATTTCATTTTCCGTAAGTTGTCGCTTTCCATCAGGAGGCATATGCTCTTCATCTTCAATTGGCAGGTTAATCCTGTGTATTAATTCACTTTCTTCAGCGCTGCCTTTTACTATAGACAATCCAGAATCTCCGCCTTTGATTAGACTGTAAATAGACGTCATGTTCAAACCTCCTTTGGTCTTATCATCATTATGGCAATTGATGCATTTTCTTTTTATAATTGGATAGATAAAGTCTGCGTATACTTCCCCAGTTAAGGCCTTATCTGCCTCATCCGAATTTAATGGTTCCAGTACAAAATTTTTACCATGAGTAATGTTGGCTCCTTTATGGCTACCGATGATCAAAATCGGGATAGAAAGAACCAATGATCCAATGAAGAGCAAGGAATGTAACGAAGATCCTTGCTTCTTAAGCGAAGAATTGAAGAGTATTAAAGCAAGAAAAGTCAATCCGATTCCATACCATTTATGGGCCGATATCCCGTCCCCTGCATAACCACTTTCTTGCGACAAGAATAAGCCCATCAAAGCGCTGATCAATGACGTCAACGCTGTAGCAAAAGTTAGATACGGTAGCATTCGCTTATAACCAATACTGCCTATCGATTTTTTATAGACTTCAACAAATGCTAACAGGATAAACAATACGATTGGAAAATGAAGGACCAAAGGATGCATCCGCCCAATAGGCTGGAGTAATCTTGGGATTTCGATGAATTTCTCTGCAAAAACTAGTAAGCCCAGCATTACGGTTAAAGCTAGAATTAGGTACGAATATATGGAGTTATGTAATCGGTGTTTTTCCAATAGTCTTCATTTACTAGGCTATCAATCCAGGAACAACTTTTCCGTGAACATCAGTGAGCCTAAATCGTCTACCCAAATGCTTAAAATTTAATCGTTCGTGATCCATTCCCATTAAATGTAAAATGGTTGCATGCAGATCATGCACATGAACGGGATCCTTAACAATATTGTACCCAAATTCATCTGTTTCCCCATAGGTACCTGTTTTGATCCCACCACCGGCCATCCAAATACTGAAACATCGAGGATGATGATCTCTACCATAGTTATCCACTCTTAATCTACCTTGACAATAATTCGTTCTGCCAAATTCCCCACCCCAAATAACCAAAGTCTCATCCAAGAGTCCTCGTTGTTTAAGGTCCTTAATTAATGCAGCAGAGGGTCGGTCTGCATCTTCTGCTTGAAGTGGCATGTCTCTCAACAAGTTATCATGTTGGTCCCATCCTTGATGATATAATTGAACAAATCGGACACCCGATTCTGACAACTTTCGAGCTAATAAACAATTGGCTGCATAGGTTCCAGGTATTATGCATTCCGGACCATAGAGTTTGATGATATGATCTGGTTCTTTACTGATATCAGTAACTTCCGGAACAGCAGTCTGCATTCGGTAAGCCATCTCATACTGTTGAATCTTAGTATGTATTTCCGGATCTCCATAGGTTTGATAAGATAATTGATTGAGCTTATCTAATTGGTCTAACATTTCTCTCCGACCAGCTTTATCGGTACCAGCAGGATTATTGAGGTATAATATAGGATCTTCGCCAGAACTAAATTGAACTCCCTGGTGAACACTGTCCAGGAATCCGTTGGTCCATAATTTCGAATAAACTCCTTGACCATTTCCACGACCTCTGCTCAATAGTACGCAGAAGGCTGGAAGGTTTTCATTCTCACTGCCTAATCCGTAACTCATCCAGGCGCCCATACTCGGTCGATTACCTACCTGAGCTCCCGTTTGCATAAATGTAAGTGCAGGGTCGTGATTGATGGCTTCTGTATAAATAGTTTTCACCACACAAATGTCATCAGCAATGGATGCAATATGCGGAAATATTTCACTGACCCAGGTACCCGCTTTTCCATATTGACTAAACGAAAACTTTGAACCTACTAATGGGAATCTTTCCTGATTAGCCGTCATGCCTGTCAGTCGCTGCATACCACGAATCGATTCAGGTAAATCTTCACCGAAACGTGTGTTCAAGGTAGGCTTATAATCGAAACTTTCAAGTTGCGAAGGTGCTCCATTTTGAAATAAATAGATTACGCGTTTTGCTTTCGGAGCGAAATGAGTCAATCCAGAAATGGAATCTGCTGAGTCTCCTTTACTACTAAATAGGCCAGGAACCAATAAGGAACCCAGTGCCGCGCTACCGACCCCTACGCCAAGCTTTCCTAAGAAATGACGCCTATTTATATTCATGCGATGATCAAAACCTGGACTTTTCATAGATTATATGATTAAGTTTTTACAATTGCCTCTTCCATATTATATACCGTATGTACTACTTGCATGAGGGCAGCCAATTCTTCCACGGCCACCTCATCATCTAAAGTGGTTTCTCCTACCTGAACAACCTTAGATGCTTCATCCATAGAATTTTGATATTTTGCGAATTGAGATTGATAATATTCCTTTAACCATAAAGTTTCTTTATCCTTGGGAAGCCTGCAAAGAATTAACTGGAAGGTCTTGTTAATCTTCTCTTCCAAGGATATATTTTCGTTGAGGAGTTTGGATGCTAATACCCTGGAAGCTTCTAGAACAGTGGGATCATTCAGCATAACTAAGGCCTGGAGAGGTGTATTAGTATTCAACCGATCAACTTCGCACTGATCCCTCGTGCTAGCATCAAACATAAGCATAACTGGCGGAGGAACGGTCCGCTTTATAAAAGTATACATACCTCTTCGATATAAGTCAGTCCCTTTATCCTGTACATAAAACTGTAAGGTACCACGTCCACTGCTAGCCGCTGCCCATACGCCATCGGGTTGATATGGTTTTACACTAGGTCCTCCAATTTCCGGCACCAACAATCCACTTGTAGCCAATATATGATCTCTAACGGTTTCTGCAGAATACCTCATCCTGGACATTCGGGACAGGTAAATATTTTCCGGATCTTTCTGTAAGTGTCTTGCATTTATGGTGGTGGATTGTTTGTAGGTTTGGGAGGTCACTATTTGCTTCACCAATCTTTTTATATCCCAGCCATTCTCTCTAAAATCTACCGCCAACCAATCCAATATTCTGGGGTGTGAGGGTAGATCACCCTGCATGCCAAAATCTCCGATCGTATGAACAATACCTCGTCCAAAAAATTGTTTCCAAACTCGATTCACAAAGACTCTAGCCGTAAGTGGGTTTTTGGCAGATATGAGCCATTGAGCCAGCCCCAACCTATTGGGTGCATACGCTAATGAATCAAAAGGCAAGATGGATGTGGGTGTATTGAAAGTCACCGTATCTCCTTTTGCATCATATTGGCCCCGGTTTAAAACATGCGTAGATCTGATACCCATTGAATCCTGCATAATCATTACCTCGAGTTTCATGGTATCTTTCTTATTCACAAAATGTAGAAGATCTTCAATGTCTTTATCCTCAATCTGCATATTAGGTGGATCGGCAAAAGAAGCATCGATAACTCCCACTAATCCTTTTTCAGGTACTTTATCAAAAAAAGCAAATGCACTGTAATAGTCTTTTTGAGAAATGGGATCATATTTGTGATCATGGCATTTGGCACACTCAAAGGTCATGGCCAGGAATGTTTTCCCAAAAGTATTGGTCCTATCCGAAACATATTCAATGCGATATTCTTCATCGATCACACCACCTTCTTGGGTGATTTTATGATTTCTGTTAAAACCAGTAGCCAATAGCATTTCCTTGTTTGCATTAGGAAGTAGATCGCCAGCTAATTGCCAGGTAATAAATTGATCATAAGAATAATTTTCATTGAAGGCATGAATTACCCAATCTCTCCATGGCCACATGGTACGCAATCCGTCGTCTTGATAGCCATGTGAATCAGCATAGCGTGCTGCATCTAGCCAAGGTACAGCCATCTGCTCTCCGTAATGTTGACTATTCAAATATTCATCCACAAATCGTTCATAATTCTCATCTGATGGATCCTCACTGAATATTTGCTGACTTGCTAGATCCGGCGGCAATCCCGTCAAATCAAATGCTACCCGCTTCAACAACTGAGCCGGTTCAGCTAAAGGATTTGGTTTTAATCCTTGTATCCGCATTTGCGCATAAATAAATTGATCAATTGCATGATCAGACCAATTCGCCACATTATTTGCTGGGAGTGCCTGCTTTTCTGGAACTACAAATGCCCAATGCTTTTTATATTCAGCGCCATCTTCTATCCACTTAGTCAATATTCTTTTCTCATAATCTGTTAGGCTTAAATTAGATTCGGGTGGGGGCATGAGTTCACTAGAATCAGTAGCATGAATGCGGTGATAAAGCTGCGAACTCACTTTGTCTCCAGGAACTATCGCGTACTTCCCCTTAGATTCTTTAAGTTCTTGATACGCATTTTCGGCTATATCTAAACGAAGACCAGCCTCTCGTTTATTTTCATCTGGACCATGGCAAGTATAACACTTATCAGACAGTATTGGTCTTACGTGAAAATTGTAATCAACCACATCCGGTAAGTGAGTCGCATCTTTCCCCGAACAGTTGGCAATAAGTGCAGCCACTGCTATACAGTAAATAGTTTTTATATAGCCTTTCATCAATATTTAAATCACATTTGCTATAAAATTAGAAAATAAAAAGGTTGTACTCTAATGATGCATTATTTAATTGAGCTAAATATATACCAAAAGCATCATTATAGGGGTTTTTTCTTTCGCTGACTTTGGTTTTAAAGATTTTGCCTAGGAAAATTGTTCCAATTACTGGCTCAATACTACGGTGTATTTTAATAATTGATCCGGAGTTAAACAAACTCCTTCTTTATTCTAACATGCTGTTCAATAAAATGGAATATTGAATTTTGCTATCATCTTTTCCTAATATTCTTTGGGTAGTCTTAAACTCAAAGTTCTGGGTTTAGTTTATAACCTGAATAAATGTTCATGCACTGAGGTGTTGGCCATTGACGCACCTCTGCTTTCAATATCCGAATGTTCGTAAATCAATGGATGGAAGAATTGAAGTAGTTCTTCTGGTAAATTCAATTTTCATTTAAGACGCCACTAATCATACTCTATGATAAGTAATATTGAATAATCCTATATATCACTTCTTTGCAAAAAGTCTACTCCATGGCATTTTCCTAAATTTGGAAAACAACCTTGATTAGTTTTTAAAAATCATAGGAAATCCATAAAAATCACCCAAATGGGTGGTTTTTTATTTAATCCAAATATTCACCTTTATACTATAATATAAGTATTTATGAAAATTGTATCCATCAACAAGTCTCGAACCCTTCGACATAAAAAGAAAAAACAACAAACAAATGAAAATAGCATTGATCAACTTTCTAAACATTACTTGAAATCTTTGAAACAAATAGACGATCTAATCAACCAACATTATCAAGTCCAAAATAAAGAACATTAAATAGATGAATACTTTACCGAAACCTACTGAGCGGTTGATCTTCCATACAAAATAATATAGATCAGCTCATCTTTCTTCATAATCACACCTAATATGAAGAAAGACAGACTACAACTTGTTTTTAAATGGAGTATGCCAAGAAGTGCCTCCAGCATTGGTTTCACTCCGGAAAGTTAGATTGTTACGGAAATTGAGGTATTCTGTAATATTTGCCCGTCCTGCCTGCCAGCGTATACTGTGCGAGTGGACAATGTAAGGAGTTGGCTTTTTTAGACCAAAACTTGTCCTTATGGTTGTATGTTCGATGGCACCCTGAAAGAACGAAAGTACATTTAAACCACATTACCTAGTCTATATAACATACGGCCATGTTGGATTAAAGCCTTCAAAAAACTTGGCTGAGAATAATAAGGAAGACTAAATTCTTGGGCTGTTTTTTTGACAATTTTT
>JAHEJC010000435.1 GCA_024639065.1 Lewinellaceae bacterium | reverse complement strand
AGCCCTTACTTTGGGTAAAGATGATTTCGTAAATAGTATGGTTGATTATCTGAATCTCGAAATTGATCGATTGGTTGAGTCAGATCAAGATGGTATCCAGCTAAATAATTTTAAACTACGCGGTCTTAAAGGCCTGGTAAACTTCTAAATTTGGATATTTGTAAAAAAGACTTTAAACCAAAATTATTTACTAAATAAAAAAAGCCCATGCGTTTCAAAACTCCTTTACCAGATGGTGTTTTCACAGCCACTCTTACGCCACTTAATCAGGATTTAAGTGTCGACTTTGCTCTATTATATACCCATTGTGACTGGCTACTCAAAAATGGCAGTAATGGCATTGCCCTATTGGGCACCACTGGCGAAGCTAACTCATTCACAATCAAGGAAAGACACGAAATAATTGATCAAACAATTAAGCAAGGAATACCGGCAAATCAAATTATGGTGGGGACTGGGTGCTGTGCCTATGCAGATACAATTAAGCTAACCAAACAGGCCATTCAAGCTGGTATTGATAGTATTTTACTCCTCCCTCCATTTTACTATAAACAAATTGATGAAGATGGCTTATTAAATTATTTCCATCTCGTTATAAATGGGGTACAAGCCAGTAACCTAAAAATTTACCTTTATCACTTTCCGAAAATGGCCGGGGTAGGATATTCTACTTCATTGGTCCTTAGGTTAATTGAGGAATTTCCTGGCGTGATTGTTGGCATGAAAGATTCTACGGGCGACTGGAACCATATGCAGGAAATTTTAAAGGTTATTCCTGGATTTAAATTCTATGCTGGTACAGAAAAATATTTGCTGGATACGTTAAGCGCTGGTGGAGTTGGTTGTATTTCTGCGACCGCCAATGTGACCTCAATGTTAGCTGGTCAGGTATATCAGTTGTGGAAGGACCGCGCAGCTCCAGACGAGTTAAATGAACATTTGAAAGCAGTCCGTTCAGCTTTTGATGGTTTACCCTTTACGGGTGCTCTAAAAAGCATCATCTCGAAATGGACTGGAATGGATAATTGGTCAAACCTAAGACCCCCCAATAGTCTATTGAGTAGGGAATCTTTAGATCAGCTTGAACAAAAACTGATTAACCTGAATTTTACGATTGGGTAAAATCATATGGCGCATACTACCTGGATGATCCGTAACGAAACCGATCCCGAGTTTCAGGAAATAAAAGCTAAGCCTATAGTTTTTCATGATGAGTACAAAAGGAAATATCCGACTTTTACTCTGTTAGAACAACTTTGATCTGATCTAACAGTAGCTCTTCTATATGATTACTTTCCTAAGTTTCAGTGTTTGTGAAATTAGTCCATGCGCTTAATCAAAGTGTTGCAGTCTTTATCTCGCAATCTTTTGAGCTGATTTCGAAGATCTTCTTGGAGAATGACTACCTCAATTTACATCTTCCATGAAGCGCATGGCCAATAATAAGAATTTGGCTATGATAAAGTGAATATTGGAGTCCAGGGATGGAAAAGTCCTCGAAAGTTCTAGATATAACAATCGCTGTTTCTTGCGCCCCAAACCCCGCTGAATTTGATCGATGGTTATACGATTAGGGCAAACTGATGATCATAATCATTGACTTACCATTTTCAACCTTCTATATTAAAACCGGATAAAAACCTCTACCATGCAATCAAATGAATTTGTACCACGATATGTGGAATTATACCATTCAGGTGAACTTTCAAGAAGAATAGAGGCATCATTGGCGGGATTAAGGAAATGCATGGTTTGCCCATGGCAGTGTGAAGTAGACAGAATAAAAGATGAGAAAAAAGTCTGTAAGACGGGCAGGTACTCACAGGTTGCGAGCTATTTTCCTCATTTTGGTGAGGAAGATTGTCTCCGGGGATGGTTGGGGAGTGGTACTATTTTCTTCTCCTGGTGTAATCTTCGTTGTGTATTCTGTCAGAATTATGACATCAGCCAACAAGAAGCTGGTTTTATAGTGGGTCCTAAACGCCTGGCACAGATGATGCTAGAACTTCAGGCAATGGGTTGTCACAACATCAATTGGGTCACTCCCGAACATGTAGTTCCGCAGCTCCTGGAAGCAATGCCGTATGCGGTCGAAGCAGGATTGAGGTTGCCTATTGTTTATAATACCAGTGGTTTTGATTCTTTGGAAAGCATCCGGCTGATGGATGGGATTGTTGATATTTATATGCCGGATTTTAAATATTGGTCACCCCACAAATCAAAACGGTATCTGAAGAATAAGGACTATCCCGAGGTGGTACGAAATGTAATCAAAGAAATGCACCGGCAAGTCGGTGACCTCATGATTGACCAAAAGGGTCTTGCGGTGAGGGGATTGCTGGTCAGGCATCTGGTTATGCCCGGCGAATTGAGTGAAACCGACCAGATCATGACTTTTCTGGCTCGCGAAATATCTCAACATACCTACGTTAATATACTAGGACAATATCATCCTGATGGTAAGGTTTCATCATCTAAGTTTCCAGAGATCAACCGGTCTGTCTCAAGGCAAGAAATGAATAAAGCCCGAGATCTTGCAATTCATGCTGGTTTATCGCGGTTGGATGAAAGGAAACCG
The DNA here is from genome assembly GCA_024639065.1 of Lewinellaceae bacterium. GTDB lineage: Bacteria > Bacteroidota > Bacteroidia > Chitinophagales > Saprospiraceae > JAHEJC01. Next base: position 2,688 of record JAHEJC010000435.1, on the reverse strand, counting down.
CAACAAAGTCTTTTAACTTTCTGAAATATGGAAACCTGGTTTAGAATTAATTTGATCATCATCGCTTCCACCTGTTATTTGGTGAGCATTTCAGCACAGCAGGCCTTTGAAAAATTAAGACGCGACATGGTCTCAACTCAAATTGAATACCGCGGTATATCAGATCCTGCGACCCTTGAAGCGATGAGATCAGTCGAGCGGCATTTATTTGTGCCTAAAAATAATCGTGGAGTAGCTTATGCCGACCGGGCTGTCCCGATCGGTTATGGCCAGACTATTTCCCAGCCTTACATCGTGGCATATATGACAGAAATCATTTCACCCAAACCTGATTTTAAAGTTCTTGAAATTGGTACCGGATCGGGATACCAGGCAGCGATACTGGCAGGTATAGTGGACAGTGTGTACACGATTGAAATAATTGAGGAGCTAGGTAAGCAAGCTTCTAATCGATTGTCAGATCTTGGCTACAAAAATGTCGTTACTAAAATAGCAGATGGTTATTATGGCTGGGAAAAGAGAGGCCCTTTCGATGCAATTCTAGTAACGGCAGCGGCGGCCTTCATTCCTCCACCGTTGATTCAACAACTAAAGCCCAATGGTACTATGGTTATCCCGATTGGTTCACCTTTTCTGGTTCAGAATTTAATGCTAGTTAATAAGAGAAAAGGAAAAGTCAGAACCAAGAATCTTTTTCCGGTCAGGTTTGTACCTTTTACCCGTCAATAATCTATGCAGGATATGCCCAGGTCAGTATATTATTCAATCGGTTTGCTGGCGGCAGGCGTTATCGCTTTTGAACTTATCCTTATCCAAATATTCTCAATTACCCAGTGGTATCATTTTGCCTATATGGTCATATCTGTAGCTATGCTAGGATTTGGTACTGCAGGGACCTTGCTAACATTCTTTGAACGATGGTTTTTGAGCAGGTATAATGCTGTTTTTCCCATTTTGCTGTTTCTCACTGGCATCTCGATGGCCATTGTGGTATGGCTATCCGGATTCCCTATCTTTCAATTTGATACTTTCTTGATCTTTACGGATTCCAAGGAACTATTCCGCCTTATTCTGACCTATTTACTCTTTTTCATTCCCTTCTTTCTTGCAGCTTTGGCGATCGGGTTGACATTCGATCGATTTGTGTACAAGATTGGGAAGCTTTATTTTGCGGACCTGGTTGGTTCTGGATTGGGTGCTATCCTGGGCTTACTTCTAATGTGGTATTTTTTTCCGAATGAATTACCAGGACTGGTTGCATTGCTTCCTATTTTAGCAGGCTTTATATCGTGGAAAAAATCATGGACAAATAATTGGATTAAGATACAGGCATCTGTGGCTCTAGTTCTAGTCGCTTTAATAATCCTCAAGTCTCCACCGCTCCAAGTAAGCGAATTCAAAAGCATTCGCAAATCATTATTGCTTCCCAAGGCAAAAATTGAAAAAGAACAGAACAGCCCTTTTGGATTGGTTCAGGTTGTATCCTCTCCAGCTTTACGCTATGCTCCTGGATTGAGTCTAAACTATCAGGAAATCGTCCCTGTGCGGAAAGGTGTTTTTAACAATGGGGATTGGATCGGTCCACTGGTTTCTTTGTCGGATGTCGATTCAAGTAACATACTGGATTATACTACCACTGCTTTGGCATATAATTTAGGCTCACCAGACAACGTATTGATCCTAAATGCCGGTACTGGTGAACATGTAGCCTACGCCTTGGAAAAAGGTGTTGGTTCAGTGACTTATACAGAATCAAATTCTGTATTACTTTCCTTGCTCCGGAACGACCTGGCGGTGGAGACAGATTCGCTATTTTATCATCCCAATCTTATTGCTCATGAAGTGGGAGCAAGAACATTAATTTATTCAGATTCAAATCATTACGATCTTATAATACTTCCTACTATAAGTTCTTTCGGAGGTTCAGCTGGTTTAAATGCTCTACAGGAGCAATACATCCTGACCCTTGAAGCCTTCCAACAAATGTGGCAAAGGCTGACACCAAATGGAATGATATGTGTTACCAGCTGGATGGATTATCCGCTCAGGAATCCGTTGAAATTATTGGCCACCTTGGTCGAGTCAATTGAAGCCAACGGAAATGGGCATTCGTCCCGGCATATTGTCGGAATCAGAAGTTGGGGTACCATTACATTTTTGCTTAAGCGTTCGGAATTCGGAGCTGAGGAGATAGACAGGGTGAATGCTTTCTGTGATCATTATTTTTTTGACCCGGTACTACTCGGAGATGAAGATATGGATTTCCGGGATGAGTACAATCAGCTCCAGGATACCCTTTTCATGGATTACCTCCATGCCATTCTTTCCCCTTCACGGAAAGCATTCTACCAATCATACGATTTTAATATCAGACCAGCTTCTGACCATAGTCCTTATTTTTCGCGGTTTTTTCGTATAAAAAATTTGCGAAAGATCTCCGATGCATTTGGACTCCAAGCGTTTCCTTTTCTTGAAATCGGATATCTGATTGTCCTATTGACCTTTATCCAGATAGCCATTATTGCCATGCTGCTCATCCTCTTGCCCTTATTTAAACTCGGTTTTCAGGGCTTGGATAGATGGCGCATACTTGGATACTTTGGGGGCATCGGGCTGGGCTATATGTTCGTAGAGATCGTGCTTATTCAACAATTCATATTGTATTTTGGAAATCCGATATACGCTACT
>JAHEJC010000434.1 GCA_024639065.1 Lewinellaceae bacterium | reverse complement strand
TCTTGATGACTTTCCTGATCAAATGCGGTTAATAGTATTCTAAGTTGTTGATCAATTCCTGTCGGCCACAGATCTAGTTCTTCCAAGACATCATAAATTCGTTCCGCACCAAAAGAAATGCCTACGCCCGATACGCCTGCTAAGCCAAAAACCGCTGTCAGATCAGCATATCGTCCTCCCCCACACAAGCTTCCAATTTGCACTTCATCCGTAGCAACTTCAAAAATACACCCGGTGTAATAAGTTAGACCTCGTGCTAAAGTGGCATCAAATACTACTTCATTTTTCAATGCGTCCGGATCCAGGTATTGATAAAAAGTTTGTAACTCACTCAGCCCTTCTAGCCCAATGGCGGTATTCACAAATGATTTTTCCAGTTCTTGGACATTCATCCTTATTAGATCAAGTACATGCACAACCTTATGCTGAGGCAAAAACGCTTTTTCTTTTAATTCGTTTTCCACGACATCATAACCAAATTTGTCCAATTTATCAATGGCAATTGTCATTTCGGTAAACTTATCGCTTACACCTGCAACTTCAGCGATACCTGCCAGGATTTTTCGATTATTTACTTTGATCACCACCTTAATTCCAAGTGTTGTAAATACCTCGTCAACAATCCTGGTCAATTCTGCTTCATACATCAATGAATCACTACCTACCACATCCACATCACATTGATAAAATTCCTGGTATCTGCCTTTCTGAGGACGATCCGCTCTCCAGACTGGTTGAATTTGATATCTTTTAAATGGAAAGTTAATTTCATTTTGGTGCATAACCACAAACCGTGCAAACGGTACGGTTAAATCATAACGAAGCCCTCTTTTGGAAATCTGGCTCAATACCTGCTGCGAGGCTTTTTCCATCAATGGTTTCGAATCGACTTTTGCTAAAAAATCTCCATTATTTAAAACTTTAAAAAGTAATCCATCTCCTTCATCCCCGTATTTTCCCATCAAGGTTGATAGGTTCTCCAAGGTAGGTGTTTCGATAGGTAAGAAACCATATTTTGTAAATATGAATTCTATGGTATTGAAAAGATACTTCCTTCTCAAAGCTTGTTGAGGAAGAAAATCCCGCGTACCTTTTGGTAAGCTTGGCTTCATGTGATTATAATGCGGAGGTAAATTGATTTAAAAATCTGACATCGTTTTCAAAAAGGTATCTGATATCACTTATTTTGTATTTGAGCATAGCTTGCCGTTCGATCCCCATACCAAATGCAAATCCGGTATACTTTTCAGAATCGATACCACAACTTTCCAAGACATTTGGATCCACCATTCCGCAGCCTAAAATTTCCAACCAACCGGTTCCTTTGGTAATTCGGTAATCATGTTCGTTATTTAATCCCCAATAGACATCCATTTCAGCACTTGGCTCGGTGAAAGGAAAGAATGATGGCCTTAGCCTGATTTTCACATCCTTTCCATATTGTTCTTGAGCATAGTAATAAAGTGTTTGCTTCATATCTTTAAATGAAACGCCTTTATCCACATACAAACCTTCAACTTGATGAAACTGACAATGTGATCTTGCCGATATTGTTTCATTGCGGAAAACCCGGCCTGGAGCAATAATTCGTATAGGGGGTTGAGTTTTGGTCATTACTCTGGACTGCACGGAGGAAGTATGTGTTCTTAATAAATATTGACTTGAATCTTTTAAATAAAATGTATCCTGCATATCCCGGGCCGGGTGATCTTCAGGTGTATTCATAGATGTAAAATTGTGCCAATCATCTTCAATTTCCCGATCATAGGCTACATTAAAGCCGATTTTAGCAAAGATTTCAATGATACGATTTAGTGTGATTGCAATTGGATGTCTTGCCCCAGGATAAACAGGTTCCCCTGGTGCGGTTACATCGATCGTGTGCTGGTCTTGCTGCACACCTGCAAGCTCTTTTTGTAGCGCTTGGTACTTTTCTTCCGCTTGACTTTTTACTTCATTGATCAATAAGCCAAACTCTTTTCTACGCGCTGGTTCAATATTTCTAATTTCAGCAAAAAGTGGTTTTAATATATTTTTACTGCCCAGCAGTTTGATTCTGAAAGCCTCGAGTGCTTCCAAATTATCCAGCGATGTATTTGCAATATCTTGCTGAATAGATTGGACCTGATCAAAAAGAGAATTCGACATAGTATTTCGATTCTTATTTTTATAAGCCTACAAAGGTAAAATAAATCCATTTATTTTGAGTAGAGACTGATTGCACATGCCTATTACTTATCAATAGGCTTAAACTTACTTAAAACAAGTCTATATCGAAATGTAGTTTTGTATGAACGTATTGGTTGTTGAACCAAGCGTTTCTTTGGGATTGATGCAGATATTTTGTACTTTTTTCTCGATAACCAGGAAATTCACGTGCATAATTGTGGATCAATTCCCTGTTTTATGCACATGAAGAAGATCTCGATCCATTTTATTTTTAATCACTTAAAAACGCAAAATTCATCAACAGCTCTATAGGAACATGGCTTAAGGCAGTAGCTTTTGTGGCATGGGGCCTGGTCCAATTAAATGGTCAATCAAATCTTGTGCTTGACTCGCTAGTAGCGATTCTTCATGCTCCCGCAACTAATGTTTTAAGTCGGGTCACCGATTACGAGAACGTGATCAGGAAGTATGGCAGTCAAGGTGACAGTCTTATGGTTGCTGCCTATTTAGACAGTCTGAAACAGTTCTGTAATGTAGAAAAAAGTCAAAGGGGTTTGATGCGATATTGGATGATAAGAGCCAATAATTCATATTTAGAAACAAGATATGAAAATGCTGTTCGGTTATATGATACAGCACTGGTCATTTCAGAAGACATTGGTGATAAGGGGTATGAGTCAAATATTCTTTCAAGAATTTCTAAAAACTATTACGAATTAGGCCGTTTCGATTCAGCACGTATCGTAAGTCAACGAGCCATTGTTGCGGCTAAAGAAAGTAAAAGTCCTGGTAGATTAATCCGTGCACTCGGTGCTCTTGGCACTACCGAACAGACAGCCGGCAATTTTCATGCTGCGATCGAGGCCTATTTGCTGATTGATTCGATTTTCAGGCATACAGATTATGAAAATAATGCCCAACATGCCATCACATTGATTAACATGGGCTTGATTTACAATAGCTTGCTAGAAGATCCTGACAAAGCCCTGGAATATCTCGAATCGGCTCTACCGCTTTGTCTCAGTGTGTCTGAAAGTCTTTATTACACCACGAACATGCGGATTGGGAAGATCCTTTTGGATAAGAATCATTTTGGAAAAGCCGATTCGATGTTAATTCTGTCCATTAAAGAACTAGGCAGGTTAAATGACAAAAGAAACCTTACTCGGGCTAAAATGTATTATGGCGAATCTCAGATCCAGCAAGGTGCTGACCAATTGGGCGAAAGCTATTTGCTTGAAGCCCGCCAGAAATTTGCTGAATTGTCCGACATCTCCGGCAATCGACTTGTAAATCGTCAATTGGCCAATCTATATGCCGACCAGAAAAAATGGCGCTTGGCTGAATATTATCTAAAAGAAACACTCAACTACTGCTTTTCTACAGGCCAGCGTGTGGGTGTGCTGAAACAATTGGCTACAATTCTTGCTGAGCAAAACAAGTTTGCCGCTGCTTACGACAGCCTCGTTGTACACACCAATATGATAGACTCACTATATGAAATCGATTATCAAGCCGATCTACAAGAACTCGAAACTAAATATCAGACCGCCCAAAAAGAAAAAGAGATCGTAAACCTCAAACTCCTACAATCACAGCAGGAATTAAAAAATCAACGGATCGGACTTTTAGGCACAATTGGATTAATCTCCTTACTAGGCCTATCCTTTTTCTTCATCTATCGATCCCGTCAAAAATCCAAGATAAATAGAAAACTAAAGGAACTGGACGAACTCAAATCCAAACTGTTTTCGGATATATCTCATGAATTTCGCACTCCATTGGCTTTGATCAAAGGGCCTCTTGATTTGCTGAACAACAAGCTTGCCGAACAAAATGAGGTTGCTAGTGAATTGTCCATCGTGCAACGAAACACCAAAAAATTAAATCAATTGGTCGACAGTGTGCAGAACCTGGCCAGGCTGGATGCGGGTAAATTACAATTGAATATTCGACCCGGTCCGATGCCACAACATCTCAAGGTGGTGGCCGCTTCTTTCGAATCGCTCGCTGTGTCCAAAGGGCTTGCATTTGAGTCAAATATCAATCTGTCAGGCCAGGAATACTTCTATGACCCGCAGCATGTAGAAACTATCTTATATAATCTTTTGAGCAATGCCTTTAAGTTTACTGCCGAAGGCTCAATACTCTTAACCGCTGAAGAAAAAAACAGGCAAATCGAAATCTCGGTAACTGATACAGGTGTTGGCCTAACGAAAGAGCAACAAGCCCAAATTTTTGATCGCTACTATCGTGCGGGAGATAATAAGGTTTCTGTTGAGGGGATTGGTATTGGGCTTGCCTTATCAAAGGAATTGTCCAAATTGCATTATGGGCAAATCAAAGTTGAGTCGACAGTGGGAAAAGGGTCGATTTTTATTTTCAGGTTTCCAGCCGAAAAATCATTTTATCTTGATAGAGAATTGGCTATAGGGACTCCTTTCATCCCTTCGGCAAATGTTCACACGAGTCAACCTGTCGTAAATGAACATCAGGCACCTCAAGTACACGAGGACGAATCCGTAATCCTGCTGGTCGAAGATAATCCTGACATGCAGTTGCATTTACGAGCCATCTTTGAGGACGAGTACCGAATTCTTGTAGCTAAAAATGGTCAGGACGGATTGGAGCAAGCATTGCAGTATGTACCAGACTTTATCATATCCGATCTGATGATGCCGGTGATGGATGGGCAAGATTTACTCAAAGCAGTCAAAACCAATCCCAAAACCAGCCATATTCCCTTCTTGATGCTTACCGCCAATCACCTGGAAGAGGAAAAACTTAAAGGACTGCGCAAACGGGTTGATGACTACATGACCAAACCCTTTTCAGTGGATGAAATTAAGCTCAAGGTCAAAAACATCATCCACCTCCGTGATCAAATCAAACAAAAATATTTAAACGCAGATGCAGCTCAGCCGGAGGAGGTCTATGTTAATGAGACGGAGCATCAATTTTGGCAGCAATTAATTGACGTCGTCCAAGATAATCTGGACAAAACAAATTTCTCCATCGAAGATTTTGCTAACGCCATGTTCATGAGCCGCATGCAACTGCATCGTAAATTAAAAGCGTTGACTGGTCTTTCAGCTTCCAAATTCTTG
>JAHEJC010000086.1 GCA_024639065.1 Lewinellaceae bacterium | reverse complement strand
TGTTTGTAGTTCAGCATCCGGCTGAGCATCCACTGGTTGACTCCAATATTTTTTAGCTAAATCTTGCCAAAGTGGTTTATTCATAAGTTGTCATTATTGTTGCGGGAATGTATTCATCAATTCTTTTAACTTCTTAAAGCATCGATACTTATTCTTTCGAGCGATTGCATCATTGGTAAAATTTAATGCCTCGGCAATTTCTTTCATACTGAAATGAAGCATCCACATGGTTAAAATCTTTTGGCATTTTTTACCTAAGGATGCCAATGTCTTTTCAATGTTTTCTTTTTGTTCCTTTGTAATGACAATTTTCTCAGGGGTAATGGTTTCGATTTTGTCCAGTTTAAATTTATTGTCGGTCCATTGAATCCTTTTCATCTTGCGTAACTTATTCATCCATAAGAATTTGCATATCGAAACAAAATATACTTGTGGTGAACTATCTTCTCTAAATTTGTTCTGTCTGATATTGCGATCAAATACAATCAATCCTTCTGCAAACAAATCTTCACCATCCTGAATATTTCCGTTATTCTGTCGTACAAAATATTGTACTTTTTGTTTTAGTTTGGTGTCGCTAAATATAAAGGCCAAAGCCTTTTCACGTTTATAACCACCGTTCTTGATGGCTTCTACCAATACTTGATCTTGAAAATGGCCTTCACTCATATTTGTGTTTTGAACGCTAAATATGTTCCTTTCCTATTTAAGTTTAGTAATAGCTAATTGATTGAAGATCTAATGAAGTCTGTGTTTTCAAAAGAGCGATCGTTAAAAATAATAAAAAAAAGATGAGGGAGGGAACGCCGTTAGCTGGTAAGACACCATTGGTTAATGGACATCCTTTATTGGGGTCGAGTACGAACATCCTGAATATTGGACCAAGGATTAATTAATCCCTTGTTTATCAGCTTTCGAAAATGACTACCCCATTTGAATGCTACCCACTATCTTTCATTTTCTGAAATAGTAAGGTCTTAAGGTAAGGATTGGCTTGTTCGGATGAGCCATCAAACAAGAAAATTACTAGTAAACTACCTTTTTCGGAATGATGTAGCGAAAGGATCTTCCCTCTTTCTTTATCTGAGAAATTAGGTTTAGGCGTAAATGTAGCCAATGCTCCCCATTGGGCATGGTACTCCTCTCTTAACTCAGTAGCATCCAATCCTTTCACAAAAAGTAAATGATGTTCTTCGTTGGAAGCTATAGTAGCCATTGTTTTGGCAAAATCAAAATCAGGATAGGTGGTGCTTTGATGTCCATGAGGATAAACTATGAATCTGATGTCCATTCCTGTCTTTTCAGACCTCAACACCAGATCATAATCAAGAAATTCATCATGCTCTAATGGAAATACTTTGAACCATCCCTCTGGTTTCTCAAAAACCAATCTTTCATGCTCTATTAGATTTGTAAAGGCTTGAGTATAAATTAAAGCTTCTTGGCTTTTAACCAGATTTGAACAAAAGAGCGATATGAGGAGGATAAAATATTTCAAATGGTCTGTGATAAATTTTCATAAATTTACTAGTAATATCATGTAAAGTCAAATAAGCTAAATTATGTGTGGACGATCATCATTGACCAAAACAGAAAAAGAACTAGAGGAACGATTTAATGCTACTTTTTACTCCGATGATTTAGAGCGATACAATCCACTTCCGAATTTCAATGTAGCGCCTACTCACGTAATGCCTGTGATCACCAATGAAGATCCCGAACACTTTAAACCACTTCGATGGGGTCTGATCCCTTATTGGGCTAAAGATGTCAAGATTGGTTACAAAATGATCAATGCTCGCATAGAAACGGTGCATGAAAAATCTGCTTATAAACGAGCACTGGAGAAGCGTAGATGCATTGTTCCTTTTGATGGATTTTACGAATGGAAAAAAATTAAAAAAGGAAAACAAGCTTATCGAATTGTAACTACCAACACAGATATTTTTACGGTTGCTGGTTTATGGGAAAATTGGAAATCGCCCAGCGGAGAATGGATTCAGTCTTTTACGATATTGACACAACCGCCTAACAAGTTGATGGAATCCATTCACGACCGAATGCCTGCCCTTCTCCTTCCGGAAGAAGAACAATTATGGCTGGATACCGAGTTGTCTCCAATGGAGGCCCTGGCAGTAATAAAGCCTTATCCCGATGAATATATGAAAGCTTACAAAGTAGATAATCGTGTGGGTAAAGTTTCTGAAAACGATGCTGATCTGATTAAGGAAATCAATCATGATGCTCAATTATCCATCAACTTATAAAACTAACTGATTGAGTTGAATAAGTTCATTGAGTTTCTCATCAAGCTTAAATGGATTAAGATCAAAAATATGGTAATAATGCACTGTAAATACTCAATACTCAATACTCAATACTTATAAGCATTACTTTATACTACTCCATTTATTCAATTCATACTATCTTTGCCGCTTATCTTTTTTCAGAATAAATGACATACAAACAATACAAAGGGTTAGATCTACCTAAGATTGACCAAGAAATACTCCAGTTTTGGGACGATAACCATATTTTCCAGAAAACGATTGAGTCCAGAGATCCAGGGAACAGCTACGTTTTTTATGAAGGACCCCCATCGGCAAATGGTAAGCCAGGCATTCATCATGTCATTTCGAGAACCGTAAAAGATCTATTCTGCCGATTTCATACCATGAAAGGTAAACGCGTTGAAAGAAAAGGAGGCTGGGATACCCATGGTTTGCCAATCGAATTAAGCGTAGAAAAAGAATTGAACATTACCAAAGAAGACATTGGTAAATCAATATCGGTGGAGGAATATAATCAGAAATGTCGCGAAACAGTGATGCGGTACAAAGATCTCTGGGACGATATTACCCGGAAGATGGGTTATTGGGTGGATCTTAAAAATCCATATATCACCTATGAATCGAATTATATTGAATCCGTTTGGTATTTGCTCAGTAAGTTGTACGAAAAAGGCCTTTTGTATAAGGGTTATTCGATTCAACCTTATTCCCCTGCAGCCGGAACTGGTTTGTCTTCGCATGAATTAAACATGCCCGGTGCTTACAAAGATGTCAAAGATATTTCGGCAGTTGCTCAATTTAAATTAATTTCGAATGAAGCTTCCTCCTTCTTGTTCGACCTAAGTAAAGGGGAAGAAGTTTATTGCTTAGCATGGACAACTACTCCATGGACTCTGGCTTCCAATACCGGGCTGGCTGTAGGGAAAAAAATAAATTATTCTCTGGTGAAAACATACAACCCCTATACGCATCAGCCAGTACATTTGATTCTAGCTCATGATCTTATTACCAAATGGTTTACCGTAGAACAGCTGGACGCTTCCTTTGAAGATAAAAGTCCTGAGGGTAAAATTATTCCGGTGGATATTATCGAAAGTTTTCCAGGAATTCGATTGGAAAACTTGCGTTACGAACAACTACTTGCTTATGCACAGCCTGAAGAAGGTGATGCATTTAAAATTTTGATTGGGGATTTTGTTTCTACGGATGACGGGACCGGTATAGTCCACATTGCGCCTTCTTTCGGAGCCGATGATATGAAAATTGCCCGCGAATATGGCATAGGTACCCTGACGCTGGTGGATAAGCAAGGTAAGTTTACGGATGAAGTCACCGATTTTGCAGGTCGTTATGTAAAAGATTATACGGATGATCCTGATTATGAAAATGTGGATATTGATATTGTGACCAAGCTCAAAAAGGAAAATAAACTATTCAATTCTCAGAAATACAGCCACAATTATCCCCATTGTTGGCGTACCGATAAACCGGTGCTGTATTACCCACTTGATAGTTGGTTTATTCGATCGACCGCAGTGAAGGAAAGGATGGCTGAACTCAATAAAACCATTAACTGGAAACCAGCACATACCGGTGAAAAGCGTTTCGGCAATTGGCTGGATAATCTTCAAGACTGGAATCTCTCCAGATCCAGATATTGGGGAACCCCCTTGCCTATTTGGAGAAGTGAGGATTTTGAGCATGAAATATGCATTGGTTCAATAGAACAACTGGGTAAAGAGATAACTAAAGCAAACCAGCTCTTGGGTCTTTCTCAGGAAGTGCCCCAAGATCTTCACCGGCCCTACATTGACCAAGTCCTATTAAGCACTGATGATGGTCAAGCCATGAAGCGCGAACTGGATCTTATTGATGTTTGGTTTGATAGTGGATCCATGCCTTATGCGCAATGGCATTATCCTTTTGAAAATCAAGAAAAATTTAAGAAAAATTTTCCGGCAGATTTTATAGCTGAAGGGGTAGATCAGACCCGGGGGTGGTTTTTTACCTTACATGCTATAGCGGTGATGGTGTTTGATCAAGTAGCCTTTAAGAATGTAGTTTCTAATGGATTGATCCAAGATAAGCTAGGCCGCAAGATGTCCAAACGGCTTGGAAATGCTGCTGAGCCTTTTCAAACCATTGCGACTTATGGTGCCGATGCGGTAAGATGGTATATGATTTCTAATGCACAACCTTGGGATAACCTGAAGTTTGACACGGAAGGCATTGAAGAGGTGCGCAGAAAGTTTTTTGGCACTTTATATAATACCTACTCCTTCTTTTCTTTATATGCAAATATTGATCAATTTACCAATAGTGAATCCCTGGTTGCTCAAAACGAAAAACCTGAAATAGATCGGTGGATCATCTCCAAGTTAAATTCTTTAATCCAGGAAAGCGAAGCCGAGTATGCAGATTATGAGCCTACCAACGCGACCCGAAAAATACAAGCATTTGTTGATGAACAGCTCAGTAATTGGTACGTGCGTTTATGTAGAAGGCGTTTTTGGAAAGGAGATTATAGCCAGGATAAAATTGCAGCCTATCAGACCTTGTACACTTGCTTACAAGTATTATCAAAGCTAATGGCGCCTGTGGCTCCTTTCTTTGCTGAATGGTTGTACAAAAACCTGAATGATGTTACTCAATCGGAGTCTTATGAATCCGTACATATTTCAACCTATCCAAAATCAGATGATCAGTTGATCGATAAAGATTTGGAAGAACGCATGGAATATGCTCAGCGTATTAGTTCACTAGTATTATCCTTGAGAAAACGAGAAAGAATCAGAGTTCGTCAACCATTGCCAAGGGTAATGATTCCAATTATAGATAACCACTTTAAAGATCAAATAACTGCAGTAGAAGGATTAATCAAAACGGAAGTCAATGTCAAAGAAATTGAATATGTTGATGACACTACCTCTGTCATCAAGAAAAAGGTAAAGCCGAATTTTAAGACGTTAGGCAAGTTATTGGGCAAATATATGAAGGAGGCCAATAAACTGATTTCTTCTCTATCCCACAATGAAATCCAGACAATTGAATCTAGTGAATCATATGATCTGGTGATCGGCGAAGAAACGTTTCATCTTACCTTAGAAGATTTGGTGATCACCACCGAAGATCTTCCTGGGTGGCTTGTAGCCCAAGATGGTAATATTACGGTAGCATTGGATACCACGTTAAGTGACCGTTTGATAGCAGAGGGTACGGCCCGTGAGTTGGTCAATCGAATCCAGAATATCCGTAAAAGTAAAGATTTTGATGTTACGGATAGAGTATCTATTATATTGAGTAAACATGAAAAAGTGATTCCAGCAATAGAACATTTTAAGGATTATATCTGTGCTGAAACATTAGCTTCAGACCTTTTATTAACGGAAGAGCCGCAAGGCGAGTCCGTAGAGCTATTTGAAGATACTACGATAGTGATCGGGGTGGAAAAAACCACCTAATCTGCTAATTGTCAACCAAATAAAATCGAGCATATTTAAACTACAATTTGTTTATTATTGACTGCTTGGCGATAGAGAAAGGCTGAATTATTCAATTACATATTAAGATTTTTTATTATTTATTAAATTTGTACCTTCACTTGTTAGTATTATAACTATGGAGAAAGAAATGCAGTCTGACGAAAATATTATTACCCTTAAGGGGATGTATGAAGATTACTTTCTGGACTATGCTTCTTATGTAATTTTGGAGCGAGCTGTCCCAGGAATAGGTGATGGATTGAAACCGGTGCAGCGCAGGATCTTGCATAGCATGAAGGTGATGGATGATGGGCGCTTTCACAAAGTGGCCAATATCATCGGACAAACCATGCAATATCATCCGCATGGAGATGCTGCTATAGGCGACGCATTGGTCAAGTTAGGACAGAAAGATTTACTTATTGACTGCCAGGGTAACTGGGGCGATGTGCGTACCGGAGATTCGGCCGCCGCATCCAGGTATATTGAAGCCCGGCTTACTAAGTTTGCACTGGAAGTATTGTTTAATGCAAAGACGACTGATTGGCAACTTTCATATGACGGAAGAAAAAAAGAACCTATTAACCTGCCTGCCAAATTTCCATTGGTTCTATCACAAGGAGTAGAGGGAATTGCCGTCGGATTATCTACTAAAATATTACCTCACAACTTCATCGAATTGATCAAAGCATCCATTAAAATACTTCAAGGTAAGCGGGTAAAAATCTTTCCGGATTTTGACACGGGCGGATTGATCGATGTCGCTCAATATAATGGTGGAAAAAGAGGAGGAAAAGTGCGTATTAGGGCTCGCCTAGAAGTCTTGAATAAGAAGACGTTGGTGGTGAAAGACCTGCCTTACAGTGTGACGACTACGCAACTCATTGACAGTATTATAAAAGCGAATGATAAGGGAAAAATTAAAGTAAAAAAGGTCATTGATAACACGGCAAAAAATGTAGAAGTTGTTATTGATCTTCACCCCGGAACATCTCCAGATTTGACCATCGGTGCCTTATATGCATTCACGGATTGTGAAATTTCTATTTCCCCCAATGCTTGTATTATCATCGACCATAAGCCCCACTTCCTTTCTGTAGAGGAAATCCTGGATATTTCTACGGCAAATACCAAAGAACTCTTACGCCAAGAACTTTTAATCAAACAAAATGAACTAGAAGAAAAATGGCAGTTTCTCAGTCTAGAAAAGATTTTTATCGAAGAACGTATCTATCGAGACATTGAAGAGTGTGAAACTTGGGAAGAAGTAATAGAAGCTATTGATATTGGTCTAAAAAAATATGTGGTTACGCCTTCCATGAAGGCACAGACAGGGGATAAGCGCATCAAACTACTCCGAGATATTACCGATGAAGATATTGTCCGGCTTACAGAAATAAAAATCAAGCGCATCTCAAAATATAACTCGTTTAAGGCCAATGAAATGATGGCTCAAATTGAAGAGGATTTGGTTCAAACCAAATATGATCTAAAAAATTTAACCGATTTTGCTATTGCTTACTTCGAAAACCTGTTGGTAACCTATGGTAGCGGTAAAGAAAGGAAAACGGAGATCACCACCTTTGATTCTATTACCGCAACACACGTAATTGCAAATAATGCCAAACTCTATGTAAACCGGGCTGAAGGATTTATTGGATACGGAATGAAGGGAGATGAATTGATAGGAGAATGTAGTGATATAGATGATATCATAGCCATCCTTAAAGATGGAACTATGAAAGTTACTAAGATTGCCGACAAAGTGTTTATGGGTAAAAATATACTACATGTGGCAGTGTGGAAAAAGGGAGATGATCGCACTACGTATAATTTGCTTTACACCGATGGAGGTACTGGAAAAAGTTTCGCTAAACGATTTCATGTAAAAGCGATAACCCGGGATAGAGTTTACGATCTCACTGCAGGAAATAACCGGTCTAAAGTATTATATCTTTCCTCTAATCCAAATGGTGAATCAGAAGTGGTTACCATCCAATTATCGCAAGGTTGCAAGGCTAAGAAAAAACTGTTTGATTATAATTTTGCTGATCTGGATATTAAAGGCCGTTCTTCCAAAGGAAATACCGTGACCAAATATCCAGTGCGTAAAATCACCCTTAAAGAAGTTGGTAAATCCACTTTAGGCGCCCAGGAAATATGGATGGATGAAGCCAGTGGCAATTTAAACAAGGATGAAAGAGGAATCAACCTGGGTGCTTTCGATACGGGTGATTTAATCTTGGTCATCTACCATAATGGTACGTATGAATTAAATCCCTTGGAGATCACCAACCGTTACATGCCAAAGGATATAGCACACATCGGAAAATTAAATAGTAAGGACCCAATTGCTGCGATCTATTATGATGGAGAAAAAGGAGCTACCATGATCAAACGATTTAATATCGAAACCAGCACACAGAATCAAAAATTCAGCTTTATAACCGAGCATCGTTCATCTAAACTCTATTTTGTTGGGGTAGGATCTTCGAAGCCTGTTGAATATGCTTATATGCAGAAAAACAAAAGGCACGCTCAAATCATAAAACTTGAAGATACCATTGATATTAAAGGATGGAAGTCCGTTGGGAATAGACTTCACACCGGTAAGTTGCTCTCGGTAAAAGAAGTCGCAAGTCCCAATGATAAAACCGAGTCTAACGATTCCGAAGAGGAACCTGAGCAAGTCAATAAAATCATTCCCGGTGATACCATCGAGTTTGATGTTGATCCTCAAGGCTCGATTTTTGATTTAGACGAGGATTAAAAAAATTAAGCGCGCGAAATTTTCTATCACAAAGAGGTGTATTTTATGTACATTGTATCAAGTAAAATGCAATTTCTTAAGTTATTCATAGCAACCACATTATTCTTTCATGGATCTTGTCAATCCAGTGATCAGATCGTTTCAGGTTACAATTTGAGTAAACCTACTAAGACGATCGCACTACGAAAAGGTTTAAAGGAAATTTCCGGACTCACCTACCTGAATAATTATATTTACGCTATCCAGGATGAAAAAGGTAACCTCTACGAAATAGATATAAAAAAAGAATCTTCCAAGAAGTATGATTTTGCCAAAGATGGTGATTTTGAAAGTGTAGAAGCGGTAGATAATATCATCTATGCCATGACGAGTAAAGGAGCTTGTTATCATCTTGAAATCATCGATGATTCGGTCTCGACCGAAAAGTTGGATCGATTTATTAAAAAGAATCGAAATTTAGAAGGGATGGCTTACGATCCTGATGAAAAAAAACTCTTAATGGCCTCCAAAGGATCCCTCCAAGATTCTACTAAGGAAATTTTAATATTTGATATGGAGACTATGAAATTAGAAGAAGAGCCTTTCTACACGTTGGATCAAGAAAATCTCAGAACAATGAGTGGAACAATTTCTCAGTATTCATTTAATCCAAGTGCCATAGCGATTCATCCCAGGACGAAGGACCTCTATATCTTATCCCATCCAAATCAACAATTACTCATTCTTAACAAAGAGAAAGAAATCAAGTCTTTGACACCATTAAATGCTAGTCTATTTAAACAGCCTGAAGGGATATGCTTTGATAAGATCGGTACTTTATTTATCAGTACGGAAGGTCGAGATGGGCCTGGGAAACTTTTTATTTTTAAACCTATCAAAGGTTGACCCGAGATCAGATGTCAGAGGTCAGAATTCAGAAGATCCAAGAAAAAAATGATTGACGATTAAGCGATTGCTGATTGGCGAATTTTCCTGCGCCATGTTTTGACGGATTACTGCACCCCAGTAGCCTTCAGAAAGCAGATTCGCAATGACTGCAATTCCACTCTTAATACCTAGTTAATGATTGCAATATCCATCCGATGGCAGGATGCCTTGAAGCCTTGAAGCCATTCACATACGCATTACTCAATTACTTTTTGGTGCTTTGATTGACGATTGACGATTAAGCGATTGCTTATTGGCGAATTTTCCTGTGCCAAGTGTTAACGGATTGCTTCACTCCGTTGTCAATGACTAGTAGTCAGAAGTAAGATGCCTTGATGTCACGAAACCTTCAAACCCACCCTCTCAATACCTATTACTCATTACTCAATTACTATTATAAAAAAAGCCAGGCTTTCGCCCGGCTTTTACACAAAATCAATTTCGTGTTGGCCATTCGTTTTGTTTTCACAATTGATCTGCCATTACGCAAATCTTTGCTTATTGGCCAACCAGAAATTTTACAAAGTAAATCTTTTCGAGATCATGAGTCATGAATTTCAACCGGTTTATATCCTCCTTTTGATTTAAAATAAAAAATAAGTCCTAGATAACATATCAACATGATCAATGGCAACAAAGCCACTTTCCACAAGGTTTCTTTTTTAGCTACCGCCTGAAAACCTTGTACTAGTTTTTTATCATTCTCGCTACCCGCATCCAATTTCACGGGATCAACTGCATCGTACTTTCCGATGATAGAGCGCTTCTCCATCACATATGTATTCATGAGATTGGTTCCTTCTCTGGCGTCATATTCTTTAACACTAGAAGACACATAACGGTCTTGAATATTTCCTAAAATGGGGCTACCAAAAGTACCTACAGCCAGCATTCCCATCCCGGCAATAGCATTCAAGGTAAGTGCTCCTCCTTTTGGAAACTGCTCTGCCACTACACCGAGCGTAGTGGGCCAGAAAAATGTTTTACCTACACCATATAAAGTAGCGGCCAATAAAATGGATGCTCCTGTTGCTTTAGAAAGAAATACTAATCCTAAGCCTGCCAACGCTGCACTACAGGCTAGCAAACCTAGAGGCGAAAGTTTATGGACTATGGGACCCGCATAAAACCGGAGAATCATCATAATTAAGGATGTATAAATCAGTACCCATCCCGCATTGATGCCCAGTTGAGACATTTCTCCTTCCATCAAAGGCGTGATCCAGCTATCCACACCCAATTCGGTAGTAGCCAATATCATCATGATTAATAGCAATAAAATATAGAGAGGTCTTCCCAGTGAAGTAGTATAAATGAAAAACCCAATAGCAGAAGCAATAGCCAAGCCCCACCCAAACCAAGATCCAAAACCTGACAGTCTACCGATCTCGGAAAATACCATAAAAGCAATAATACCTGCCCCTAACGCGCCTACCTCTCGCAACATATCCTTATAAGAGACTCCCGCGGCCACTCTCTCGGAGATAGGAAATTTTTTATTCCATAAAATCAATCCATAAATCAGCGCTGGGATTAAAATGATGGCAATTTTATATTTCCAGTACATGCCGGATGCCAACAAGATAATGATAACACCTCCTAATACCAATCCTCCAGGCCATCCCGCATGGAGGATGTTCAACCATTTGGTTTTATCCTTATTGAACATGGAAGCGACTATTGGATTGATATATGCTTCTACGGTTCCACTGCCTAGAGCCAGAACGAAGGTGCCTATATACATCATCTGATAGTCGTGGGCCAGTAGAATAAACACGGTAGAAATTATTTGACAAGCCAGACCGAACCACATCGCCGCCTTATAACCAATCCGGTCAATAATCAAACTGAATAAAACGATACTGATGGCAAAAGGCCACAACCCCGCGCCCAGAATTTCGCCAACCTGTGTCTCATCCAGACCAAATTCTGCTCCCCAGTCATTAGAGGTGAGCGCCCGGGCGATAAATCCAAATGAAGTGGCTACTAGTGCTATAAAACAGCCCCAAAAGAGGCCCATGTTTACTTTTTCGTTCTGATTCGAAACAACAGCATCGGTCATAAAAAGATTGTTTTACAAATTGTAAATGATAAATAATAAATTAAGGTGTGTCGGTTTTTCTGAGAACTATAAATTTGGCCATCTAATGTAATCAAAAAATAAATTTTGTGTGAATATATAGGATCTATTTTTTTATTTGGATATCAATCAACAATCATAATCATGTTTTGGTGGCATCAAAAATCTACCCATATGGCTCCTTTTTGACTCGATTGTACCACCCGGTCTATAAATTGCATACCCCGGACGCCATCATCAATACCTGGAAAATCTCTATAGATTGGATCTACCGCTTTACCGGCCAGTCTTGCTTGCAAGCAAAAAGCAAAATTCCGGTAAATATTGGCGAAAGCTTCTAAAAATCCTTCCGGATGCCCAGCAGGAATGCGGGTATGCGCCTGTGCTTCCGGATGTAGATTGCCCACTGCGGTGCGTATAGTTTGTCGGGGTTTATCTTGATATTTAACGATCAAACTATTGGGTTCAACCTGCGTCCAATCAATGCCCGCGAGGGTACCGTAAATACGAATACGCAACCCATTCTCCTCGCCAACAGAAATTTGGCTTGCGTAGATTATACCTTTAGCACCGTTCTCATAATGAACCAACACATTGCCATCATCATCTAGTAATCTTCCATTCACAAAAGTGGTAAGGTCTGCACACAAACGAGTGATTTTTAATCCAGTAATATATTCTGCCAGGTTTTCAGCATGGGTCCCAATGTCTCCCATGCAACCGGCAGCACCGGATCGAGCAGGATCTGTACGCCATGACGCTTGTTTCCATGAAGCTTGTTTCAAATCTGCTTCTTCTATTTTGTTTGAAAGCCAGCCTTGTGGATACTCTACAACAATCTTGCGTATGGTGCCTAGCTCGCCCGCTTTGATCATAGCTCTAGCTTGCTTGACCATGGGGTATCCTGTGTAATTGTGCGTTAGCGCAAAAATCCGGTCGGATGAATCCACGATTTTTTTCAATTCCAATGCTTCCTCCAGATTAAATGCCACCGGCTTGTCACATACCACATCAAATCCATTTTCCAAGGCCATTTTTGCTGGGCCAAAGTGTACATGATTTGGTGTCACAATCGAAACAAAATCCATCCGGATATCCGCTGGCAAAGATTTTTCCGTTTCAATCATTTCCTGATAAGTGCCATAGGTCCTTTCCGAAGGTAAATACAGATCTTGTCCTGATAATTTGGATTTTTCCGCAGAGCTACTGAAAGCACCACAGACCAGGTCAATCTGTCCATCTAAAGCGGCAGCCATGCGGTGTACGCCACCAATGAATGCGCCTCGGCCTCCGCCAACCATCCCCATTCTTAATTTTCTCATATTGTTTCGTTATGAAGTTTTTGATGTGTAAAATGAAGCCTTCAAAATAAGCAGAAAAATAAAAAGAAAGTATAAAAAATGGTACAGAAGTAATATTCCCCCTGATCTGTATCAATTGTTTTGCTGATAGCTATCATTTTTATAGCATAATAATATTGGCTATTTGCAAAGGTGGATTGGTAAAAACCCACCAACCGTTTATGCTTGTTACCTTAGCCTGGAGAAATATCTGGCGCAACCGTCGCCGCACCTTAATTACGATGGCCTCCATTGTATTTGCGGTCGTACTTTGCGTACTCATGAATTCAATCAAGAAAGGATTGTTAGACCGGATGAAAGAAAATGTAGTCAGCCTGTATTCCGGGTATGCACAAATTCACAAAAATGGATATTGGGACAAGCGCACACTAGAAAATACGTTTGTCCATCAACCAGACTTAGTTAAAACGGTTTCCCAATATGCTGAAATCAAAAACTTAATTCCCCGATTGGAATCATTTACCCTGGCGGCATCCGATGATTATGCCAAAGGGAGTATGATCGTTGGCATAGATCCTAGCGCAGAAGCTTCTGTAACCAAACTTCATGACAAGGTAAAAGCAGGCTCCTATCTGCAGGCTGATGATGAGGCCGTATTAGTCAGTGAAGGATTGGCTGAATATTTAAAACTAAATGTGAACGATACGATTATTATCTTAGGACAGGGGTATCAAGGTGTCAATGCGGTAGGCAAATATGAAATAAAAGGATTATTAAAATTTGGATCTCCCGAGCTTAATAAAGGGCTCATTTATATTCCGCTAAAAGAAAGCCAAAAGCTTTTTGGTGCCTACAATCGATTGAGCGCTTTTGTATTGATGCTCGACAATATTGACAAATCACAGGTTGTGTCCAATCGTTTAGCAGCAAGACTGGGTAGTGAATATGAAGTAATGAGCTGGCAAACCATGGCCCCGGAATTAGATCAGTTTATTGAAAGTGAACAACGAGAGAATATCGTTTTCCAAGCAGTATTATATATGCTTATTGCCTTTGGAATTTTCGGTACGATCTTGATGATGACGCTTGAAAGAGAGCGGGAATTTGGAATTCTTACTGCTATAGGAATGAGAAAATTTCCTTTGTCTATGATGGTCGTAATGGAAAACCTTATGATCTCATTAGGAGGTGCCTTTGGCGGGTTCTTATTAAGCATGCCGGTAGTGTATTATTTCTTTAAATATCCAATCCGCTTGACTGGAACATTAGCAGAGGCCTATGAAAATTTTGGTCTTGAACCGATTTTTTATTTTTCTATTGAACCAATTGTTTTTTATACACAAGCCCTTATAGTAATGGTTTTGGCGAGTGTATTGTCTTTTTACCCAATTTTAAAAATCCGCCGGCTTAAACCGGTCGTCGCGATGAGAAAGTAGTATTATGGTATTGCAACTAGCCTGGAAAAATATATGGAGAAATCGAGCGCGTAGCTTACTGGTTATAGGCTCCGTCATTTTAGGCCTGTGGGTAGGGGCTTTTTTGATGGCTTATTCTTTCGGAGCTATTGATCAGCGTATGCAAGATGCAGTAGCCCATGAAGTTTCCCATTTCCAGGTTCATCATCCTGAATTTGAGCGGGATAACGAAGCTGTTTATTCGCTGGAATCAGGAACTAAGTTCTTAGCCGATCTACATCGACATAAGCTCATTAAAGCAGCAACCGGACGTGTCATCACCTTTGGTGTAATTGCATCCGCTAATTCAAGTACAGGTGCAAAATTTATCGGTATACTCCCGGAACATGAGGACGCTGTTACATCGCTAAAAGCAAAAATTGACACCGGAAGATATTTTACAGCGGATGATAATAACAAAACCATTATTGGACAAAAATTAGCCGATAAACTAGGGGTCAAATTGCGATCCAAGATTGTATTGACATTTCAAGATGTAGAAGGTAACATTGCATCCGGCGCTTATCGAATTGTGGGTATTTATAAAATGTACAATTCATCGATCGAAGAAATGAATGTATATGTAAAAGCACCTGACCTGGCCGCCCAACTGGAAACGCCCGAACATTATCACGAAATAGCAGCCTTACTATATGACGCAGATTCCCTGGATATGATGGTGCAAAATTTGAAGACAAAATATCCAGATGATCAAATTGAAGACTGGAGAGAATTGGCCCCGGAGCTAGGCCTTATGGTAGAATCTTTCGATCAATATATGGTCATATTTCTGATCATCATATTACTGGCTATATCCTTCGGTATTATCAATACTATGTTGATGGCTGTCCTGGAACGGATCAGAGAAATCGGAATGCTTATGGCAATTGGCATGAATAAATGGCGGATATTTTCCATGATTTCTCTGGAGACTATTTTATTGATCATGATCGCCTCACCGATCGGTTTGTTATTGGCTTATCTGACCATAAATTATTTAGGCCGGGTAGGGATGGATCTTTCAAGTGCTCAGGATAGTTACGCTTCATTTGGGTTTCAATCGTTCATTTATCCTTCGCTGGATCCAAATTATTATTGGCAGATCCTGGTGATGGTTGCAGTGGCCGCTTTTGCTGCTTCTATTTACCCGGCCTTCACCGCTATCCGACTCGATCCGGTACAAGCCATGCGAAAAATATAACATCGGATATTGATTAAATTAAAGAGCGATAGATCGGATAGGTAAGTACCTTAAAATAAAATGATACGTTAGGTTTTTTATCTTACTGTCTAATTTCCTTAAAAATGATAGACGTATTGATTGTCGACGACCATCAAATCGTAATTGAAGGCTTAAAACTTTTACTCGAATCTAATGCTGATATAAGCGTGATAGGTACCGTCAACTCGGGTCATGCGGCCCTGGATTTTTTGGAGTATCAACCCGTTCATTTGGTACTTCTTGATATTTTTATGGAAGGAATGAATGGTATTGAAACCTGTGAAAAGATTACTAAACAGTTTCCGGCAATCAAAGTACTGGCTTTAACCACTGCTAATGATACCAGCTTGATACGAAGCATGTTCAATGCTGGTGCCAAAGGCTATCTTATGAAAAATACGGATAAAGAGGAACTTACAAAAGCAATTCATACCCTACTAAAAGGTGATTCCTTCTTTGGAGAAGAAGTATCAAAATATATTCTAACTGAAATAAAGGGCGAGTCGTCAAGTTCAATATCCTCTATTCCAAGAATTTCAAGACGCGAAAAGCAAATCCTGCAAATGATTGTGGATGAAATGACTACAGCAGAAATTGCCAAGCAATTATTTATTTCTTTTGGCACTGTGGAAACCCACCGTCGCAACATTATGAACAAACTCGGAGCGCGAAATACGGCTGGAATGGTGCGGATTGCGTTAGAACATGGATTGCTGAATTAGCCAAAAGGCAAAAGGTTAAGGATGAAAGGTCCAGGAGAAGTAGTGCTAGTTTTAAGAATCAGATAAACGAATAACGAAGGCAGGAATAAACAATTTGTCAAGAACGACTAAACCCCTAAACTTATCAACTCTCTAAACTCACCACAAGCTAAACTGGGATTAAGGGTAAATGGCCAAAGGCCAAAGCTCTAGTACTCTTGACTGAAAGATTCAAATAAACAAATACGCGAATACACGAATAAACAATTTGTCAGCAACGACTAAACCCCTAAACCCATCAACTCCTAAACCCATAAAGGTCCTTTTAAATGACGAAAAAAATAGATTCTGGAACTAATCTCAAATTAAGTTCAAAGCCTTTCCCTCTATGAATTCATAGATTTTTCATTATCCTGGATTTCCCAGATGTTTGGACAGGTGTAAGGAAATAAATTTGAAGCATAAGTTTAAATCTAAAAGTTATGCGAATCCAACTCATCATTTATTGTTTAATGGCCCTGGTCAGCACCTGCTTAATAGGTCAGACCCCACACCTGGATGTAGAGGGTCATACTAAGATCCGGGGTAATATCGATATTCATAATGCGCTGGACAGTACTTCGATATTGATAGGAGCCGGTGCTGGAGACTCCTTGGGATTTGAAGAAACATTTGATTATTTCAACACGTATGTTGGTGTCCATGCTGGACAGTCTAACACAAATGAATTCAATTCGATATTCGGAGCACTTGCTGGTGAATCGAGTAATGGTTTGTCTAATTCCTTTTTTGGTACTGCCTCGGGACAAGAGAGCAGTGGCAATGCCAATTCTTTTTTTGGAGGCGCTAGTGGACAAAATAATACGGGACATGAAAATGCATTTTTTGGGATAGGTGCAGGTGCAAACAATGCAGCAAATAATAACTCCTTTTTTGGAAGCTTTAGTGGTGGTCTGAACGAAGGCGGAACCCATAATTCCTTTTTTGGCTCTAATTCAGGCCTGTCGAATTTCACTGGTAATGATAATTCTTTTTTTGGATTTGAGGCCGGTCTTGAAAGCGGAGGAGATAACAATTCATTCTTTGGATCCCAGGCAGCAAAGAATAATAATTCAGGAAATAACAATTCATTCTTTGGAGCACAGGCTGGAAAGAATAATAATTCAGGGAATAGCAATTCATTTTTTGGGAGGGATGCTGGGTTTAGCACTACCTCAGGATCTGACAATGCGTTTTTTGGAGCACAGGCAGGAATGAATAATACCACCGGTTTAGAAAACGCCTTTTTTGGATACCGTGCCGGTGAGGATAATGTTGATGGCGAAGATAATACCTATATAGGCTTTGCCGCAGGATCTAAAAGCAATGGATCCAATAATGTCTATGTAGGTAGGGCCTCGGGAGTACGAAGCCTTGAAGCAAATAACAACGCGTTCTTTGGTGCTTCATCTGGATTTAACAATGCTACTGGTGAAAATAACACCTTCATTGGGGGGAGTGCCGGAGGTTCAAATAAATTTGGATCTTACAATACCTTCTTGGGTAATGGAACAGGTCCATTAAGCCTGGATTCGGTGGATCGAGCCATAGCTATTGGATATAATGCTAAAGTGGCTTGCAGTAATTGCGCAGTCATTGGTGGAACTGGTGAAGATGCGGTGAAAGTGGCTATAGGTACTTCCCAGCCAGATAGAGAACTTACTATCTCTGATGTGGATGAAAATGGAGATGCAGTCATAAGCTTGAAAGCATCCAACAGTTCCTCGAGAGAGATGATCCTTGGAGTCAATCAAAGCAGTGGAGGTATCCTTTCCATGCAGACCAATAATGATTTATTCTTTCGCACGAACGGCACCAATCGAATGGTCATTGAAAATGACGGAAAGGTCGGCATTGGTACAACAGCCCCCACAGAAAAACTAGATGTGGATGGTAATGTCCGTTTTAGGCAGGTTCCCACCCTTCCTGTCTTGACAGATGGTTCAGAAAGAGTGCTCTATATCAACACCGATGGCACGCTGGTTAGAGCGACTTCAGGCACAATTTCCGATCGACGACTGAAAGAAGACATAAAAGAGCTTCAAGGAGCACTAGACCAGGTCACCAAACTCAGTGGGTACTCGTATTATTTCAAGTCTGATTCCTCCCAAACCCGCCAAATCGGTGTCATGGCCCAGGAGCTGGAAAGGGCTTATCCAGAATTAGTCATCGAAGATCCGGATAGCGGATATAAGCGTGTCCAATACCCCCAGCTTACTGCCGTGTTGATTCAGGCTATCAAAGAACAACAACAGCAAATCGAGATGCTACAGGAGAAAGTTCAGGCTTTAGAAAATCAGGATGAATAGGACCTGATAAAGAACTTAAAATTAAATCAAAGCTTAACAAAATGGATCATTCACTAAGTATACGAGAAAACGAAATACTGGGCCTGATCTCGTATGAATACACCACCAGTGAAATCGCAGAAAAACTTTGCCTAAGCACAGACACCATTAAATCGCATCGGAAGAATTTGTTCAGAAAGTTGAAGGTCAGAAATGCGGCGGGTTTGGTACGTAGAGCCTTTGAACAAAATTTAATTCAACCAGAAATCAACTAAAAAGAAAACTAATTCGAAATGAACGTCCATAGGAGAATATCAACTAACTGTCGCACAAAGATCAAATCATCACTGATAGTTCTAACGTGTTTAATGGGCTTGATAGCTTCGGCTCAAGAGCCCAGTGCCATCCTCGACCTGGAATCGACCACCCAGGGTATCCTCATACCTCGGATGGATAGTGTGCAACGAACAGCTATAGTTAACCCGGCGGAAGGGCTTCTCGTTTATGATCTTGATACAAAAAGTTTCTGGTACTACCAAAATGGAAGCTGGCAGGATCTTAATGCAATCAACCGAGTGTTTGAGAATGAAGATGGTGTGGTAATCAATACCGGTGATCATGACACTGATAATTTTGTATTTGGATCCCCACAAATGGAAAACGATGGCAATATGGGACATAATTCAAGAATGTTTTTTGCTAAGCGCAAACGAGCCTTCCGGGTAGGAAGTCCCCGGGATACGATTGATTTCGGGTCGAATTTTGTATTCGGTGATGAGGCCGATTGGGATTCTGATAGCCTTGGATATTATTCTTTTGCCTCAGGAATTGGCCCAAAGGTGACTGGTGATCTCGGTTCTGCGGCGATAGG
>JAHEJC010000085.1 GCA_024639065.1 Lewinellaceae bacterium | reverse complement strand
ATCTGTAAAAGAACGAATCGTATCCTAAATACAATAGCCTATTCATAGAGTAGAGGCTCTTGGTTTTCATTCTAACTGTCATCCTGAGCGAAGTCGAAGGATCTTTTAGCAGAGCTTAAGTAATCTCCATATTTCATATTATCTTTATTATAATGAAGGCCTATTATGTGGCTATCAGGATTTGGTTTTAGTGCTACTCGATGAAGGTAGTTTATGAACTTCTAGGCCGCACCAACTCAATACCTCATACTCATTACACAAATACTTACTTAAGATATTTCTCCACCGCAACTAGAACCAGCTCCTGCAGTGCAGCCATAACAATGTTGATTCAAAACCACTGATCGATTTTGGAGCGTATTTAGATCAAAGTCCATAATATGTTGTACAGACGAAGCAACTTTTAATTCCAACATTTGATTGAAGTCGCAATCATAAATATAACCATCCCAGCTGATTGAAATGGTATTCCTGCACATTAAACCATCAACAGTCAGAGGATTAAATGCATTCACCAGCAACTCCATATAATCTTCATAATTCCCACTTTGTATTAAATATTCCAGAAACCGAGAAATTGGTAGATTGGTTATCGTGTAAAGGTTGTTAAACTGAATGTTATATTTTCGTTTTAATTGATTTTTAAACTCCTTTTCCAAACCTGTCTGGCTAGCTGGAAGAAAAGCCCCGGAAGGATTATAAACAAGATCCAATTTTAGTGCACTTCCTGACATCCCATATCCAACGGCATTCAACATTTTAAGGGCGGCAATTGAATCTTCAAAAACACCATTCCCTCGTTGTTGATCTGTTCTGCTTTTAGAGAAATACGGTAGGCTCGAAACCACTTGCACATTATTTTTAGCAAAAAATTCCGGCAAGTGATGGTATTTCTTGTTTGACCTGATGATCGTCAAATTACATCGATCAATGATATGCTTATTTAACTTATAACAGGATTCTACAAACCATTCAAAATGTTCATTCATTTCTGGCGCCCCCCCCGTTATATCCACCGTACTAAAATCATTTTCCTCGATGATTTCTAAGCACTTTTCCAAATGAACTTTACTCATTTGTTCGTGCTTTCGATCGGGTCCGGCATCAACATGGCAATGCGCACAGGTTTGGTTACATAATTTGCCAATATTTAATTGGAATATTTCGGGTACTTGCGGATTTAATGGGTATTTACCTAAATTATCTATTTTATCAATAAACTGAGGAAATTTTGAAGAAGTTGTTTTTTGGTTATTAAGTACATGTAATTGATACATGGTATCAGATAATGCTTCCCCACGAGATTGCAAAGATTTTCCTTTCTGTTTTATTGCCATAAAATTTTCAACTTTTTACATGGATATTGCTTTAACATGTTTCATCATTTGTGTACTCCCAACCAGAGCAATTCCGGCTTTCATCGCAGCTGCAACATGCACAGCTTCCATCATCATTTCTTCATCAGCTCCTTTTTCCAAACAGGCTGTTGAATAAGCATCTATGCAATATGGACATTGGTAACTATGGGCAATTGCCAGTGCTATTAAAGCTTTTTCTCGCTCAGAAAGTGCACCTTCTTGCATAACTGTATTGTAATAATCAAAAAACTTTTTTCCATATTCTTTTTGAAACTCCGTGATCTTTCCAAAATTCTTTAAGTCTTCTGGTTCAAAATAGGTTTTAGACGACATTTTGTTAGAATTAAGTTTAAATTATGATATTTACCATTGTGGATAATATTGATTGCTTAAAGTCAATGACGAAAGTAATATTTAAAAGGACTTGGAAATATGGTTTAATCATATTTTGTTTGTCTGCTGGCTGCTTTTATGGATGTTTTTCAAATATAGCAGAAAAATTTCCCAAGGAGATAAAACTCCAAAGATCTGATTTTGACATAGAGTCGAATACCAGTGTAAGCGTTTGGTGCGTGATCAGTGCCTCAGCGGGCGATCTACCCCGTTATACTTATCTTACTAAAACCCGTACTTTATCTTTAGATAGCTCCTTGAGTAGTAGTTGGGATTTCCTTCCATTGCCGGCCAATCAATCCTTTATTATTGATGCTATAGGAAGAAATAAACTTCCCATCGAAATGATGGTCATTGCAGAGCGAATATCCATCGGCGAAACCTTACAAGTAAAACCAATAGGAGCACTCGAAGTAAGCAATGGACGAGAAAAAAAAGCCGTATTGGTAGGAATCCCTACTGACCGTAAAATTCAAATTATCGAACCGTCAGAATTTTCAGATTTCATGATTGATTATGATCCCATAAAATATTTACTGCAGAGCTGGTACATAAATCATAAAGGAGTGGGAACCTTTGATGTTGTTCAATGGCAAAATGAACAATTTGCTTATTCAATCATTAGTGAAGGGACAAAGTTTTTTGAAGAGCAGTAAAAATGATTAGACGATTCGATTTATTAGGTAAAATTCAATATAAGAAATTCATCTTTTCGTTCACCAAATTGATTTCAGAGTTGTGTGAAGGATTAACTAGTGATTTGTGGAAATAACTGTAAATAAGGTTGAATACCAAATATCGGCATTTGATAACATTGCTGACTGCAGAGCTTTTTGGCCTGATTATCATCCTCATCATTTGTTTATTGGATACGATTTCCTAGAAGCGGCTGCAAAATATACACCTGAAAATATCAGCTCTTATTATACTATTGTATCTGATGAGTTAGGGCCATTTGGATTTTTTGCTTATGAGGTGAATGCAATAAATATGTACAAGAGCCTGGAGTACAATTTAAGTAGAACCCAACATGGATGGTTCAATAAAATCAATAATTTCATACGTGGCTTTATAGCTCGAAGAGTAAACTTCAATGCCTTGGTGAATGGGAATTCATTGGCAACTGGTGAATATGCATATTGTCTCAAGGCGGAATACGAAAATCAAATTGTAGATTTACTTGCAGCATGTAATGAACATATGTTGAAGTTTCTAGACAAAAAAGGGATTCGCTGTGTAGGCGTTTACAGCAAAGATTTCTTTAAGGAAACCTACGACCAATTAGTTGAGCTTGAATCGAATTATAACTACACCCATTATAAAGTGCAGCCAAATATGATATTTAACCTTGATCCCTCTTGGCTAAAGTCCGAAGATTATAGCCGTGCACTCAGCTCAAAGTATCGGGTAAGAAACAAGCGTGCCCGCAAGAAAGCCACTGGCCTAACCAAAAAGGAACTTTCACTGGAAGAAATCGCCCAGTATGGACCGGTGATCTACGAAGCATATGAATGCATTGCTACTCAGGTAGATTTCAATTTATTCATTTTACATCCGGATTACTTTTTCGGTCTCAAAGAAAAATTTGGTGAGACATTTAAATTAGTTGCCTATTTCAAGGAAGAAGAACTCTTAGGATATTACACTTACTTCATATGTGATAAACTGATTGAAGCCCACTTTCTAGGCTGTTTCCCTGGCCCAAATCGCCAATTCCATATTTACCATAATTTTCTTTTGGATTTGGTAGAAGTCAGTATTCTACACCAAAAAAGTGAACTGATACTCTCAAGAACAGCACTAGAAATTAAGAGTAGTATAGGTGCAACACCATATGACATGTACGGATTTATTAAGCATCGTAAGAAATGGGGCCAATGGCTTACACCTAGAATTTTTAACAATCTAAATCCCAGTCACGACTGGGTCCAAAGGAATCCATTTAAGCAAGACTACCCAAATTCTTAAACTGAGCATCAGCCAAACTATTTGAATCCTTCCTAATTTTTTATTAAATGGTTGATTATTCGATGAAGATTAAAAATAAACTATAGTGTTCACCCTAAAAAATTGTTTGCTGAATACTCAGTTAACTTCTTGGTACTTGAAACTAATCAATTAGTTTGATCCTTAATATAATCAGACACACCATGTTTGAATAAAAGAGCATCTTCATAAATAATGTTTACAACGTAAACAGAAGACATCCATTGATGAGGTATGGATAGATTGAAACTCAATGCGCTGATTAAACGTTGCCGGGCAAAAGATAGAAAGGCACAAAAAACTATTTATGAATGGTATGCACCTTTATTTATTGCAATTGCAAAAAGGTATGTTGGTGATCAGATGATTGCTGAAGATATTATGGTACAAACCTTTTTTAAAGTTTTTACTCGAATAAAGAAATATTCAGGAACCGGGAGCTTTGAGGGCTGGATGAAGAGAATTCTTATAAACGAAGCGCTCATGTATTTGAGAAGTAATAGATCCAAGATAGCAGGGGTAGCTTTAGATAATGTCCAAGTACCAAAGAGCAATTACATAGAAGAAGAACTTGAACACGAAGCTATATTGCGATTAGTTGATTTGTTACCGCAAGGTTATAAAACCATTTTTAACCTATATATCATTGAGGGTTACAAACATAGGGAAATTGCTGATCTATTAAATATTAGTATTAATACTTCAAAATCGCAGTTAATATTGGCCAAAAAGAAAATGAAAACTTTAATCAAATCACATTTATATCCAAATTTAAATTGGGAATAAAAACATGAAAGAAAATTTATTTTATAATTCTTTGAGTCGTCAATCCCAGGCTATAGAGATTCCTCCAGAAAGTGATTCCTGGGAAGTCTTAGAATCTCAGTTAGATGAACACGATTCCAGAAAGAGAATTCAAAGGAAGACATTTATTAGTCTAGCAGCTTCAGTTATTGGGTTATTATTTTACTATGTGATTATTAATCAACCCAATAAGCAAAGTGTCATTTTAGAAGGTCCATTAACTGAGGTAACAGCTGGTTCCAAAACGCTTTTGCTCAACACAACTCCAATCTTTAAGTATGAAAGGCTCAAAGATTATGATAAAAGAGTCGATTCAAAAATTCAGGTCGTACGAAATATTAATAGGCACTATAAGTATGCTGATATCGTTGAAGCGACTACCCAGCCTCATGCTTTCCATCCTGAAGATTTTGTATCTGAAGTAGATTATTGGAAGCACTACGAAACTCAAATCGATGCACAACGATTATCAGGAAATTGGTATTTACATCATGCAGAAGTGCCCTTTAATAAAATCCTGAAACTAGAAGCACTTGACGGTATTAAGTGGATTATATCCTCTGAAGTGATCGAGGGGCCTCAAAAATTCTTACGAATTCCCGGACAACAAAAGTATTTTGTTAAACAACAAAATGAAGATGAATTAGTCATTATTGAAATTCTGGATTATACGACTATCATTATGAAGAAATTCGATGTTACAAATAATCGTTTCGAAGAAGCAATTTATCAAAAAAGAGAGATAGGGTGACAGAAAATAGACCGCACCGCTGAAAGTCGTCTGAGTTGGGGTTTTGAGTGGAGTATCTAAATAATGATATCGGTAACTATTTCGCAGTTAAACCTTTCAAACGGTCCAATAGTAAAAAAGATCATTTCCCTGAGAAAATTTAGATCGCTTTGCATACAGTTGCCTGGGATTGAGTCCCTAACCTTGATTTGAGTTTATCTTATATAGTGCTGACTGCTCGATTCGTTCTTTTAAACTTGTGCCCATTATAAAGCTAAAACTGCCGGTCAGACTGCCAGGTTTGGCAAAGATGTGAGGAAAAATCAACTTGGATATTCTAAAGAATATATGGCGGTAACTATTTCACAGTCAAACTTTCAAACGCTCCAACAGTAGTCATACTCACAATCTATTAATTATATTTGCGTTTAAATCCAAAATATACGGAATGAGGGTTGCTGCAAGCTTACTATTTATTATTTCAGTTTTCTATTGTTGTGTGCCCACTAAAAAATATAACCAGTTGATCCTGTCTCAAGATGAAGTCCTTCTCAATAACCGACGTCTTGAACAAACCGCTGAAGAATATCTTGATCTGCGTACTGAATATGCAGAATTAAAAAAGCGATTTTATAATACCGAAAAAGGCCTGAAAGATCTGATTGGCAAGTACGAAGCATTGAACCAACGATACAATGATTTGAAAAATCATTACGAAGGAAATGCAAGCATCGATGAGTTAGCCATTTCCCCTGTGGTGCAAGAATTAAATCTTAAAAAAGAAGTTGCAGCGCTAAAGGCAGAGCTGGAGCTAAAGCAAACAAAAATATGGGATCTAGAAATGGAATTAGACCATAAAGGGAGTGATCAAGAATCAATATTACCAAATAATCCAATAGTGGCACCTGCGGAAACCCAATCCCAAAATTCTACCCGAATGATATCTTTAAATCAGGCTATTGAAAGAGCTTTAAGTAGTTATACGAACAGTGATCTTAGCATATCCATTGATAATAACCAAGTATTTGTACTCTTGCCACAAGATTTACTATTTGAGAAAGGAAGCAAAGAAATTGCCACTCAAGGGCAAAATGCGATCGCCGCAATATCAGAGGTATTAAGAGAGAATCCAGACATCGCAATTAACATTGAAGGTCATACTGATTCGGATGGAAATTCCAGATTTAATTGGGATCTATCAGTAACCAGGGCAACTTCTGTAGTTCTGGAATTGATCTCATTAGAAATTGATGCAACGCGCCTAACTGCTAGTGGAAGAAGTCACTATGATCCTATAGATACTAATGCAACTTCAGAAGGTAAGGCCAGAAACCGCCGAGTAGAAATTATACTTACGGAATACGTTAGCCAATCAATTAATTTAATAAAAAACTAGTTTTCTGGTACGTAGTCAAAATATGATACGTGTTTTAATCTGCTATTTCTTTTTTACAAGTCTAACAAATATTGTAATCTCACAAAAAAGATGTGGGACAACTGATTACTTCAATAAATCCATCCTAGCAAATCCAAAAATTCACTTTGAATACAACTCCATCTCAGAATCCATACAGAACAGTCCAATGGATAGGTATAATATAAGAGTTGCGGTAGATATTATTCCCGTAGTGTTTCATGTAATTTATAGAAATGAGCAGGAGAATATTTCAAAAGGCGTTTTACTCGATCAAATTGATGCGCTCAACCGAGACTTCAATGGATTAAACCAAAATACTCGCTATATACCGGATCAGTTCAAACATTTACTCTCTAATATAGACATAGAATTTTGTCTGGCTGAAATGGATCCAATGGGTTTTTCCCGTGAAGGAATCATGAGAGTTCCTACAACTGAAAAGGCAATGGGCCTGCGTAAAACAGAAAATCAGCGTAGTGTAATTCACTATTCTCAATTCGGTGGATCAGACCCCTGGCCACCAGAGCGATACCTCAATATTTGGATTGCTGATATGGATGGGCTCTATGGCCGATCCAGTTTGCCCGGAGCTGAATTATATCCGGCCGAGCGGGGTATTGTTATTGATCCTCAATGGGTCGGCCCTAATCCGGTCGACACCAAAAATCAAGGTAGGACTGCTACACATGAAGTGGGTCATTATTTTGGATTATTACACCCATGGGGTATGGAACGGGGCGATTGTATCGAATTTGATTTGGTAGACGACACCCCGGATCAAGCTGATTTTTATTTGGGTTGTCCAACGACTTCTAATTCTTCGTGCGGCACAATTGACTTACCAAATACATTCATGGACCTGGTTGACGATCCTTGCATGGCTTTGTTTACCCACGGCCAGAAATCGAAAATGCTGGCAACTATCCAGAAGGTATACCCTGATTTGCTGCAATCAAAAGAAAAACAATATTTAGCTGATGTTGATTTAAGTCAATGGGTTATCTATACACAGCGAAAACTCCTACATATTATTCCACCAGCACCTTTTAAAAATAGAATTAATTATCAAATGTTGGATATTAACGGGAGGGAGGTTATAAATGGAAATATGTATTTTGAGCATCGATCACTTATTCCAATTTCCAATATTCCAACAGGCATCTATGTATTGTCTTTTCATTTAAATGGGAATGTTTTTAGTAAAAAATTGTTTGTAGAATAAAAGAAACTATCATCCATGAGGAGTAAAAGTTGGATATTTATCGGCTTATGTTCAATTACTTTTTTCAACCAATGCAAAATGCAAAAGAAGTTTATGGTTGATCCAATTTCAACAACACAAGCAGTAGTAAAGATTTCCAAGTCACCTTGTTTTGGTTCTTGCCCAGTGTATGAAATGCAAATATTTGATGATCGATCTGTAATTTTTCATGGTAAGAAGTATACTGACAAATTAGGTTTATACGAAAAGGAATTGGATCAAGAATTGTATGAGTTGATCCTATCGAGTTTTAAAGAATATGATTTTTTGGCCTTGGAGGATGAATATCCTTCACCCGTTATGGATGCTCCTTCGACCACCATATCCTTTCGGGATGGAGCCATTATGAAACAAGTAAAGACCAAAGCTAATGGCCCTCCTTCATTTGCTAAAGTGGCAAAAATGCTTGAGGATCTTGCCGATAGTGAAGGGTGGAATAACCTTGCAACTGCTGTGGTGGAAGAAGACCCTACTCTTCCAGATCAAATCATTTTCCAGTTAAAATCTGATGTTGACATCGACCTATGGCAAAAACAATTTGATCAATATCAATTTAGAGTTATCAAGCGCTTGAGCCCAAAAATGAATTATTGGTTAGCCACCTATAATGATGACCTGATCGAAAAAGAAAAAATGTTGAGAACCCTGATTCTGCATGATGATGTGATCAATGCTGAATTCAACAAAAAAGTGACCATTCGATAAATGTCAAACCGAAAATATTACAAATCGAAAGTCAAGCTAACTCAACATATCAATCAGTTTATCCTATGAATTATTTGGAAAACTCATTGGCTCTCAAATAAGAACTTGATTCCCTTCGTCCATTAGAGTAAGAAGACGAAATAAGAATCATGCAAAAATTCAGATTAGATTGGAATTATCATTCGTCAAATATAGAAGGAAACTCCTTACATATGGAGAAACTGAAGCATTATTCCTTCATGGGATTACAGCTAACGCCAAGCCATAAAAGGATCATTTTGAAATAACAGATCAAATTGAAGCAATTGAGTTAGTTGAATAAATTATTTGTAAAAAGAGACCTCTGACCGAAAACTTTATAAGAGAATTACACAAACAAATATGAAATCTTCAGTCATTCCAATTTTGATCAATTTAATTTCGCATCCCAGGTATTCATAAAGTTTAATTCTACTAAATAGGTAATTAACACTTTTGACAACTCCTGAAAACTGAAAAATAATACGGAGAGGAATTGGATAATGATGAAATAAGTAAAATCGTTAAATCCGAGATAAGAAGACATGAAGAATTAATAGCAAACCACATTGAAAAAGTAAAAAATAAGTAAAGGACTTCCATGTTTCAGAATCGATTAAAGCTATCCTGATTATTCTTATTGTATGGAATTTTGATGAAATTTAGGGAGTTGCCTTTTACTCGGATCATAAAAGAATAGGTTCCCCGTACTGGTTGCCAGTTAAAGCTCAATTCCCAACAGTGCAAATCTCTTTGAAATCCTATATCCGGATAAGACAGCCGTTTGGATAGAAAGTCGTAGCCAATATTCCCAACCCGGATCGACCAATTGGGAGTAAGTTGGAGATTTCCTTGTGTATTAATCGAATTCGCTCCGATAGTGGGTCGAGCCACTCCCGAAGAATCTGATCTAAATGTAATCGCAAAATTGTGATAAATTCGAAAATTTTTGAACAGATCAAATAGACTTTCGCTCGCCTGAGGAGGACGATTTTGTTGTCTATTCCGATTATTGAATGGATTGTTGGGATCGAGATTATTGTTGAAGGGATCGTTAGGAATCACCGTATTTTCATCATCAAACAGGTCATCTTCATCTTCCTCTTCCTCTTTTTTCTTCTTTGTTCTTGACAAAATCTCTTGCAACTTGGTCAATCGAAAGCTTGAGCTTAATGCGATATTAAAATTGTCAAGCCGTACAATTTTCTTTTTTTGGTCCCACAAATAGGTACTGGTAGTGCGCCCTTTTTCTTTCACATACGGACTAAAGACAGCACTTGTAGTTACGGTAGTTATGTTGTCAAATAACCGCATAGTTCCATTCATAGACAGAGGCCGCCAGCGCATGGAATCAGCTGCGATGTTATAAAAAGATCGCATGGAAATATTGTCAAAGAGTTTAAATATTTTATCGGTCGAATCTTTTTTCGAAAAGTATTTTGCTTCAAAAATATTGGTCGCAGAAATACCAATGCCTGCCTGTAATCCTTGGGAACTGGGTCGATCGTATAATGAATTGGCAAAAATATTATAAAGTTCAGGATTATTATACAACGCTCTTAAATCCGTGTCTACTCGACGAAAATAGCCAAGTTTCTCTTTGGTATAATCTGGCGTATAATTAAAGGTTACACTTGGCTTAAAAACATGCCTAATGCCTTTTATCTTCTTACTATTCTTAAAATTGATACGCCCAAAAAGCGTAGTCTGCATCGACATGTTGAAATTATATAATCTCGCTGCTTTAAATCCATTTAATGTATCAATAATTCTAGAGCCATAGTTTAATGTATCAGCAGTAATGCCACCGATCGACCCATCGGAATTCATGATCGTATCCATGGCAATATTATAAGTGGGATCAAGCCTTTGTTCAATTGTTTTGAAATTCCAGACCTCGGTATAATTAATGGAAGGGGTTACATTAATGAATTTAAAATTTTTAATAAAAGGGATAATTTCACTCAATTTGAAATTAAGATCGGAACTCATTTTATGCCTTACACCGTAGATTGCATCTTCAAATGTCCGCTGATCAAATAAAGTAGAGTCCGTGGCAGTTATTTGATTTTGGAGATTCATGTCGTACTTAAAACTGATCTTATCCAAGAATCGCTCTTTACCAATCCGTTTTTTATTTTTGAATGGATAGATTCTACGCATTTGAAAATTCAAGGTAGGAAAGCGTATAGTTATTCTTTGGGTGTTGGTATTTTGTGAGTGTCCGAAATTGGCTGATAATGAAAAAGGTTTACCTGGAAATGTTCTGGAAAATGATACATTGGACGATAGACTTGAATTAAGCACGCGGCTAGCATCGTTGTAATTGATCTGATCAAATCCGTTTGTTTGTATATTCAGACTGCCACTTAGGCGTCTATAGGGATGTGCCTGGCTCGCTTGAGAATGAGACCAGCGGATCGAAAATGATTTATTCGATGAATTGATGCCTTGAGATTCTGAAATCCGGTTAGAGTATCCAATACCAAGGTTACCAGAAAATCGGTATCGTTTTATGTATTGACTTGCCAAATTTAGACCCCAGCTGCCTCGTGTATAAATATCCCCTGTGAGCCGCAAATCTAAATGTTCTCCTAAAGGAGTATAATAACCCACATTACGTATGCCGTAGCCCCATTGCGGAGAAAACTCGTAATCTCTAGGTATGATCAAACCAGCTCTTCTAGTTTGGCTAATTGGAAAAAATCCAAAAGGCAACCACAACGGTGTTTTTACCCCAGAAATTTCCAAATAGGATGGTCCGACTACTACCAATTTATTGGGTATAATCTTTTGCTTTTTACTCCGTATACCGAAATGAGGATGGTCATGATCACAGGTTGTAAAAAGTCCATCATAATTATATATAATGTCCTTTTTAGTTGAATCTATGATCACCTGAGAGGTGTCTCCAAAAAACTTAGTTCTGGATCCATGGATATGAATATCTTCATATACAGTGCGCACCTGGTATACCAATCCTTTTCTGGATTCAAAATTGTAAAGGATTGAATCTGCATTAAACTGTTCGCTACCGTCTTTAAAAATTGGTTTACCAGTAATCACTCCTGCTGTATCTGGCCAACCCGAAGCATAAGCTATACTGTTCTCGAGATCAATTCGAATAAAATCCGCCTTCAAAGAAAGTGTTTGATAATCAACAGTGGCACCTCCATACAAATAAACCATGCGGTTTTCATTATCAAGGGCCTGCGTGTCTCTCGCAGAATATTGAACTTCTGATTCAAATGAGTCTTCGGAGTAAGTGATAGACTCCAATCGGCTGTCTCTGACCACAAGACTATCTGTTCCTGGAATTGTATCTCGTATCGAGTTAAGTGTATCAATAGGTCCCAGAATCACTTCTTGGGCACCCACTCCGATCAAGCAAAATCCACCTATGAAAACCAATATTAATCTTATCAAACGCGGTTTTTTATAATAAACGCTGGGCAAATTTCAATTTTTTTTGCGGAAATGATAATTATAAGTTAAAGTTTTGGCCTAATACTTGCCTTACTTTGAACAGTTTAGATTAAATATTCATTAGGTACGAGCGTTGTATACCTATATTGTGGTACCAATTTCATATTTTCGAGCCAATTATGCATTTTAATTACTAAACCAAAATCAAAAATTATCAAATCAATACCAAAGGAAATCAAGATTGGAGCATTTGCGATTATTATTATTCTCGTTTCTATTTGGGGATATAAATTTTTGATGGGTAAGAATTTACTCAAACCTGCGAACACGTTTTTCGTCAAGTATGGAAATGTTGATGGTTTGCGCGCATCCAATCCAGTACGGGCCAATGGTGTCCAAATTGGATCTGTATTGAGCGTGGAAATAGATCCGGATAATTATGATTCTGTTCTGGTTACTTTAGATATTCCGCGTAATGTAAGCATTCCTAAAAACAGTATAGCTACTATTGTTTCTCCTAGTCCAATTGGCGGCAAGGAAATTATCATGTTATTTGAAGGTGAATGTTGTGCAGAAGAAGGTGATTTTTTGAGGGGACAAACTTACGGATTGCTGCAATCGACAGTCTCTCCAGCTGAAATGGATATCTATATGGATAAGCTGAAAAAAGGTTTTGGAGGCTTGATCGACACCCTTTCCGCCGTAGCCTCTGCTAAAGGGACCGATGGACATAATACCATCGCTGATCTTCAGGCTA
Source organism: Lewinellaceae bacterium (assembly GCA_024639065.1). Lineage (GTDB taxonomy): Bacteria > Bacteroidota > Bacteroidia > Chitinophagales > Saprospiraceae > JAHEJC01. The sequence continues at coordinate 6,596 of JAHEJC010000085.1, read as the reverse complement.
CTATTTCTAATATGGCCACCATTACCAAGCAATTAGATTTCCTTTTAGCTAAATCATCAAAAAATCTTAATGCAACATTCCAAAATGTAGCTTCTATTAGTGATAATTTAAAGAATAAGAATGATGAAATAAGTGGGATTATTCAAAATACCGAATCCGTGGTTACTGGCTTCAAAGAAGCAAATCTGTCTGAACGCATCGTTTCACTGGAATCCAACGTAGGTGAATCATTGAAAAAAATGGATGAAACACTTAAAAACGCAAATGAGGCGTTTGAAAATTTGAACAGTATATTAGACAAGATCAACCGGGGAGAAGGCCTTCTTGGCCAGCTTACTCAAGACAAGGATTTATACGATCGAGTGGGCAGAGTGTCTCACAATCTGGATTTATTGTTACAAGATCTCCGACTCAATCCGAAACGCTATATTAATGTTTCTGTATTTGGCAAAAAACAAAAGGATTATGAAGTTCCAGAAGATGATCCTGCTTTTACCAATCAAGAAAACAAAAACTAGAATTCATTAATTTGTTTTTCAAAACATAAAGTTACTTTACTGAATCAATTCAGGTACTTCTGATGGCTATTTAAACACAATTTTTAATTTAGTATCATCCTCTTTCCACAACCCAATCACCAAGATCCTTTTGATATTTTTAAATCAGGAGATTATATTATTACTTTTATTTTGTCAAAATAATTGGGGAAGGTGAAAATTACCAAAAAATATAAACGTTTAATCATTAAGGTGGGCACTAACGTATTGACACAAGACGATGGTTGTCTCAATGAATCAATAATTGAAAATCTTACCAATCAAATTGGCCAACTAAAAAAAGAAGGCAAAGAAATTGTGCTAGTTTCTTCAGGTGCTGTTGGAGCTGCTCGTAAGATGGTTTCACTAAGACCAAACTTAAATCATATTGTTAAGCGACAGGTGTGGTCATCTATCGGACAGGTTAAATTAATGAGTACTTACCAAAAGTATTTTGATCGTCAAAACTTACACACGGCCCAAGTTCTAGCGACAAAAGAAGATTTCAGAGATCGCCAACATTTTATTAATATGAAGAGTTGTCTGCTGGCCTTGTTCAGAGAAAACATCATCCCAATTGTAAATGAAAATGATGTAATTTCCATCACCGAGTTAATGTTCACAGATAATGATGAACTTAGCGGATTGATTGGAGCCCTTGTAAATGCTGATGTTCTTATTTTACTTACTTCGGTCGATGGATTAATGGATTTGGAATCGAATCAACTAATAAAAAAAGTAAAGTATAATGACCAGCGGGTTCATCAGCATATATCTATGGGTAGCTCAAATTTTGGGAGAGGAGGAATGCACACCAAAGTGAATGTTGCTCAACAATCTGCTAAATTGGGGATTGATACATATATAGCTAACGGTAATACGCCAGACGTGTTATTGAAATTATTCGATGGACAGCTTGCCTGTACTTATTTCCCGGCTGGCGAAAAAAAATCAGGCATAAAGCGTTGGATTGCTTATGCGCATGGAAATGAAGCTACCATTAGTATTAATGAAGGTGCATATAAAGCGCTAAAATCAAATAGAGCTTCGAGCCTATTGCCTATTGGCATAATTGGGTTCGATGGATCATTTAAGAAAGGAGATGTACTGCAAATCAATTACAAACAAAAAGGAATTGGAGTGGGTCTAGCCAATTATGGTTCCAATGTCCTGGAAAAAATAATAAGCAAGCCTCAACAAAAACATTTAATCCATTACGATTATCTCTTATTGTACTAATTTATTGGGTGCTTCAAATTTTATTACGATGTATCTTTGTGTTTAATAAATCCAATCATGCAAAAAAGCTTATCATTTATAAAAGACTTTAAACAGGTGAAGCAAGCGGAAAAAAGAATTGCTCTGCTCCAGGATGAAACGATTCATCAAGTTTTGAGTGAGCTAGCTGACTTAACGGAAAAATCCACAGCAGCATTATTGATTGCCAACCAATTAGACCTGGATAAAATGGACCCTACCGATCCAAAATATGATCGTCTTGAACTCAATCCGGAACGAATTCAGGGGATTTGTAAAGATTTAAGGAAGGTGGCCGAACTCCCCTCGCCGTTAAGAAAAATTTTAGAACACAGGGAAATGCCCAATGGCCTTATTTTAGAAAAAGTATCCGTTCCATTGGGGACTGTCGGAATTGTATTTGAGTCTAGACCAAATGTAACTTTTGATGTGTTTGCGCTGTGTTTCAAATCAGGGAATGCATGTATTCTAAAAGGTAGTCGAGATGCACATCATTCAAATGAATGTATCATAAATTTTATTCACCAAATATTATCAAAGCACAATATACCTACACACGGAGCATTTCTTGCGCCCAGCAAACGGGAGGCATTAATGCCGGTCTTGGAAGCTACCCAATATGTGGATGTAATTATTCCACGCGGCAGCCAAAGTTTAATTGATTATGTCAGAGCGTATTCAAAAGTACCAGTGATTGAAACCGGCGCCGGAATAGTACATACGTATATCGATGTTGATGCTGATTTAGTGAAGGCTAAAGCAATTGTTCGGAATGCAAAGACAAGAAGAGTAAGTGTTTGTAATGCACTGGATACGTTAATCATTCACAGGTCTATGGTCAAGCACCTGCCTTTTATTCTAGAAAGCTTAGATCGGGATCACAACCTCCTAGTATATGCCGATCAAAGAGCATTTGATTCTCTAAAAGAAAACTTCTACCCTGCGAATCTTTTTAAAGCAAATCCTACACACTATGGAACCGAATTTCTTTCCATGAAAATGTCTATAAAGTGTGTGGAAGATATTGACGCCGCAATTGAACATATTGATCTATACAGTTCTAAACACAGTGAAGCCATCATTTCTGAGAACGAAGCAACTTTACAATATTTCCAAGACCGAGTCGATGCTGCTGTGGTTTACACAAATACGTCAACTGCGTTCACTGATGGCGGTCAATTCGGTATGGGAGCGGAAATTGGAATCAGCACTCAAAAATTACATGCCCGCGGTCCGATGGCACTTCCGGAGTTGACTAGTTATAAATGGATTGTTCATGGAAATGGCCAGATAAGGGATTAACTTTTAAAGGGAAAAACATCAAGTCTACAATATTTATTGTAAGGTTAGGCTATGTATCAATATCCATACTGATCTATAAACTCACCAATAAAAAAAGCATCCAATCAAAATAGATGATCGAATGCTTTATTGATAACCTGACTTTTATTTTTAAACTTTTTCAAAAACGCTTTTTGGATAACTCACTCAGTTTTTTTAGATAATTTGCCACTTACACCAAAATAATGAGATAAGACTTCGTGCAATACTATATAGACTACGTAAAATCATAAAAGTTTAAAAACTAAAATATTTTAACATTTAGACAACATCGATACTTCAAATGCTTTACTTTCTGGAATCGATAACAAATCTGTTCAATGCATTGAAGGATTTTCCTTATCCCTGGATTTCGATTTTTTAGGCAACCTTCCATTTTTTCGCAAACTATTCGTAATAATCCATTCCAAGTGACCATTTACACTTCGAAACTCATCTGCAGACCATTTTTCTAAAGCTGCCCAGGTTTCTTCATTTATCCTTAATACAAAGCTCTTTTTCTTACTCATAGATGAATATTCACTAAGTATGCAGCGTCCCTGTATTAAGTACTGGAGTTGCATCTCGATCCGAGCATAATACGACCATAAGGTTACTTACCATGGCTGCTTTTTTCTCTTCATCTAACTCCACTACATTTTTTTTATCAAGATCGTCAAGTGCCAGCTCAACCATACTAACTGCGCCTTCCACAATCTTAAATCGGGCGGCAACAATCGCTTCAGCTTGTTGTCTTCTTAACATGGCACTAGCAATTTCTGGAGCGTAAGCTAAATAACCAATACGTGCCTCCATGACCTCAATACCTGCAATTGCCAGTCTTTCTGCTACTTCTTGCTCCAGGCTTTGGTTCACTTCTTCAACACTGGATCGAAGCGTTAGTTCGGTTTGGTTGTCATCAAAATTATCATATCCATATTGGGTAGCCATTGAACGAACAGCAGCGTCAGTTTGGACTCTCACAAAACTCTCATAGTGATCTACTTCAAAAGCAGCTTTATACGTATTCTGAACTCTCCAGACTAATATTACATTGATCAATATCGGGTTCCCCAATTTATCGTTCACTTTTATTGTTTCACTGTCAAAATTCCGAGCCCGCAAACTGATGTTTTTCCTGGAAAAGAAAGGATTAACCCAAAACAATCCATCCCGTTTTACGGTTCCGGTATATTTTCCAAAAAGCGTAAGGACGCGGCTTCCATTGGGATAAATAAAAAATAATCCTTTTGCTAAAAATATGACTAACGGAATCCCTATAATTAAGTATGCTGGATTTTCAGAGGTAAATACTAGGTAAGCAGTTCCGGCTATGACGGCTATTATTATTATTAAAAAGACATAGCCAGACCAGGGATGAAAGTTCTTTTCATTATTCATTTTGATATTATTTTGATATCACTAAAGTAGGCAATAGCTAGTGGTTTACCTTCTGTAGTCGTCCAGATGCCAATTTAATTCGACCAAACTTATTCCTGCGAATGGTAAATAGTATTTTTGCCAAATAACCGACGCTCATGAACCTACCTCAGGATGGTCATATCTTTATCCTACCATTAATTCCTTCAATCAATCCATAGGATTATTATCTTTATACTTTGGAGTTTAATTGTATATGGCAGGCTATTCAGGTACACCGTTATTAAAAAAACTTGGTATTCAGGAGCATTTCAAGATTAAATTGATTAATGCCCCTTCAGGATATTTAAGTTTGTTAGGGCGTTTACCAGTCAACGCATCGGTGCAATCCAAAATGCTTAATGGACCGACCAATTTCATTCAAGCATTTGTAACCAACAAAGGGGATCTGATTGCTGCTTTCAAGACCGCAAAACCATTATTAGCTTTAAATGGTATGGTATGGATTTGTTGGCCCAAAGGAAAATCAACCATCACCTCAACCATAAATAGAGAAGATGTCCGGGCCGAAGGGTTAGCCATGGGATTGGTGGATGTAAAAGTGGCCGCAATTGATGAAGATTGGTCAGGATTAAAATTTGTATATAGGATAAAGGACCGTTAATTATGGATGTATTTTCAAATCAGTTCATTGAAGGTTTACAGACGGAGGATATTGACTTACTGAGATCAATCCCAAAAACGGATCTTCATTGTCATGGAAGTTTGTCTATGCGCAGGTCAGCGCTGGAGAACTGGGCAAATATTGAAATTCCACCGCCTCCAGCAGTTTACCCTACGTTTTATGAATTCATTAATTATATACGTACTCATATTCATCCTCATACTGATTATCGGGAGGGTTTTGAGTTTTGTTTACAATCAGCCCTCGAACAAGCTATTCAGGATGGGGTCCACTATGTGGAAATGAGTTTGGATTTAAAATTTCTTGAATTTTATGAATCGCCAGCAGATTTTATACAAATTGTTTATTCTATTCAACAAAGATTTAAGCCGCAAATACATTTTGCTCCTGAAATCGGTGTAAAGCGAACCTTGAATGCCAGTCAGATAGAAGATTTAGTCCATGAGCTCATAAATTCGAAAATATTCACATCCATTGATTTGTACGATGATGAGCTAGCTGGTGAGGTGCGCGATTTCAAGAATTTATTTGAATATGCCAGATCCATGGGTTTGAAATTAAAAGCGCATACAGGAGAATACAATTCAGCCTCATCAATTGCTCAAACCGTTGAAATTCTTGAATTGGATGCTATTCAACATGGAATAAATTGTGTGCAGGACGAAGGTGTAATGAATTTACTAAAATCATCGAAAATACCTTTACATATCTGCCCTACAAGTAATGTGGCCCTGAAAAGAGTTGATTCCTTATCCAACCATCCGATTAGAAAAATGTATGATCATGGAATCATTGTAACCATAAATTCTGATGATATTACTTTATTTGATCACTCAGTTACCGAAGAATATTTAGCTTTGCACCGGCTTGGGGTGTTTAATGCAAGCGAATTGAACGAAATTAGGCTGAATGGTATTTTACAAGAAAATGCATAATTATAAAATAAAATACGTTAAATTTCGTACAATTTTTGTGGTAGTAGGTATAACAAACGTCAATTATCAAAACTAACTAATGAAAAAGTATCTGCTCATAGTCGGTATGCTCAGCTTAAGTGCACTTTTTTTCTACCAAAGCTTTGAAAATCTTAAGGTAGCAGATTTGCCGTTCGATCTTGAATCATTTACGATTTCTTTTGAAGATAAATACCCTACTATCAAGTGGGATATTAAAAATATTCAAAATCTACAATCTGTAGAAGTATTAAGAAGTGAAGATGGAACAAATTGGATGACAATCGATCAATTACCTTCACCAGCTAGAATCGGTTCAAAATATACATTTACGGATAAGACTGAATTTCAACCAGATACAGAAAATCTTTATTACCAACTGAAATTTGAGGATAAACAAGATAATATTGAGTTTTCGGAGATAATTTTAATTGAGCCTGTAATTCCTCATCAAGCCAGTCTGAT
>JAHEJC010000433.1 GCA_024639065.1 Lewinellaceae bacterium | reverse complement strand
CAAGGGATTAACCGGGGATGGAACATTAGGAATGACTTTATTGGATATTACCGATCATTGGGTATTTAACTATAGTCTACTTACAGTTGGATTCTTTGAAGTGGTCATGATAGGATGGCTGTTTGGTGCAGATAAGCTGAGAAATGCAATCAATCAAAATGCAAAAGTAAAGCTGGGAAGCTGGTTTGTCATCTTAATCAAATACGTTCTACCGGTTCTATTGTTGGTCGTCATCATTTCCAGTTTGATCGCTGAAGATGGATTGTATGGTTCTGACTTTGATATGCCTGGATTCGGTTGGCTTCCTTTATTTATTCCCATATTTTGGGTGGTCGTAACGCTTATTTTTGCCTATTTAATAACCAATAAAAACATGGAAGAATCATGAAGAAAAAGATAATCTATACAATTACTTGCATGATTTCTTCTTTCGTATTAAGTGCTCAAATTTCACTTAGTGAAGAAATATTGATAAAAGGAACACCAGTAACAATTATTGTACAAACGCCAGTAGACACAGTGGCCATTAATTATCGGCCCAATAGCCAAGTGACTAAAACGAAATATTTGATTGGAAACAAGTCAACATCTTTCGACTGGACACCAGAAAGAGCAGGAGTTGTAGCCATTCAGGCTGGAAATCAATCAACCACCGTTTCGGTCAGATTTCCGGGAGCATCAAAGAGTGGAATTGCCATTATGCTGCTGGCGGCGGTACTCTTATTTGGTGGAGCTACATTTGCTTTCAGATTATTGATGCGTGGTAAGTCGGTGGAGGATATTGACGTGGATATTGAACATAGACCGGATACATAAGTTGGGTGTGGGTGTGGGTGTGGGTGTGAGTGTGAGTGTGAGTGTGAGTGTGAGTGTGAGTGTGGGTGTGGGTGTGCTTGCTACGAAATGGAATCCTTCATGGAACGGTGATATGAGATTGGAATAATTTTTCAAAGAAACATTAAAAAGTTCTAGACAGAATTAATAAATAGGTGTTTCAAATAAAATCGAATTCTTTGTTCATTAGATTCACATTTTTCTTATTATTTACAATTGAGGCATTTTTTACCTGGGCTCAAACTGATCGAAATTCCAATTTGCAAAAGAATTATCAGTTGAAGATTTCAAAGTCAGCATCCCCTATAATTATTGATGGAAAGGTCAATGAAGAAGCTTGGAGAAACGCGGATGTAGCAGATAATTTTTGGATGAGTTACCCTATAGATGATAGACGCGCTGAAAAAGAGATTCAAACGGAAGTTAGACTTACTTATGATGACCAAAACGTATATATAAGCGCTATATGTTATGGGCCTAATGATTACATCGTTAAAAGTTTAAAGAGAGATAACCAGGAGTTTTGGGATGGAGATTCTTTTTCGCTAGTATTTGACCCGGTCAATGAACGGACTAATGGTTTCTCATTTTCAGTGAATCCGTCCAATGTTCAATATGATGCTTTGATTTCTGGCCAAACAGGACGGAGGGGTGGCGGGAGCAATAGTGGGATCAGTTCGGCTTGGGACAACAAATGGATTTCTGAGATTAGAACGTACATCGATCGCTGGATAGTGGAAATCGCTATTCCATTTAAAACACTTCGTTATAAACCTAGCCAAACCACTTGGGGCTTGAATTTCATTAGAGGTGAACCCCGCACCAATTCATACCACACATGGTCGCCTGTTCCCGTTCAGTTTGTAGGTGTAGACCTGGGATACACTGGAGCCTTGATATGGGACAATCCTCCAGCTGCTTCCAAAAGCAATATATCCATTATACCCTATACTCTAGCTTCAACATTCAAAAATATAGAAGATGATGAGCCAGCTGAATATAATTTTGAAGTAGGTGTCGATGCTAAGATTGCGGTTACCTCTAGCCTCAACTTAGACCTGACTGTGAACCCTGATTTTTCTCAAGTAGAAGTTGACCAGCAGGTAACTAATCTTACCACTTTCAGTATTCGCTTTCCAGAGCGCAGGCTGTTTTTTCTGGAAAATAGTGATCTTTTTTCAGATTTTGGGATTCCACCGATGAGGCCATTCTTCTCGCGTCGAATTGGCTTAGATGAGGATGGTAATGCCATTCCAATCCAATATGGATTACGACTGAGTGGAAATTTAAATAATGACCTGCGAATCGGATTAATGAACATGCAGACAAAAGGTATAGAGCAATCACCTGGCAATAATTATACTTCATTCGCGCTGCATAGACAGTTATTTAAGCGTTCAGTCATTCGTGGTTATTTCCACAACCGTCAGGGCAGCCATGATGGTGAATTATTATCTGATAATTATAACCGGACGGTGGGAATGGAATTTAATTACATATCCGAAGAAGGTAAATGGAGAGCATTTGCAGGTTATGGAAAATCATTTACCGATCATATAACATCCAACAAGAATTTTTTTTACAATTTCGGAGTTGGCTACGATACTCGAAATATTAGTCTGTATACCAATCTCGCAGGGGTAGGAGATAACTATTATGCTGACTTGGGATTTATTCCCCAGCAGAATCACTATGATGCACTGAACGACACCACTTATCACCTGGGATTTCACCATTCATACACGCGGGCTAGCTATACTTACCTAATGGAAGGAAGCAGTAAAGTGATATCCCATACCTGGGAATTGAATAATGTAATAGATGCTACAACAGAGGACACTGAAATATTCCGATTTAGATTTAGCGGAGAATATACCATTCTTTGGCAAAATACCAGTCGATTTGTTTTCGAGCTAAGTCGCAATGTGAATACGCTTTTGTATCCTTTTGACTTTACAGATGAAAAACCATTGCCCGCAGGGAAATACAAGTACAATACTTTAGGCGCTATGTATCAAACCGATCAGCGAAAATTATTTTCTACTGAGGTTGGTTTTGAAGTCGGCGAGTTTTACAATGGCAAACGCGCTCAGTATATGCTAGCTTTTTCTTATCGAAAACAGCCATGGGGTAATTTTAACCTAATGTTCGAACAGAATAATATCAAGTTTCCGGAAGCTTATGGAGAAATTTCTCTTTTCCTGATTGGTCCCCGTGTTGAGATTAATTTTTCCAATCAACTTTCATGGACTACTTTTTTACAGTACAACACCCAACGTGATAACTTCAATATCAATAGCCGATTACAATGGAGGTTCCAACCTATGTCCGATATTTTCATTGTGTATACAGACAATTATACCATTGATATTTGGGGACCAAAGAATCGTGCTTTAGTACTCAAAGCAAATTACTGGCTGAATCTGTAGATAAAACCCTGTAATATCTCACCAGGTTATGCCACATTGATAAACATGTGCAAGTGTTTATGGGGTTTATCCATATATAGTGCCTGCGGCAGACAAGCTAAAATAAAAGAATGAATATCGGAAACGCGAATCTACACATCCGCAAACCTTGGGTGTAGGTGTAATAGGTCTTACATGATAACTTTATTTAAGTTTGTTTAAAAAACAATCTTTTACAATCATTTATATACATACTTTTCACTTGTTTTGTAAACGCTTTTCCTGGATTCGAGGTTTTACAAGTACAGTAACAAGTAATGGATAGGAATCAAATCGATCAGAAATCAATCAATCAACTCGATCCACATATACCAATCAATCTTGTGCTTAGTGGAGGAGGTGTAAAAGGCGTGGCGCACATCGCTTTATTAGAAAAATTAGAAAAAAAGGGTATCAAAATAAATGCCATTTCTGGAAGCAGTGCGGGCGCCCTGGTGGGCGTATTGTACGCGGCAGGATACGCAACACCCGAAATTTTGGAGTTCTTTAGAACGACACCAATACTTAGATACACCTGGTTGACTCCTTTAAAAGCGGGAATCTTTGATTCGGAAAAATATGAAGCCATTTTTAAAAAACTGGTTCCCGAAAAATTTGAACAACTTGAAATTCCACTCTATGTGGCATCCGTCAATATCGAAAAGGGGAAAGTAGTATATTTTAGTCAAGGTGACTTGATAAAACCGATCTTGGCATCTTGTGCCGTTCCTGCCGTGTTTTCGCCCGTAGATATTGATGGTGAATTATTCAGTGACGGAGGGGTTATGGATAACTTTCCAATCAAACCCTTTTTAAAAAAGAATGTACCCATTCTAGGTAGCTACGTAGCCTGTCCAAGTAACAAACAAAAAGAGGAATTAAATACGATTCTTAAAGTTTCCCAACATTCAAATTCTCTCTTGCTCCATGCTGCAAATAAATATAAGTTTGATGAGATTGACTTTACCATAAGTTTTCCACTTGGTGATTACAGCACCTTTGATACCAAAAAAATAGATAACATATATTCGGAAGCGCAAAGCTTTCTCGATGATTTATCTCAGAAAAGTATCAAGTCCAAAAATTTGGCTTGAAGAAACAACGTGATTTCTCGCATGTTGACAGGATGGCAAGATTGGTTCCTTTTACTCCCAGAATTCTAAATTTTACTTAGCTGACATATTTTCTTTACTAGGGTAAAAAAAGTTGCCAAAATGTCAATTTTCCATACAGAAATTATGTCATAATGACCTAAGAATCAGTCTGGTATATAATTTGATGAAGAATAAGTGTTATAAAAATTGTTAAACCTTAAAATATTTGAGTTATGTTACCAGTAACAAAAAGCTTGCTTCCAACTGTCTCAAGATTTTTTGATGACGATTGGAATAACTTATTCGATTGGTCCAACAATATGACCAGATTGGATCACTCCTTACCTTTAGTTAATGTCATTGAAACAGAAGATGATTTTTTTGTCGAAATGGCTGCTCCTGGTATGAGGAAAGAAGATTTTCATGTTGAACTGAATAACAACATCCTGACCATCAGTAGAGAGGCAAAAGAGGATGAAAAAGAAAATGGAGCTATTAAATATTCAAGGCGTGAGTTTAGTTATAAGTCGTTCACTAGATCGTTCAATCTCAACAATCAGGTCTTAGATAACGGTAAGATTGATGCCACCTATCGAGACGGAATTTTGAGAATAAAACTTCCAAAAAAGGAAGAAGCTAAAACGAAACCAGTCCGATTGATCCAAATTTCATAACTGTAAAATGATTTGCTTGGTATAGGACAATCACCAGGTGATTGTCCTATACAACTGGTGGCTGGTCATACACTGGAAATGTGGGTGTTTAACTATTATATATTAAAGGGTAATAGACATCCTGTGTTTTGGAAAAGGCGACCACATGATCACTATTCTAAAAAAATGATAAAGATGAAAAATAATTTAGTTTTATCAGGCTTGATTGCACTCATTGTAAGTATATCAAGCATAGGAGTTTTTACCTGGTATAATGACC
>JAHEJC010000004.1 GCA_024639065.1 Lewinellaceae bacterium | reverse complement strand
AGCTTCTTGATCACGTATTTCTTGTTTCTCTCGGTGTCGTTCTCTAGATTCTCGTCTTATCTTTTGTCTCTTACTTCTGCTACCTACATTCATTTTATTTAAGGTAGACTTAATCTTTTCTTCAATTTCTTTTTTAGACGCATGACGTTCTTTTTTACCTCGTCCTCTACCTCCATCTGATTGATTAGAGCGTGAATCATCTTCTCTTACCCGAGTACGTTTACGCTTGCGTTTTTTGCGAACACTTTGGTCAGAGGAAGCAACCGGTTTTTTAACGGCTCCACTTGTGTCTTCATCTTGTCTAGCTGCCTTCGGTTTCTCTTTTTTAGTAGGTTTGGGCGTTTCCTTTTTCTTTTTAGGTTTTTCTAGCTTGTTGGCATCAATTTTACCTAAAATTTTAAGTCCTTTTAATTGGGGTGCTTCAGCAGTAATAATTTCTTCTTCTGGAGAGACACTGGCTTGTGGTTCTTCAATTACTTCTTCGACCTCTTCTTTTGGTTCTTCTTTAGGTTCCAGATCAATTTTGCCAACAACCTTAATCTTGGGTTTTTGATCTTCTTCGATCACTGCCTTCTCAACAACTTCTTCTGGCTCTTCAACTGGTGGTGTTACTTTGGCTACAGGTGGTTCTGGTTGAACCGTTGGTCTTCTAAAGACTAATTTTTCTTCCGGCTCTGGCTCTAACGTAGCTACATCCGAACCAGGAGCAACCCTCGAACCAATCACCATTGAATCTGCTTTTTCTTTAATTGCCATAGAATTGCTGAACTCATTAGCGAGCGCATCATACATCTCATCCGAGATTTTTGCAGTAGGTTTGTTATCTATCTCAAACCCATTATTCTGCAGGTATTCCACTATAGTAGAGGTACCTACGTTCAATTCTTTAGCAACTTTTACTAGTCTTTTCGACATTCGACTTTTTCTGATCAAAAATGTTTACAAAATTAGGCAAAAATTAGCACTTCCCCTTTTCACGACTCATCTTCAAGTTCGGTAGCTAATATTCTCAACACATCTTCTATGGTTTCATCTTCAAGATCTGTGCGACGAACCAGTTCATCCTTACTTAGATTTAAAACACTTCGAGCTGTATCGCAACCAATATTTTTGAGTGCGTCGATGATCCATTCTTCTATTTCATCAGCAAATTCATCCAGATCCACATCATCAATCTCAAATTCATCTTGCTCCCGGTACACATCTATCTCAAATCCAGTAATTCTACTTGCAAGTTTAATATTGGTTCCTCCCTTTCCAATAGCTAGAGAGACTTGATCTGCTTTTAAGTAAACCGCTGCTCTACTGTTTTCGATATCCAGATCTATTTTGGAAACTTTTGCAGGAGTAAGAGCACGCTGAATAAACAATGAAGTATTGTTAGTGAAATTTACAATATCAATATTTTCATTTTTCAGCTCACGTACTATCCCATGTATTCTGGATCCTTTCATTCCTACACATGCGCCTACCGGATCGATGCGATCATCATATGATTCTACTGCTACTTTAGCCCGATCTCCAGGTAATCTGACAATTTTCTTGACAGTAATCAGCCCATCCTCAATCTCCGGCACTTCTTGCTCAAGTAATTTTTCTAAGAATGTGTTGTCCGTTCTGGATATGATCACCATAGGATTGTTGTTGCGCATCTCTACTTTTCGTATTACTCCTCGAACCATATCTCCTTTTCTAAAAAAATCACCCCTGATCATCTCAGTCTTGGGTAAGATTAACTCGTTACCAGTTACATCATCTAAAATGAGAATCTCCTTCTTCAGGATTTGGTGGACTTCACCAATAACAATATCGCCTACTCGATCAACATAGCGCTTGAAAATTTCATCTTTTTCAAGTTCCATGATTCTTGAGATTAAAGTTTGTCGTGCGGCCATAATCGCTCTGCGACCAAAATCCTCCAACTCCAATTGTTCATAACATTCTTCACCGACTTCATAATCATCTTCAATACTTTGGGCTTCTGAAATCGATACCTGAATTCGGTCATCAGTAACTTCTCCATCCGGCACAATCTCTCTAACTCTCCACAATTCAAGGTCTCCTTTTTGAGTATTTACAATGACATCAAAGTTATCATCAGAACCATATTTTTTCTTAATTAAAGTCCTGAAAACGTCTTCTAATACGCGCACCATTGTAGGGCGATCAATATTTTTACCTGCTTTAAAATCGGAAAATGATTCTACCAATTTCATGGCTACCTTATTTAAATCTTATTTTAATAATACTTTTATTTATTTCGCTAATTGCCACCTCAATGGCCTCATTAACATTCTTTTTGCCTCGCTCTCGAATTATTTGATTAAGCAGTATTGATTGTTCATGCACTTCAAGCAATTCCCCTTCCAAACGAGTCCCATCCATTAACTCAACCAGTAACGTTCTGCCGATATGTTTTGGATACTGTCGAACTAATTTTAGTGGTCTTTCGACTCCTCCACTAGAAACTTCTAGTAAATAGTTATCCATTAAATCAGGATCCTGATCCAGTTTTTCCTCCAGTCGTCTACTGATCCTTTGGCATTTCCTGAGGGTAACCCCTTCATCCGCATCCAAGAATACTATTATTTTCTTGGGTGGTTTATAAACAACATCCAGGAGAAAACAATCGGTAAAATCAGGATGGTTAAATAATTCATTAACCCAATTTCTTACTTTTTCTTCCATTCCAGTATAGGCAAAAAAAGTAGGGAACGAATTTCGTTCCCTACCCAATTTCTTCTATTTCTGGCGCAAATATACGAAATGTAACTATTAATTGCAAATCAAGTCGTACTTCAATAACGATCAGCTATTATACGCTTCCAATGCACGCTACAATATTCTGCTTATTTGCTCCAATACTTACACCACTGCCGACTGCCCAGGTACGGGTATTGCGTATCTACCTTTACTATCAGGCATTACTGGTGGATTGGCATCCCATGCATATTTCTTAGGCATAATATCTACTTCAGAATTTATAGCATCATCCCATTTCACCATTTTACCCGAATAGGTTGCCATTCTGCCTAATATGGAAGTCATCGTACTTTTCGCTCCATTTTCAGCGTCGGCATATTTATATTCGCCCTTTGAGATAGCGTCAAATAATAAATCATGTTCTACTTGATAAGGATTAGGATCATCCAATGAATCGTGCTGATAGATACTCTTTCCTTTGTAACTAGTTATAGAACCAGCACCAAAATCAGCCCTACCTTTAGTTCCGGTAATTGATTCGCTAACCTTATTCCAACAGTTTTTAATATGCCGGCATTGACTACTCATGACACATCCATCGGCATAAGTAAACTCTACAAAATGGTGATCAAAAATTTCTCCATGATCCATCCCGTTTCTCACTTCTCTACCACCCATTCCTTGCGCTGAAACCGGATATCCTTGTTTGACCCAATTTATGACATCCAGATTATGAATGTGTTGTTCTACAATGTGATCCCCGCATAACCAATTAAAGTAATACCAGTTTCGCATTTGATATTCCATCTCAGTTTGGTTTGCTTCTCTTGGCCTTACCCATACACCTGCTCCATTCCAATATGCTTGAGCCGCTACGATATCACCGATCTTGCCTCCATGCACCCGATCCATCATCTGGATATACTTATCTTGGTAATGGCGCTGAAGGCCAACTACCACATTGAGCTTTTTAGCTTTGGCTTCTTTAGCTGTCTCTAAAATTTTCCGGATACCCGGTCCATCTGTGGCCAAAGGTTTCTCCATGAAAATTTGCTTGTTCTGCTTGACAGCTTCTTCAAAATGCATCGGTCTGAATCCAGGAGGCGTCGTCAGAATTACCACATCAGCCATAGGGATAGCGGATTTGTAGCCATCAAAGCCAACAAATTTTGCATCGTCACCTACCATGACCTTATCCTTACCAACTTTCTCAATAATACTGCTTAAGCTTTTGTCAAGTCGATCTTTAAAAGCATCAGCTACTGCAACTAGTTTCACATTTTGCTTGGTAGAAAGTGCTTGTACTGCAGCACCGGTACCTCTACCTCCACAACCTACCAGGGCTACCTTAATGGCATCATCAACTGAGTGATGAAATCCAGCCTGGGCTATAAAAGGACTGGCCATAATTCCCGAGCCAGCAATTAATGTTTTATTTACGAAGTCTCTGCGTTTGATTTTTGTCATGATTTATGAAATTTTTTTTATTCATAACAAAATACGAAGATTTAAAGAATTATTCCACCTAATCCTTTCAAATCGCATCTGCTTTTTCAATCTAGACCGTTTCAAAATAATTTATACGACACCAATCACTCCTTTTTCCTCAAATAGATATTTCCCATTTGAGTTTTTATAGTTACTTCCTGACCACCACCATTGAGCTTGGCATAAGTCCAAGTATCCATAGATAAGTTAAATCCGTTATCATCTTCTTCTCTTTTGATAGTCGGTTCTTCTGATGAAGTTTCGATTTCAAGGTCACTGTATATTTCTCCCCAATTTGTTTTCATTTTCAGGTCCGCTTTAAAATCAAGTGGAAAAGTCAAATCGATTTCTCCTGTAGTATTATGGATCAACATAGACTTTTCCGATGGGATTTTATCAAACTCAATTTTTATTTCTCCAGCATGCGTACTCGCATTAACTAACCCACTCACTCCTAAAAGTGTTATTGATCCGGCACTGTTTTCAACGTTTATATTGCCCAGTACATTTTCTATATGAATCTCTTCAGTAACCTGGTTGGAAATATTTAATTCGATAGCACGCGGCACTTCCAGATCAAGTATAATACTATTCATCCAGTTTTGAGATGCTATTATCGCTTTGTTATTTTTTTCGCTTATTTCAAAATTGATGTTTTGCCCAGATATTTTTCTTAATCCTTTGGTTTTTGATGACTCACCAGATTCCTTCTCTTGATCTTCATTTTTCAGGATTTCATACTTGACTAGGATATCTGATCTATCGGTTCCTTTGATATTAATCTTTCCACTAAACAATTTAACTTCAAGCTTTTTAGCTGCTGCCGAATTTGTAAATGGAATCGTTAATTCTTTGACTTGACTAGACAAGGTGTATGTCATTAACATACTGAGTAATCCTAGAATAATTTTATTTTTTGTCATGGTTTATATATTTTATAATACGATAATATGCTTTAGATCAATTCAATGAATCTTTAGTCTTTAAGTAAGCATCTCCGTTGAAAGTTTCAAACGTAAGTGTTGGCCCTCCGGCCCCTATTTGCATTCTGGAGTATTCACTGATTTTATATTTAAATCCTTTCTCTTTAGATTGGCTGACTACTTCGGATGGAAGAAATTTAATCGAGTCAATATCTGTAAAAAAATCACCTTGAAAGCTCTTAAAAGTAGCATAGGCATTTACTCCAAGATCTACATGAGTTTCTATATCACCATTGATCGTATAAAATTCACCATCTGATTTTGGTGTTTGGTTGTAACGGATTGTAACATTACCATTTACCGTTTTGGCTTGGATCAAACGATCAACTCCTTGGCACACTATATCTCCATTAACATTGTTAGTCCAGATATTAGTAGTGAGGTTCTCTACATGGATATCACCTTCCATAATAGTACTCGCATAAACATGGATACCCGCTGGGATTTGAATTTTAAAATCGACCGGTACAAAAATATCGTCCGATTCAGTTTTCCATTTACAATCTTTCGTCCACTGATCCATGTTCAAGGGCTGCTGTGGATCAAACGTGATTTCATTTTTGTCTTTGCTACAAGGAGTTTTGAAATAGACCATCAAAAAATCATCCTTATTTACATACACAAGTTTGACATTAGGATCCAACTTCCCTTCTCGCGGACCAGCTTTTAATTTTATTTGAGCTGTACGACTTTTGACAATTTCGATTGATCCAGAAAAATTTGATACGATGAAATGTTCAATATTTTCTTTTGGTAAAGTAATATCTAAAAGATCTTGTGCTTGCGTTTGAAAAAAAGCAAATACAACCAATACCGTAAAATAAGTTTTCATTATCCCTTAGTTTATATTTTATCAATGTTATCTTTCAACGTTTTGAGTATAGGCGTTGGCAAATCTTTATTAATCATTTCTTTGTAATCGTCTCTGGATAAATTTTCTCCGCTGACCTGAATAGCTTCGGCTAAATTGATTAGTACTGCGGGTGAAGTCTGAAATCGTATTGAATTGATCAGGCCTTCTCTTACTTGAGGGATATTCCCATAATCAATAAGTGTCTGAATACATGCCAACCTTACATTACTACTCTCATCATTGCTCAGCGTGAATAACAACGCTTTAATAATCTTTGTGTCCGCATTTTTAGACAAATTGGTTGTTGAAATCATGTGAATTTTATCACTTATATCATCGGTGGTTAAAAGGTTATTGGCCAGATCGTCGGCATGCATTGAAATGACTTCATTAGATCTATTTCCATAATAAATACCAGCAGCAAAGGCAGTAACTAGTAATCCGAAGACGGCCGCTATTTTTAATAATCTAGAGACCGATATATTGCTTATGGAAGGGTCAGTTGCTTGCTTTTTTTCAGTCTCCAGCCAAGCATAAAAACGAGCATCCATTCTTGAGGTACGCTGAATTTCATCCGCCTGTATTAGGTGATCATAAACAAATGTATCAATTTCCAATTCCTCCAAAGCAATTTCCCCATTGGTAATAGCAGCCTCGAGTTTGGCATGATCTTGTTCATTGAGTGACGAAGATTTGAACTGTGCAATTAATTTGTTTTTCTCTGCTCTTTTCATAATTTATTCCAGCATTAAATAATTTATATGTCCTTTCAACTCCTTCATGATTCTATAGATTCGGGTCTTCAGATTTGACTCACTGAGTTGGAGTATTTCTCCCACTTCTTTGTATTTCAATCCTTTGATTTTTGTAAGTACCAGCAATTCTCTTTTTTCAGCCGATAACATTTGGAGAGATTTCCAAAGTAGTTCCTTGTCTTCGTGTACCGAACCTGGATCGTAGCTCTTATCTAAATCAACCGATTCAGTCATATCCGACTTCAATGAGTCGCGGTTTATCTTTTTCTTATACTCATCGATATATGCATTTCTAGCTATTGCAAACATCCAAGACTTAAAAGAGCCCTTTCCTGTATAATTCTTTCGATACTTAATCACTTTTTCAAAAGTGGTTTGGACCAAATCCTCGCTTACTTCCTGATTATGACAATTGTTAAAAAAATATGCAAATAACACTTTCTTATAGCGTTCGTATAGTGTTCCACATGCTACCAGGTATCCTGATTGGATCTGGCTCATCAGCAATTCATCGGTCAATGCATTCAATATTTTGGCCTTTATTAATTAGGTAGACAAGATATTTCTAAAAAGGTTACAAACAGCGATCAGAAAACAGAAAACAGACCACTGCGCTATCAGATGAACATGGACATTGAATGGAGTCTGGAATAGAAGGGTTGACACCTTGATGCCAGGAAAGCCCAGATTAACCTATGAATGCCTTTGCAGTACTTAAATGGCAAGAACCCAACAGAATAGCTTACTAATACGCCAATTAACTGATCTGCCAAAGCCTAGATTGACGAAGTGCAGATTAAACAGCAATCTGAAAACATATAAGATTTTCTTGAAGCCAAAGTTTTATATGGGCAAGTCTAAACCCGCACCTCACAGTGTCTTACTACTAAAACGCTCAATTCCTTTGAGGAAACCATACGGCCCAAGGGGTAAAACCTAGATGATTTGAATTTATTCTCATTGTGGAAATCGGATTACAGATTGCGGATTACGATTTTTTTATCCTCCCAACACAGCTTCCCAAAAAGCAGCTTGCTCTTCAGCTGAAGGCGTGATGAATGGTCTTACGATGCGAAAACCTACGAAAGGTGAGTCGGTATTCCACCAAAAACTTTTTGGAATCTGTGGATCTCTTTTTTTCCAATCCAGTGATGATTCTATCCGATCGGAACTTCGTAATTGAGTAACATCATCACGATAGGAACCACCACGAACGGATCTGGGATGAAGGGCCGTGGGTCTATTCCATGGGTTGACTGCATTCGGTTCCAAGGTTGCATAATAATCTCTGCTATATTGATCCAAGGTCCATTCAGCCACGTTACCATAAATATCATACAGTCCCCAGGGATTAGGTTTCAATTGACCACCCCGATGCATTTTTTTACCGGAATTTTTTGAATACCATGCATATTCTTTCAATGCTTTGGGTTTGTCACCAAAGAAATAAGTAGTTGCTGTCCCTGCTTTACACGCGTATTCCCATTCTACTTCGGTTGGCAGTCTATAAAATTGACCGGTTTTCTCGGATAACCATTTACAATATTGGAGTGCCCCCAATTGGGTCATACCAACGGCTGGGAAACCCGCACCACCCATATTATGGGATGGATCTTCATATGGCGGACTCGGTCTGAGAATTCCATCTACTCTAGGTTCTCCGTTTTCATCCAGGTCTTTTTCTACATTTTGATAAATATCTAATTCATCGAAAGTTAACTCCTTGGCGCCCATCCAGAAAGGTTCCACCTTTAAGACCAAATCTGCTTGTTCGTCTGCTTCTGCTTTTTTATCCTTTTCAGCACTACCCAAGGCAAAAGTTCCACCTTCAATAGCAACCATTTCAAAGGATACATCGGTACCTGGAATTTTACTGGTATAGTTTTCAAATTCTTGATTACCTGTTCCAAAAATGAAACAGACAAGACAACATGTTGTAATAATCTTACTCATAATTTATTTGCTGAATGTAACATCAAAAGTAATTGATATATCGTCTCCACACTTGATTTGACCAAACATGGCTGATGGTGGAATAATATCGAATTGGGAAAATGTTAGGTCAGAAGTAGTGGTATAATTATTATGGTTTGACATTACTTCTAATTCCACATTCTCTTTTACCCCACCAATATCCAACAATCCAATAACATTTAGTTTTTCTGAATTTCGAACAATGCTGGAAGATTCAAAAGTAATCCAGGGATGTGTTTGTGCCTTTAACGCTTTTTTCACTTTGCCATCCATCACGGGTCCTCGGCCACTTACCATGGTCTCGACTTCAAATTCCATATGAACATAAGTAGGCGTTCCTGCTGTATCCAGCGCTAATTGCCCCTGAGCTTTATTAACATCCACCGTCCAGGCGTGTAGTGTACTGGTACCCGCGACTTGTACGGCATAATCAGAAAGCGTAATAGTGTCCTGAGCAAAAAGGGATATGCTGGAAATCAATGCTGCTATTAATAGATAGGTCCTAATCATTTGCATAAATTTATTTGAGCTCTAAGATAATTAATGTAATGTTTCATAAAAGAATCATCACCTATATGTATAAAAAAACTACTTTCTTGACTAATTAATTCCCTTGGAATCCAGGTATTTTCTGAAGCGTTTATTGCTGTAGCCATTGCATCCGCCACTGTGGCGTTTTCAGCCATGACTCTAGTTTCTTTCTGATGAATAACGCCTGTAGGGTGTAGGTCAGAAATTATATGTGAGTATTGAATATTTTCATTCTTAATATGTTGAAATGTAGCGCCTGAACCAGCCACCGCTACCCGTTTCAATTCCAAAATTTCCGGGCATGGTTCTGATAAAACCGCCCACCCTCCTCGATTTGGTGGAGGGTAACCCATCAGCAGATCACCACCCATATCAATAAAAAATGAATTTATATTTTTGTCCCGAAAATAGTCTGCGATTTGATCAGCAATGTAACCTTTGGCAATACCCCCAAAATCCAGCTTTATTTTAGAGTTGTTGAATTGAATGGACCTTTCACCAAGTTTTATTTTTTGGTATCCGACATTTTTGCTCGCCCGTCGAACCTTTCTCTTAGGTGGTTTCCGATTTTTTTGGTGATATTTTCGCCATAAATGAGTCAATGCTCCCAAACTTGGATCAAAAAGTCCATTGCTCTCAGTAGCAATTCCTTGACTGATCACCAACAAATCATAGAGCGGGGCACTCACCGCTACAGAGGATTTTTTCCTGTTTGAATTGATTTTATAGACTTCACTTTGCGGATCGTAATCACTGAATACCAAATTTAAGGAATCAATAATTTGAAATGCTTTATCTAAAACTGCGATCCCCAGGCTCTGGTCCGTAGTATATAATATTATTTGAACTTCAGTCCCTAACTTAGGCCCACGCTTATTAATTCGAATCCATTCTTCTTGAGCAGATGCATGTTGAAGAATCAGGCATAAAAAAATGATTATATTTGGAATATTACGTGTAAACATTTAAAGATTATGAAAAGAAGACAATTTATACAATATTCTTCAGTCACCGGACTCGGATTAGCTCAATTCCCCACAATTGCTAAAAAACAACAAAATAAAAGCCTCCGGAATTTCAAAATGAAATATGCACCTCATTTGGGTATGTTTAAACATCACGCTGGTGATGATCCGGTAGACCAATTAAATTTTATGGCTGATCAGGGGTTTACTGCATTTGAAGACAACGGCATGAAAAACAGAGAAATCCAAACTCAGGAAGCCATGGCTCGCACAATGCAAGATCGAGGTTTAGAAATGGGTGTTTTTGTAGCCCATAAGATTTATTGGCAAGAACCAAATCTGGCCAGTGGAAAGCCAGACTTAAGAAATGAGTTTTTAGATAACATCCGAACATCTGTGGATGTGGCTAAACGAGTGAACGCTCGATGGATGACCGTGGTCCCAGGACACGTTGACTTAAGACAAGACATAGGTTATCAAACGGCCCATGTAATTGAATCTTTGAAACAAGCTTCGGAAATCTTAGAACCTCATAACTTGACCATGGTTTTGGAGCCCCTGAATTTTAGAAATCATCCTGGTTTGTTTCTTACCAAAGCAGCTCAGGCTTATCAAATATGTCAAGCCGTCAATAGCCCAGCTTGTAAAATTCTTTTTGACATTTACCATCAACAAATTCAAGAGGGAAATCTAATCCCAAATATTGAAAAATCCTGGGATGAAATCGCTTATTTCCAGATCGGTGATAACCCGGGGCGCAATGAACCGACTACCGGCGAAATCAATTATAAAAATGTGTTTAAGTATATCCATGAACGAGGATTTGAAGGAATCATGGGCATGGAACATGGCAACTCTAAACCTGATAAAGAAGGTGAGATCGCACTGATCAAAGCGTATGAAGAAGTGGATAACTTTTAACAAGCATTTTAGGGTGGTGGCGTATTGGCATATTAGCTTGAACAGTAGCAAATGACAATTTAAGACGTTGAAGAAAGAGCGGAAACCAAAAAGCTTTATTTATAAACCTTACTATGAAGGGGGTATGGATGCGTTAAAAAAGTTTGTCTCCACCCAATTAAAATACCCCGCCAAAGCCGCTGCTGCTCAGATTAAAGGCGTGGTCAAATTAAAGTATGACATCGACTATAAGGGAAAAGTAGTGGGTGTAAAAATATTGAAGGGATTGGGTTACGGTTGTGACGAAGAAGCAATTCGTATCGTTAAACTGTTAAAGTTTAAGGTGCGGAAGATTCGCAAAGTCAAAGTCCTTTATCATAAAACAATCAATATTCATTTCAGGCCGAATGCACGGGTTGCAAAAAAAGTTCTTCAACCTAATTTTGAAATAAAATATACGGTAAATCCATCAAAACAAGATTCGGCTGATAATAAAACTACTGGCTATAGCTATAACATAGAGTTGTGAAACAAGCGTGAGGTCCCTAAATAATTTCAAAATTGCTCCTTTCTTGTTGAGTTGGACTCAAAAAAACCGCCTAAATCATAGCAAAACTGATTTCGCTGTTGCATGGTTATCTCACTGATTAGATTGAAAATAGTGGTGTAATTGAATTCCCTGCGACTCATTTCAAAAGCATTCAATTTACTAGTATATATTAAATCTCAAACTATCATGTCTACATGGTGAAGACCTGACAAAAATATTGATTGACTAGTTAGTCAAGATAATACTTGAAATGCGGTAATCCATCGAATCATCGAAAATCAGGTCATTCAAAGTTTGATTCCCAATAAAGTCACAATCCCTTTAGGCCCTAGAAGAGCTGGTAAGACCGTTTTAATAAAACACTAAGAAATCAGCAGGTTTACCAATATATTGTTAAAATAGATAAGGAAGTTTAAGATTATTTACTTTGGACTTTTAGTGATAATTACAAAATGAGCTCCTGGACTGGTGGGATTTTGGTTCTGGACAGTTTAATTTTAATAATCATCAAAATGATATAGAAATAATGAAACCATACCGCAGACAGCAAAACGATCAAAGTATAAACCATCCAGAGGGGGGCGTCAGTATCGCCTAGTCCCCGGTGTTTTTCGGGCGTTAGTAGGATCGGTTTACCCCAATTTATTTTGCCTTTCGATTCCAGGTTACCATACAGATCGTGGTCTTCAATTTTTGATACAATCGTCAGTAAACCATTAGTATCTCCCGGCATTTCTACTGGAAATTCAAATATGGCTTTACCTTCATGATTAGTTTCCGCATCTCCAATATTTAGGAGGCTGAAAGTGCCTTGAATATAAATGAATACATCCACACCATTTACAGGAACAATGGCATCGTCCAGTCTTATTTCATTGACCTCTGCAGAAATATATTTTACCGTATCTTTTTGAAAAAATGATAAACTTAGTTCAACTGTTTGAACCCTAATATTACTTGTTGCACTTAGATATTCCTGATTTCCTAAATATTCAGATTCAAATGTCATCAGGCCCAGTGAATCTTTGTAAATATTTGAGCTTTCATTGAGAACGAAAATGGCTTGACCTTCTTTATTTGTTGAAATACTATCAAAAAATATTTTCGAGGTATCGCCAATACTATAAAAGTGAACTAAAACTCCTTCCAAAGGTGCATTTCGATCTTCCTTTACTTTAAGGGTTGTAACTAAACGGCCAATTTGATCTTGATCTTTGAAATATTCAATCTTTGAACGGATTGTTTTCTTCTTTGTGTTTTGAGCATCAATATCTCCAATGGCAAATATAAATATCAAACTGATCCAAATGATACAGCGATTTCCATATCTTATCCTAAAACTCATAACTAAGTGTTTTGCATTTTCTGAGCTTCTTTCAATTTCAATTCTTTTATTTTTCTTTTGATGATTCTATTTTGCACCATTTTTCTGAGATCTGCGTAATTTCTTCCTTCTTTTACTTTAACCACTGGCACTATAGGAATGAACTTAGCGAATAAATAAAAAAGAAAACAGAACATGGCTATTCCGGCAAAAGTCAAAAGCCATTCGACCAACGTGGGTTGATAATGAATGTATTCAGGCCTCAAATCTTGCAAGGGCAGCAAGGGTGTTTCTAAAGTGGGGATAATAATTAAATATCGCTTTACCCAGAGAGCCAACACCGCTATGACAGATACTGCGGTAATACTATTAATACTTCTAAACCTAGGGATTAAAATTACTATTATTGGCAAGAGAACACCGACGAAAGCAGCAAAGAAAAACCACCACCAATATTCATCCTGGTCAAAGAGTTTGAACAGTACCTCCATTTCCCAAGTTTCCGAACCGTACCAGCTCGTAAGATATTCACTAAAGGTGAAATAAGCATACAATGCCCCTAGGATCATTAGGATAATGCCGAGGTAATTAAAGTGAATTTTAGTGATATAAGTCTCCAAGTGAAAGTATCTTCTGAAGATCCACATCGCGATGATCAATACGCCGGTTCCTGAAAATACAGCTGCCACTACAAAGTAAGGGGCAAAAATAGTACTATGCCATCCCGGTCTCAAAGTCATACCAAAAATCCAGGCTAGTACGGAGTGGACCAATACGGCCAAAGGAATAATAATAGCAGACATAATATCCAGACTTCGGTCCAAAAATCGATTTTGCTCTGAATTTCCATTGAAATTAACTGCCAAAAATCGATATACCTTATTCCTCCATTTTTGTTTAAAAGGGTAATCCCGCAAAGCAGCTAGGTCTCGAATTGTTGCCAAATAAAGAAAAATAATGCTGCCTATCAGGTAAGTACTGATAGCCAAAACGTCCCAGATAATAGGTGATTGTATCCTGCCATATAATGCCAGATAGTGAAGCCTATCCAGTCGTCCCATACACAACAAAATATAAGATGGGCCTATTAGGGTTGATACAACGGTAATGATCTCAGCAATTCGGATAATAGGTGTTCGCCATTCAACTCTTAATAGATGGAGGATACCTGATATAAGAGCCCCAGCATAACTAATACCAATAAAGAAAATGAAATTGGCTATATAAATCCCCCATACTACATTGTCTCTCATTCCAGTTACAACATGCCCCTTCACGATTTGAACAACCAGCGCATAAACACCACCCAGGATGAATAACAGCATGATCACAATATTAATGATCCCAGCTTTACTGATTTTTTCCATTTGAGGGGCAAAAAAATGTAATGCCCGGGTCGATTTTGAATCCAATTCCATCAGTTGATTAATGTTTTTTCACTATAGAATTTCGATAAAATTCCTTTTGTTCGTCCGTGAGGTTATTAAATCCCCTTTCATAGTCGAATAATCGATCTACTGGAGGAAGGTAATAAACATTGGGTTCCGTGCCCAATTCGGCCATAAAATGATAACCTGCTCGATCATGCACTAATTGACTAAACCGTTGTGACTCAGTTCCATTAGAAACGATATCTTCGTTTTTGTCACCAAAATAAATGGCCCCGTTTGGGCATCCTGTAACACAATCAGGTAGCTTACCCTGTCTGGCCATATCTGGACAAAAGTCGCATTTACCCACGGTACCTACTTTGCTGGGAACACTCGTTTCTGGGCTATAATGTGCATGTGCCATTTCATGACTAACCTCTACCTCATTCCACTGAAACACCCTGGAGGAATAAGGGCAAGCCGTCATACAGAATTTGCACCCAATGCATCGCTCGTTATCAACCAGTACAATTCCATCAGTCCGCTTATAGGTCGCTCCTACCGGGCATACTTTTACGCATGGAGGCTGATTGCAATGAAAACAAGGCTTAGGAAACCAATAAGGAGCAGTATCATCACTGTCTTGCATCAGAAAGACTTTAATCCACTCATCTTCAGAAGGTAGCCCATGCATCTCCTGGCATTTTGATACGCACTTTCTGGCATTTCTACACCTGGCCAGATCAATGATCATAACAAATTTCTTTCCAGGAATACCTTGTCGTGCTTCCTGTCCAGTAACTGGAACATTGGTCATAGCAGATTTATCAACATATACCAGTTGTCCATCTTGTGATAAAACGGGTACTTTCTCTTCTTCTTGATCGGCAGCCTGACAACTTTCCGCTACTAATCCTACACCACCTATAGCGCTTATAGCTAATGGTACAGATTTTCGAAAAAAATCCCTTCTTGATTTAATATTCTTTTCATTTTCCATTAGAGCATAAATTTATAAGGGTGCTGTCCTTAATAATTTGAGTGGCCTTGTGCTATGTTCCTAATATTATGAATAAGACCATGGATATTTCACAATGGTCCACAAATTAATTGTACTATAAATTTTGGCAAATGATCTAAATCATCTTATGCGATGATGCGCATTGGTAGAGGAAGTAATAAATTGCTAATAAATAAGATGGAGACCTATCCTGTTGTGAGGATTTAAGGAGATACGCTTTGTACTATCTGAAAATCTTTAAAAAAAGGTTGAACGATGTAACATCATTCAACCCTTTTATATTTATAAATATTGAATTACTTACGTAACATATTCATACCTATATTGGCCAAATCGTCCATGATACTTCCGTCACCATCACTGTCTAAAAATCGACCGATCAAGCCCATAGTCTTATCTTCTTTCTGTCTGGTCTGAACTGAATTTGTTAATAATTTGGCTATGTCCATGACATTGAAACCTCGTTGGTTTCTAGCTTGACCCAAAGCGCCCATTACTAAAGGTGCCAGGGTTGCCATTAATGAACCTGATTTCGAATTATCCAAACCACTTAGTTTGCTGACCATATTGACCGTATTACTCTGTTTACCACCCAAAACATGTCTAAGGATACCTGCTCCATTTAAAGTACTTGCATTACTTGCCTGTCTGGTTCCAGAAAGCATTCCAACCACATCGTCTAATATACTTCCGTCATGATCACGGTCCAGGGCGGATACCAGTGCATTGGCACCATCCGCCGAAGAAGCATTTTTTGCAAGGGCTGAAGCGATCGCGCCTATAGCACCTTGCGCTGCAACTTGAGTTTGTTTTTGATCGACTCCTCCTAATTGTTTAGAAAGAGTACCTACCAATTCTTCAGGTAAATTACCCTGTAATAAATCCATTATGTCCATTTAACAAAATTTTATGGGTTTTTAAAAAATATGGTCTAGAGAGGCTTTCGTTTACTATATTCAAAAGTAAGAAAAAAACTTTCCATTCTATCTATACCGATTACTCTTGTAATACATTCATAAAAATAAAATCGTTCCAGTTGACCCTTTCTTTACTAAAGTTGGCATTGTATTTGTCATATTAAATTAAAATGTAATATGTATTGCATTTTAAATGAATCTTAAACAAATAACAAAATAATTTAATTTAGAAATGAGGAAACTGCTTGCCGTCTGTATTTTTATGACCATGATGTACCAGGTTGCGATGGCAAATCGGGATGCTAAAATCGCTTATATCCAACGATATAGTCAAATAGCGATTCAAGAAATGGAGCGAAGTGGCGTTCCCGCTAGTATTAAGCTTGCCCAGGCTATTTTAGAATCAAGCGCTGGTTCAAGTTCATTAGCTCAAGATGCCAACAATCATTTTGGAATCAAATGTGGAGGTGGCTGGGGTGGTGAAAAGATGTATCGCAAAGATGATGACTACCGCAAAGGTAAGTTGATCAAGTCTTGCTTTAGGGCCTATCCCAGTGCGGAAAGCTCATTCATAGCCCATACAGACTTTCTGACAAATCAACCGCGCTATGCTTTTTTATTCCGCTTGGATCCCACAAATTTCAAATCATGGGCGAGAGGCCTTAAAAAAGCTGGATACGCTTCAGATCCTAACTACGATCATCGTTTGATCTCTATTATTGAAAGTTATAATTTAGATCAATTTGATAAGGGTTTCACTGGAAAGTATGCACACAAACCGCTAATATTTTCCGGGGAAGTTGATTTAGTAGATGACACCAAGCTTTATCAATACATTAACGATGTGAAATCTGTACTTGCTGAAGATGCTTACCGTGTTGAAGATGTTGCTTTAAACCATGGAGTATCGGTGAAAAAACTTTTAAAATACAATGAAAATTTAAGGTCAAGCAGGCAAATTCTCTATGAAGGAGAAATTATTTACTTGCAACCAAAGCGTAAAAATTACCGGGGAAAGCAAAAATATCATGTAATACGCAGTGGTGAAACCATGCAGTTCATCGCTCAGAAATATGGAATTAAACTGGATGAGTTGTATAAAAAAAATCGCTTGGTTGAAAATTCCCAACCAGAAATTGGAGAACAGATTATTTTACGAGGCACAATTTCTAAAAAGAAAATTCCGCGTACACAAATGGTCAATAAGATCGTTCCTCCAACACCCCCAAATAGAGGTTCAGGCAACCCTCCGATAATTGAGAATGATCCGGTGCTGGTTGAACCCAGGACCAATAGTCAAGGATTAGAAGCTGGCCAAATGCTCTATTATACCGTAAAAAGTGGAGACACGTTGTTTAAATTGGCCAAAAAATTTAATATCTCTGTGAATGAATTGAAGCATTTTAATAATATTGATAACAACATTATTAAAATCGGTCAAAAACTGAGAGTAAGTTTGTAGCACTATGAAATTTATTGTTCAACTATTATTTATAGGATGGTTAGGATTACTAGCCCCAGAGACAGTTGCCCAGAGTTATGCATTTGGAGTGAAAGGAGGTGCAACTGTTGGATTTCAAAAATGGCAAGGATTTCAGCGAGATCCACTATACGCCTATCACGGAATATTATTTATCGAATCCGCAGAAGAAGATAGTCCCTTTGCACTATTTGCTCAGATTGGATATCATGTAAAAGGCACGGCTAATCGATTCAATAATGCCACTTTTTCTCTACAAGGAAGAGACTTTCGTCCATCGACTCAAAACTTTGAATTCAATACAATAAGCTTAACGGCAGGAGGTAAAAGACGATTGAAAATTGTGGGAAGTTCCTCCCCTTATTATATGCTCGGTATACGCGGTGATTACACCCTATCCACCAATTTATCAGAATACAATCAGCTATCTTCTTTCTATGCCAGTTTCCCAGTTGATCCGTTTGTAAGGAAATGGGGCTATGGAGTCACTGCTGGTGGTGGCATTGAAATTCCCTTTGGGGATTTATTTGGCGGAATACTTGAGGTAACGGTCAATCCGAATTTTTCAAGGCAATATTATCAACCGCCGATACCCAACGTCATTGATCCTTTTAGACCTGGAAATACTATAAACTTAAGTGAAAGAAATATTTATAATCTCACCATTGAACTTTCCTTGGGATTGAGATTTATCAATCAAATAGTCTATATCGATTAATATAAAATATTTACATTAAACCAAAATATAAAAGTGTTTACCCGGCAAAAGTGCACGTGGTAGACCTTTTTTTAAAGACCGCTACGCTGTCAGATGTGAGACCGTTTCACTATCAGATCGCTGCGCTGTCAGATGCATGGGTGTGAGCTGTTGCGTTTAAAGAAAAGAACGTGTTGGTTTTAGTTAACCGTGAAATGA
Source organism: Lewinellaceae bacterium (assembly GCA_024639065.1). Lineage (GTDB taxonomy): Bacteria > Bacteroidota > Bacteroidia > Chitinophagales > Saprospiraceae > JAHEJC01. Next base: position 42,967 of record JAHEJC010000004.1, on the reverse strand, counting down.
AATAATGCTTGATTACTCTCTGCTCGATTAGTTCTTTTAATTCTTGATACTAATAGGGCTAAAGCAAAAAAGCCCACCAGATGACTGGCAAGCCTTTTTTCATAGTAAGAATCTCTCAAAAAGCGAGTACAAAATTAAAAGTTAGCGAAACCTGAAATATGAATCATGTCTTCTTCCACGATGCTCACCTTTCGAAAAGTACATAATCAGATCCCGATTAAAGCTTTGGTATTCCATCCTGTTTCGATTCAAGATCCATTTATTTCCGTACGCATCGATGAAAACACCTCGTTGTGATCGCCGAAAAGTAATCCAACGCTCACCGTGAAATTTTACTCTTAATCCCTCACGCTTCTGTTTCACCTGAATGCGCTGACCGGTACTCTCATTATACCATTTACCTTCTAATCCCCGGCTATAATCATTAAAATTCTGTCGGTCGTAGCGATCATTTTGATAAGTCCCGGTTCGATTGCGGTCATATTGAAAACCATACCTATATTCCCGGTACAGCGTATATCGCGCACGGGTATTGCGATTAAACCACTCTATTCGCTGATCATCTATGATCCGGCAAAAGCTTCCCCGTTCATTCTCATACCGGTTACCACGTTTGAAGTAATTGGACCATCTTTGCTGACCTTGTCTTACTTGAATTCCTCGTTCATGATCCCGGATCTCGACAGTAAACCGGCTATCACGTGTCGACCATATTCCTTCCAATCTACTCGCATGAGCTGACCCCATTAATCCAAAGACTGCAATAAGTATGGTCAAAAATTTTACATGCGTTTTCATGACAATAGTTTTATAATTGTTAAGAAATAAGAATCTCTTTATTAAAGTAGGAATCTAAACTGTTAAAGAGTTTTATGGAGCCGTTAAGAGTTGGTTAAACCAGCTTATTGGCTTATTGGCAAGAATCTGTCCCCTTGTCTCTGGCTTCAGATCTAAGTACCCGGCAGCAACTCCAAGGGGGTGGGTTGGGCTAAAGAGTCATATGCAGGATGATTCAAAGGTGGCCTGGATTTTAGTTGAATTAAGTGTTTCGATAGATTAAAATCAGCTTGCTTTACGCATAAAAAGGCAGGATGATCTTTTAGTCGTTTGCTTAAGTATTCCTGTTCTGACTGACCAGGTGTAGGAACCAAAATGGCTTTTTTACCCAGCTTGACCAGATCCATAATACTGGAATATCCAGCTCTACAAATCAAAAAAGTCGCACCATTCACAAATTCATTTAACCGGTTAGAATCTGCATAATTCTGAATGGTCAATAACGAATGATTGCTAAGCAGTGGTTTTTTCTCTAATGGTAAACCTCTTACTAGCAGCGTCTTAGGAAGCAATTTGCATTGACTTATTTGGTCAAGTATGACTTTCTCAAATTGAGTTCTGGAGGGCTCTGGTCCGGATAAAAGAATTAAGAGCTCATATTCTGATGAGGCTGCACTATTCACTTCTAATCTCGAAAGCACTCCAATAAACTTTTTGGCAATGGATAAATCCGGACTAGACAAATCACCGGTTAGGTTATGTTGTCCTTGAAAATCAGGGATCCAACATTCTTGAAAACGAGCAACTATTCTCCTAAACATAATCCTTGAAATCTTTTTAAGTATTCCAGGTTTGGTGAGTTGCAACTGGTGAGTAAGCAATATATTATGTGCAGATGGGTGATGTACTCCATAACGATTATCTGAAATAATATAATTAAAGGGAACCTGCTTATAAAGGTTGTTTACTATTTGATGATCCTGCTTTATGGAATTATAAAATTTACCTGATTGTAAAAATATTGACCAAAAAAAATACCGACCATAATGAATATGCAGTGGGGTTAGCTCAAAGGCTGGCAAGGTAGGGAATTCAATTTTTAACAACTCCAAGGCATCACCATCAGATGCCATATATACCTGAAATCCCTGGTCCAGCAATGTGCTTATTATGGGAATACACCTGGAGGTATGGCCCAATCCCCAGTTTAGGGGAGCTACAAGTACGGTCTTCCCGGGTACTGTCATGGTAGCCAAAGATAACATAGCCGTTGAAGAGTTGAAAAGTTAAATAGGTTAAGAAGGTTAAAGGTTAAAGGTTAAATGAATCTTAGTCTCTTATTCTCGAAACGTAGCGATCTCGTTTCTGTCAAGCGTATCGGCTCTGCTCTCTTTGTCTAATTCAACCTGATTTCATCAGCATTCTTGTCGTAGAATTGATACTCCAAAATGCCCAGTTCTTGGTCTTCTTTAATTTTTATCCATTTAAAATATTCCTTGTACCAATTTTTTTGAACATTCCAAAATCCTTTTTTCAAATAAGCTTCCACATAAGGATGTACTTTCAATTGCAGTGAAGTATTCGGTCTGGATTGAAGTATAAATTTTATGTCTCTTTCGATTTGCTCGCGCAATAAGATGGTCGGCTGCACCTTACCGGTTCCACCACAAGTTGGACAGCGCTCCTCGGTATTAATTTTGACTTCAGGTTTTACTCGTTGACGGGTAATCTGCATCAACCCAAATTTGCTAAGAGGAAGTATGGTATGTTGGGCTCGATCCAGCCGCATAGCTTCTTTGACTTCCTTATAGAGCATGGATTTGTGCTCTCTATTTTTCATGTCAATGAAGTCCACAATAATTAATCCTCCTATATCCCGCAGTCTTAGTTGCCTGGCAATTTCATTAGCCGCTTCAATATTTACTTTGATTGCAGCTGATTCCTGATCACCTCTAATGAGTTTCGGCCCACTATTTACGTCGATGACATGCATAGCTTCCGTGTGTTCGATCACCAAGTAAGCACCGCTGGGCATGGTAGAGGTCTTACCAAAAGAAGATTTGATTTGTCGATTCACGCCATATGTATCAAAGATGTGCCGCCCACTTTTGTGGAAATTGACCATCTTTACTTTTTCAGGAGCAATACCTTTCATAAATTGAGCGATATGGGTATATAATCCCTTATCATCAACTACAATTTTTGAAAATGAATCATTCAGCACATCCCGCAACATGCTGGTCGATTTATCTAGTTCACTCAGTAATTTTACCGGTGGGGTAGCCTCTTTGCATTGGCTATAAATTGTCTTCCACTTACTGATTAGATCCTCAAGTTCCTCATGCAAGTCCGCAACCTTTTTCCCTTCTGATGCCGTACGGATAATTAGTCCAAAGTTTTTAGGTTTTATGCTTTCAGCCAATTTCTGCAATCTTTTTCTCTCTTCAGCTGTACTAATCTTTTTGGAGACCGCTACGATATCGATAAAAGGTGTTAAGACAATAAAACGTCCAGGTAGGGTAAGTTCACAGCTAAGCCTAGGTCCTTTGGTGGAAATAGGTTCTTTAAGCACCTGAACAAGAATGGGTTGTCTTTTCTGTAACACCTGATTAATCTTCCCAGTTTTAATAATTTCTGGTTCGATATTAAATTTATCTAAAAGGTGTGTATTGGTCTTTCCATTGACCGCTTGGTTGGTAAATTTAAGGAGTGATCTCAATTTTGGTCCCAAATCGGTATAATGCAAAAATGCATCTCTTTTGTGACCAATGTCCACAAAGGCTGCATTTAATCCGGGCATCAATTTTTGAACTCTTCCTAAAAAAACATCACCTACTGAAAAATTACTGTTAGCTTTCTGTCGGTGAATCTCCACCAATTTCCCATTCTCTATGAGGGCTATTTCCACATGAGATTGAGAGGAATTGATAATTAATTCCTTTTTCATTTTATATTTTAAAGCATACGAGCTCTGACTATTCTTCCAAATAGACTATTTCATAAAGATATATAGTAAGGTTTATCAGTCCTTACAAATAATAGAGAATAAGGCGTGGCGGAGCTAATTCAAATAAAGGATAAGGGTCGTATGCGATTCATTTCTGGATCAGAATGATCAGAGCCCTAAAAATTATTTATTTCTTTTTCTTGTGTCTATTCTTACGTAGCCTCTTTTTTCTTTTATGTGTGGCTATCTTATGACGTTTTCTTTTTTTACCGCAAGGCATAATTTATATTTTATATTTTTTTTATTCTTAATTGTTACACTTACTCAACACATTCGCAATACGATTGGTTTCTCCAGATCCTTGATATGCTTGAACTAATAAACAATAAACTTGATCATTTTCAGGCATTAATTGTACCACTTTTTCTAGGCGTTCTATAGCTCTGTCCCATTGACCTGTTTGAATGGCTAATCTACCTAATGCCATTAATGTAGGAATATGTGTTGGATTTTCCTCATTGAGTTTCAGAAGTATTTGAATTCCTTGCATCGGATTATTCTCAGGTGGAAAATCTGCATAGCAAATACCAAGATTAACTCGATGATCCAAATTATCAGGATTCAACGATATGGCCATTTGTAAAGCTTTTATCGCTCGGTTGGCACAAAAAGTTCTTTCTTTTTCAGATAGAGCATTTCTAATTCCCTGAGCATACGTTGTACCGGCGATTGACCACGATTCTTCATCTGCTTGAATCTCAGCAACTTTTTCTGCATAGTATCCTGCTAAAGCATATTTCTTAACACGATACCACTCACCTGATAAGTCAATCAGCCCCTCAACATCACTAGTATCCCGTTCTGACAGCAACTGAATTTTCTTCTCGAAGAATAATCGTATGCTAGGTTCCAGTCCATCGAGTGCTTCTGACATTAATAAATCAATGCTTGTATTTTCAAAATTTTCTGCTCTAGACTTTTCTATGAGCAATTGATTTTTAGGTTTTTTATCAAAACCAAACAGAAGTACGCCCAGTAAAATGATCGCAATTCCGATGGTTATATATTGATGAACGTTCAATTGCTAATCGGTAATTGGAGCATTTTCCTTGACCTGCTCTACAAAGATCTTTGCTGGCTTAAAAGCTGGAATATTGTGTTCCGGAATCTCTAAGGCAATATTCTTTTTTATATGTCTGCCGATCTTTCTGGCTCTCTTCTTAATGATAAATGATCCAAAACCTCTAATATATACATTCTCTCCGTCAGAAAGTGAGTCCTTAACTTCTGTAAAAAATGTTTCTAAGCTGACTAAAACATCAACTTTAGGGACTCCCGTTTTCTCCGAAATAATCGATACAAGATCGGCTTTTCTCATGTTAAAAATTTGTTTAAAAAAGTTATGTGTTTTCTAGATCTTCCGCAAAAAGTGTGCGCAAATTTCGCAAAATTCTGGATATAACAAAAAAATAACTCCTTAATTTTCAATTATTAAGGTCATTATTGTGCTCATTTTAGCTATCCAGATAACTTCAGGGCTCTGATTAGTCTTGGATGTAATTAATCGTATATACCCAAACCGAAAAATCTAATGGATTCTGATATACCAGCCCAGCGAATTAATTATATCTTTGAGGTAAACATGAATTGAGGTATGATTTATTCTATGACAGGTTTTGCCCAAGCAAAAGGTAATTACAAAAAAAAAGAAGTTTCAGTAGAAATAAGATCCCTAAACAGCAAATTTCTGGATATGCGGGTAAAACTTCCTTTCCTGTATAGAACTAAAGAACACGAGATCCGAAAAATAGTCCAAGGGGAAATTCGTCGCGGGAAACTAGAAGTAAATGTGATGCTTAATGGCATGACCGATTCTGAAAACTATACCATTAATAAGGACCTGTTTAAAAAATTTTACGCACAGCTTAATGAGCTTAAAAATGATATGTCCATCAATCAAGCTGATATGATGCAATCAATCCTGAGGATTCCCAATGTGATCAGCGTAGAGGATGCCGAGATGCCGGAAGATGAATGGTCAGCATTAAATAATATTATAAACCAGGCCATTCAAGAATTGAAAAAAAATAAAAAACGAGAAGGAGCTGTTCTGGGTCAGGATATTAAATTGCGGATAGATAATATCCTCTTATTACTTTCTAAAGTTGATCCCTATGAGAAAGAACGGGTAGAAAACATTAAACAACGTCTGTCCAAAGACCTTGAAGAGATGTCTAGTTTTCATCCTATTGATAAAAATCGGTTTGAGCAAGAAATACTATACTATCTTGAAAAACTAGACATTACCGAAGAAAAAGTTAGGCTAAAGGAGCATTGTGAATATTTCTATAAGGTTTTAGATGATATAAAATCCGAGAAAGGAAAAAAACTTAGCTTTATTAGTCAAGAAATCGGGAGAGAAATTAATACTTTGGGTGCTAAGGCTCAATCATCAGACATCCAAAAAATTGTTGTAGAGATGAAAGATGACCTGGAAAAGATTAAGGAACAATTAGCCAATGTCCAATAATTATTCAAAGATGGTTGCAGTAACCGCTCCTTCCGGGGCTGGTAAAAGTACGATTGTAAAACATCTATTAGCTAATATTTCCAATCTATCATTTTCTATATCCGCGACCACTCGTGAACGAAGACCCTCTGAGTCTGTAGGCAAGGATTATTATTTTATGAATCTTGAGGATTTTAAAGATTTGATTGATCAGCAAGGATTTGTGGAGTGGGAAGAAGTTTATGAAAATCAATATTATGGAACATTAAAAAGTGAAGTGGAAAGAATCTGGAATCAAGGAAATCATATTATCTTTGACATAGATGTGAACGGGGCAACGGATATCAAGAATATTTATAAGGAAAAAGCACTAACTTTATTTATTAAACCTCCTTCTTTCGAAATTTTGATTGAACGACTTATTAAACGAGGAACTGAAAATGAGAAATCATTAAAAAAACGGATTGCTCGCATACGGCGTGAGCTCACTTTCGAACATGCTTTTGATTATAGTTTATTAAATGATAAATTGGAAGTAGCACTTGAAGAAGCAATAAATGTAGTTTCAAATTTTTTAGTAAACGGGTCACGATCATGGAGCCATTAATTACGGAAGGAATAAAAGTAAGCGTAGAAGTATTTTTTCAAGATGAATATTCTAAACCACTTGCAGATCAGTACGTATTTTCTTATCGAGTAACCATTAAAAACGAAAGTAACAAAACCGTTCAATTGATCAGCAGGCATTGGTATATTCAAGATGCAAGTGGAGGTAACCGAGAAGTTAAAGGTGAAGGAGTCGTGGGAAAACAACCTATCCTTGATCCTGGGGATTCACATCAATATGTCTCTTGGTGCCCATTAAACACTACCGTAGGAAAAATGTACGGTACTTATCAAATGATGGATATCGAAAGTGGTGATCTATTCGATGTTCGCATCCCTGAATTCAGAATGGCTGCTTCATTTGTTCTTAACTAGTCATTGAGTATTGAGAAGGGAGTATTGAGTAAGTTTGACTGTCAAACTGTTCAACTGTTCAACTTTCAAACTATTGCAAGGTTATACTTTCAAACTTTCATTAAAAAGAACTCCTTGTTCATTAAATTGAGAAGGATTCTCTAAGTGCAGCAATTGCTTTTTTATTTTTAACCCATAGGCATAGCCGACTAAAGAGCCATTTTTCCCAATGACCCGATGACAGGGTACTATAATGGGAATCGGATTTTTTGCATTGGCCACACCGACTGCTCTAACTGCTTTATAATTGCCCAAGCGTTTCGCTACATCGTGGTAAGATCGGGTTTTACCATAGGGTATGCACATTAAGGTATTCCAAACTTCTTGATAGAAAAAGGGGGCATCTGAAAAGTCCACAGGCACTTGAAAAACTTTCCGAGTCCCCGAGAAGTATTCTTCTAGTTGTAGAATGCAAATTCGAATATGCTCATTGATATAGGTGTCAATTTCCGCCGTTTGATTTACAATCTGAATAGAAGTGATGCCCCTTTCGCTGGATTCTATCTTTAAATTGCCTAATGGAGAAGCGTAATTTGCTGTATATGTCATGGTTTTCAAATACAGCATAAAGTTATAAAATATAGTTTATCATATATAATATTTTCTTAATTTAAATTAATCAAAAATGAGTTTTGATGAGCCCACGATTTGCTGACTAAATTACCTTAGGAAACATATTGAATTTAATACCGAAAAGGAACGGATCAAGAAATCATTTTTATAACAAATTATTGAATTTCTGAAGAGAATTAAGCGGTTTCTAAAGGGTCTAAATGAAAAGGAAAGCATATTTTTTGTTAAGACTTAATTCAGACTAAAGAACTACTTGGTTTGAAAGCATTTTTACTATGGGCTTGTTCTCCTTAAAATGACTTGGCGTATATCCAGTAATTTTTAGAAATTGCCTATTAAAATGGGATAAGGTCTGAAACCCACAACTAGCTGAAATATCGGTGATGAGCATATCTTCCTGTTGCAATAATTTACAGGCATGAGCAATGCGGTATTCATTTAAAAACTGAATAAAAGTAAGGTGGCTCATGCGTTTGAAGAAACGGCAAAATGATGGAACCGTGAGATTGACTTCCTTGGAAATTTCCTCAAGTGTTATACTTTCTGTAAAGTTATCTTGGACATAATGAAAAATCTGATTCATTCTCCCTTCGTCCTGAGTTTTTAATTCCATGGTAAAGCCTTTTACATTGAGACTTTCATATTCGGGTGTTATCGCTAGTTCTTCCAGAATATTCAGTAACCCAATTAATTTTTCAAAAGGGCTTTTGTTTTCCAATCGAAGAAGTTCAACACCAATTAAATGACGAAATTTACCCTTAAAGGCAATTCCGTTCTTGGAACGCAAAAACAACTTTTTAATATTTTCCATTTCAGGATTATCTAAAAACCGATTCCCTAGAAAATCTTCTTTCATTTGAACCACTATTTTAACATGTTGGGAGTCAAATACTTTGGTAAACGCAAAATGGGGAATGTCCGGGCCCAAAAACAACAGTTCTCCTTCTTCATAATCTGAAATATGGCTCATAATATGTCTAGTCCCGCTTCCCCCGGATATATAGATCAATTCATATTCACTATGGAAATGCCAGACCGATTCCGTAAAGGAATCTTTTTGATCATACTTCCTTACACTGAATGAAGATCCAAACGCAGGATGTATTTTCCGAAGTTGTGCTTTCATGATTTTGTAGTGTGACGATGGCAGGACTAATACAAAATTAACCAATAATAATCGTATTTATTTTCTCAAGGCAATATTGTATCACTATCGGTGAAAATTGGAGTAGATATGTGTCAAAAAGACACATAGTTTTGCTTTCTAATAAAACATTTAAATCATGAATACAATTATTAAAACACCAATTCTTTTACTTTTGCTTTTAATGGGAACAATTCAAAGTCTTTTTGCAAGGGAAGACTCATTGTATTTGAATTTTAAGCAAATTCAACCTTTTAGGTATGTTGTTTCCTATGGCAATACCAGTGATGGGTCGAACACACTACTGAAAATTATGGATTCGGATGGAAATTTATTATTAAAGAATTCTTTTCAAGGTCCCATCAAAAAGATTTATAATTTTCAAGAATTACCGAAAGGTGACTATACAATTATCCTTGAAAATGAACATAGCACCATGATTCAGCCATTAATAAAAAAGAAAGAGATGGCTTCGTTCGAAATTTCACAACGAAAACTAGTTAATTACCCGGTTATACAAGTGTCATCAAAAAACCAGGTTTCGGTAGATCTTCGAACATTCAATTTTAAAACTAAAGTCAAAATCATTTTTGAAGAAGATCAGCACAATTATCAGGAAATCATTCCTTTAAAAGATTCCAGGAATTATATTTTTAAACTGGATAAGCTTCCTATTGGAAATTATAGGGTCAAACTAAGGGTCGGCGACAAGCTAATCCAACGAGATTTGACAATTTAATATAAATATCTGCATGCACATTTGAAGAGCCTTTAATGGAAATCATTTCAGGCTTTTCGAATGTCTTTGACCAAGAACTTCCTCAATTTTAGTCAACGGAATACCCTTATATTCTAATAATACCAGTAAGTGGTATAATAGATCCGCCGCTTCTCCTTCAAAGAGTTCAGAATTATCATCTTTCGCCTCGATTACCAATTCAATGGCCTCTTCCCCAACTTTCTGAGCAATCTTATTTATGCCTTTTTCAAAAAGTTTTGCTGTATAACTTTCATTTAAATCAGCGGATTTTCGAAGCCTGATAATTTCTACTAGATTTTTAAGGTTAAATGGTCGAACATTCGGTTCATTAAAACAAGTATCGGCCCCGGTATGACAAGCTGGCCCCTCAGGATGCACTTTTATCAATAAGGTATCGTGATCACAATCCATCTTAATATCCACCAGATTTAAGAAATGACCAGAGGACTCGCCTTTGGTCCACAATCTATCCTTTGACCGGCTAAAAAAAGTGACTCGCTTGGTTTCCATGGTTGTGTGCAATGCTTGGATATTCATATAGCCCAACATTAATATGGTTCCTGTATCGGCATCCTGGATAATCGCAGGAACAAGTCCGTTACCTTTTTCAAAATTAATTGAGTCAGGATTCATAATGATCTTTTTCATCTAATAGGAATTGAATGATCTTTTAAATACTGCTTTAATACCCGGATCGGTATTTCATCATAATGAAATATACTTGCTGCTAACCCAGCATCTGCATTAGCTATGGTGAAAACTTCATAAAAGTGCTCGGCTGATCCTGCTCCACCTGAAGCAATAATCGGAATAGGCAATTCTCGGGACAATCTGCCGGTAGCATTTAGCGCAAAGCCGTTTTTAGTTCCGTCATGGTTCATCGAAGTAAATAAAATTTCACCGGCACCCCGGTCAGACACCTCTTTGGCCCAAGAAAATAATTCAACTTCAGTGGGAATTCTTCCTCCATTTAAATGAACTACCCATTGATCGCCTATTTGCTTTGCGTCAATAGCTACAACAATGCATTGACTCCCAAACTGCATAGCCAATTGTTCCACTAGTCGAGGATTTCGTACCGCTGCCGAATTAATAGATACTTTATCTGCGCCTGATGACAAACAAACATCCACGTCCTGTATGGCCCCAATACCTCCTCCTATGGTGAATGGAATATTCACCTGGCTGGCCACATTTCTCGCTAACGCAGCCAAAGTTTTTCGCTTTTCATGTGTTGCGGTAATATCCAGAAAAACAAGTTCATCAGCTCCTTCACGACTGTAGGCAGCTCCTAACTCAACAGGATCGCCTGCATCCTTTAGGTCAACAAAATTGATACCTTTAACGGTCCTCCCTTCTTTTACATCCAAGCACGGTATGATCCTCTTTGCCAACATAATTTATTGATTTATACTTATTAATTCCATAAGATCAACCTGTCTTTCGTAAATCGCTTTACCAACAATTGCCCCATAACACCCAACTGATTTTAAATCTATTAAGTTATCAATTGAATGTACACCTCCGCTTGCAATTATTTTTAGATCTGGAAACGTAGCTATCAATTCCTTATAAAGTTGTGTCGAAGCACCTGTCAACGCACCATCTTTAGATATATCTGTACAGGTAATGTATTGAATCCCTGCTTGAGAAAAGTTCAAAATGAAATCTTTTAATAATATCTTAGATTTTTCTTGCCATCCATGCAGTGCGATATATTCATCTTTTACATCTGCCGAAAGAATCAGCGTTGAAGGTCCATATTTTTCCATCCAAGATCTGACAATCTTAGGACTCTTTACAGCCAGACTACCTACGTTGATTTGTTTTGCACCGGCGCTCAACACGTCATCTACATCTTGCTGAGATCGAATACCTCCACCAAAATCAATTTGCAGCGATGTTGCATTTACAGTTTTTTCAAGGATAGAGAGATTTATTACTTTTCCAGCTTTAGCCCCATCTAGATCTACCATATGCAAATGGGTGAATCCTGCATCCTCAAATTCCTGAGCAATCGCCGTGGGGTCTTTACTGTATACTTTTTTCGAATCATACTTTCCATGTGTGAGCCGAACACATTGCCCATCAATTACATCTATGGCTGGATAAACAATCATTGGCTTAAAAATTTATCTAGTAATAATTGACCTACCGCACCGCTTTTCTCTGGATGGAATTGGGTAGCCATGAAATTATCTTTTTGAATAATCGCAGAAAATGGATGAATATAATCACAGGTCCCAATCGTATATTCACTCATCTCTACATAGTAACTATGCACAAAATACATATATTCTTTTTCCATTTTTTGACCTAAAGCATCACCCAAATTGTAAATGATATTCCATCCCATGTGTGGAACTTTCAAAGGACTATCCCCGGCATTAAATCTTTTCACTTCCATCGGAAATATATCTAAACACTTTGTATTATTTTCTTCACTATGTCTACAAAGAAGTTGCATCCCTAAGCAAATGCCGAGCACCGGTTGATGAAGTCTTTTTATCAACTTATCCAGGCCTCTCTCAGCTAATACTTTCATGGTCGTACTTGCTTCACCTACCCCAGGAAAGATTACTTTATCTGCCCGCATTATATAATCATGATCCGCGGTGAGCTCTGCTTCAACACCCATCCGCTGAAGCGCAAATTTAACGGATTGGACATTCCCGGATTTATAATCTATAATAGCTACCTTCATTATAACAAGCCTTTAGTAGTAGGTAAAGTCATATCGTTCATATCACGTTGAATTGCCGTTTTCATGGCTTTGGCAAATGCTTTAAATATTGCTTCAATTTTATGGTGCTCATTTTTTCCTTCAGCTTTAATATTCAGATTACACCTTGCATTATCTGAAAATGATTTAAAGAAATGGAAAAACATTTCGGTGGGGACATCTCCTATTTTCTCCCGTTTAAATGACGCATCCCAAACCAGCCATGGTCTGCCTCCAAAATCCAAAGCCACTTGAGCTAAGCAATCATCCATCGGTAAGCAAAATCCGTATCGATTCATCCCTAGTTTATTTCCAATCGCTTGGCGAAAAGCATCACCCAAAGCAATCGCAGTATCTTCGATCGTATGATGTTCATCAATGTGTAAATCTCCCTGGACTCTGAGCACCAGATCACACCCACTGTGTTTAGCTAATTGGTCCAGCATATGATCAAAAAAACTAAGCCCACTTTGACATGCAGACAACCCGTTTCCATCTATATTGAGCTGAATGTTGATCTGAGTCTCTTTTGTATTTCTATTTATTGAAACTTTCCGATCAAGTAAACATAAAAATTTATAGACCTCATTCCAGCTAGTAGTGGTCAAAGCATTGGTAGATTGTAATGATTCATCAAGCAAAGCTGAATCCGAATGCAATAGTATGCCTTGTGATCCTAAATTTTTAGCTAGCTCAATATCTGAAGCGCGGTCACCTACTACAAATGAATTAGGCAGGTCATAGTCGTCTTCAAAATATTCTGTAAGTAATGCGGTACCCGGTTTACGAGTAGGTGCATGCTCATGCGGAAATGTTTTATCAATAAATATTTTTTGAAATATTATTCCCTCATTTTTAAAAGCCTTGATCATTTTATCATGTGCTGGCCAGAAAGTATCTTCAGGGAACGAATCAGTGCCTAATCCATCCTGATTGGTGATCATTACCAATTCATAATCCAACTTCTTGGCAATTTTATTCAATCCTTCAAATACAGTTGGAAAAAATTCAAGCTTTTCTAAGGAATCAATTTGTTCATCCGCTGGTTCAAGAATCAAGGTTCCATCCCGGTCAATAAACAACACTTTTTTCTTTTTATCCATCACGAATTATTTTGAAGGGCCTTTATTAATGATTGATTTTCGTCAGGAGTACCAACGCTTATCCGTAAACACTGATTACATAATAATACTTTAGATCGATCTCTTACTACGATGCCTTGCTTCAATAATTGGTTATACCTCATTTTTGCATCATCCATCCGGATTAGTACAAAGTTCGCATCTGATGGGTATATATTGAGGACGCAAGCAGTTTCTTTCAATGCATCTACAATTACTTTTCGCTGCTCGAGAAGACTTTGCACCCATGCTTGTTGTTGATCAATTGTATCGAATGCCTCTAGGGCTATCTTTTGAGTCAAGCTATTTACATTGTAAGGCGGTTTGATCTTATTCATCCAATCAATAATAGAAGGTGTCGCAAAAGCCATCCCCAATCTTATTCCTGCTAATCCCCATGCTTTGGAAAAGGTTTGTAAAACGACTAAATTATCAAATTTATTAAGTCTGGGAAGGATGCTTTCACCCAGGCAAAAATCAATATAGGCTTCATCCACGACTACAATTCCTGGAAATTCAGTGATCATTTCAAGCAAGGCTTTTGCCTCCAAACAATTTCCAGAAGGATTATTGGGGCTGCACAAAAAAAGCAGTTTTGTGGTATCTGAAAAACGTCTTTTCATCGAGCTCACATCTAATTGGAAAGTATCCAGCAGCGGCACATTCACCACCTCCACGTTACTTATCTGTGCACTTACTGAGTACATACCATAAGTAGGAGCAGGTATGACAATTTTATCTATCCCCGGTCTACAAAAAAGTCTGATTAATAGGTCAATAGCCTCATCACTTCCGTTGCCTAAAAAAATCTGATTAGGATTTACAACTCGCCAATCCGCAATCCGTTTCTTGAGTTTCATTTGATATGGATCCGGGTATCTATTTACTCCAGAGCCAAAAGGATTTTCATTAGCATCCAAATATATTTCTGCTTGGCCTTTAAATTCATGCCTCGCCGAGGCATATGGTTTGAGCTGTAATAAATGAGGACGCAATAAATGGGTGATTGGATTATTCATGATTCTTCCTTTAATTTATCCAATCTCATTTGGACTGCATTAGCATGCCCTTTTAACTGTTCCGCTTCAGCCAAAAGAACAACTTCAGGACCAAGTGTTTGCAATCCCTTACTAGTGAGTTTTTGATAGGTAATTTTTTTGAGATAAGCGTCCAGGTTTACCCCACTATAGTTACGGGCATATCCATTAGTAGGCAAGGTATGATTGGTACCTGAAGCATAATCACCAACCGACTCAGGCGTCAGGTGTCCTATAAAAATCGATCCGGCATGGATAATCTTTTCTGCAATATAGTCTGCATCCGCCATAGAAACTATAAGGTGTTCCGGCGCGTAGTGATTTACGAAATTGATCATATCACTTAATGAATCAAAAGAAAGTGCCAGACTGTTTTCGATCGACTTTTCAGCAAACTTTTTCCGTGGTAATTCTTCTAATTGTTTCTTTAATTCGGTAATAACGGGTTTAATATAGTTGCTATGCGTAGATACAAGCACCACTTGACTATCCGTTCCATGCTCAGCTTGGGCAAGTAAATCTGCAGCTACCAGCACCGGATCTGCAGACTCATCAATCATGACCAGCACTTCCGAAGGCCCGGCAGGAAGGTCAATCGCTGTGCCGTATTTCAATGAAAGTTGCTTGGCCGCCATTACATATTGATTACCAGGTCCAAAGATCTTGTCTACTTTGTCCACGGTTGAAGTCCCAAAAGTAAACGCTGCAATTGCTTGAGCACCCCCTACTTTAATTATCTTATTAACGCCAGCAATAGAAGCTGCATACAGTATGGCCGGATGTACCGTGCCATCAGATCGCGGAGGCGTGCAAAGTTGAATCAATTCGCATCCAGCAATATTTGCAGGAATGGCCAGCATAAGTACGGACGAAAATAATGGAGCAGTACCTCCTGGAATATATAATCCAACCCGTTGGATAGGTATAGATTTCTGCCAGCATAAAACACCCGGCATAGTCTCCAAAATACGCTCAGGATCTTTTTGAATAAGGTGAAATTTTCTAATATTAGCTGCTGCTGTATGTAAGGCATTTTTCAATTCAGGCTCAATAGCATCTGCTGCCTTTTCAATTTCAGCATCCGAAACGATCAATTCATCCAGTACCACACCGTCCCACTGCTCTGTAAACCTTTTAAGTGCTTTATCTCCTTCCTGTTTTACTCCAATCAGGACTGGAAGAACTTTCTTTTCGATTTCATCCCATGAGGAGACCGGTCTTTTACATAGTCGATCCCAGTCATTTTTTAATGGATTATTATATACTTCCATATTATATCATCAATTATATGATCATCTTTTGTATAGGAATAACCAGAATCCCTTCAGCACCTAATTGTTTCAGTTCATCAATTATTTCCCAGAACTGATCTTCTTGAATCACAGTATGTACCGAACTCCATCCTTCTATAGCCAAAGGTAAGACCGTAGGGCTTTTCATACCCGGTAAAATGGATACAATTTTTTCAATATTATTGTTCGGTGCATTGAGCAATATATACTTATTATTTTGGGCTTCCAGAACAGATTTAATTCTGAATTCAAGTTGATCTAATAGGTTTTGCTTGGAGGTATTTAAGGAATTGTTGGACACCAAATAAGCTTGCGACCTCAGTACAACTTCCTTTTCGACAAGACCATTTTGAAATAAAGTACTTCCAGTACTGACCAGGTCACATATAGCATCGGCCAATCCAATATTAGGAGCAATCTCTACTGAACCGGAGATAACATGTACATCAGCTTCAAGGCTATGCTCTTCTAAAAATTGCTTTAACGTGTGGGGATAAGATGTAGCTATTCGCTTTCCATTTAAATAAGATTTATCATTATAGTCTGTTTCTTTGGGGACCGCAATGGAAAGCCTGCATTTAGAAAATCCCAAAGGCAATACCATTTTTAAATTTTTATTACTTTCGATAACGGTGTTATTTCCAATAATACCAATATCCGCGATGTTATCTTCGACATATTGAGGAATATCCGAATTTCTCAAATAGAAAATATCTATAGGAAAATTATTGGCACTCACCTTGAGCTGATTCTTACCATTATTCACAGAAATACCACATTCTTTTAATAAACGCATGGATTCCTCTAATAACCTTCCCGATTTTTGAACAGCGATTTTAAGTCGATCTGACATTTGATTATTGGTTTTTTACATAAAAAAAGGCTTACCAAGCAAATGGCAAGCCTTCACGATTTTATTTTTTTACCAAATCAAAGCACCATTTGCTTTCCGAGCAAGCTTCCATGATGATGACTGTGATGAAAAAATAAAATCATTATTAAATTATCAAATTGTTTAATATAACTCTAACAAAAAGTAGGCCAAGCTCATTCGTAGGCCACTTGTTAAACCAGCAGCATCCACTTCTTTCGCTACACACCCACACCACACACTCACACCCCCACACTCACACTCTACTTAGTGGTACCTCCAGGAATCGAACCAGGGACACATGGATTTTCAGTCCATTGCTCTACCAACTGAGCTAAGGTACCAACCAAATGAATCATTCAAAATTGAAAATTCATTGTTTCTTTAGGTATTCTTTTTTCTAAAGGAATGCAAATTTATATTCTTTTTTAAATTTTGCCTAAAAAGAATACATATTTTTGAGCGGATGAAGTTACAACCTTTATGATAACAAAACGATTAGCTATCCCTTTTGTCTTCTGGATTGTCATAGTATTGTATCTGGCTTATGTAAAAGAAATCTATGGTGTAAGTCAGTGGATCTTCCCACCGTTATTGATTCTTACTGCTTTATATATATTCAATCCACAGATAGAATGGTGGTGGTATAATCGATTTCCTCCTAAGATTGATCCTAAATTAAAATCATTCCTTTTGCGAGCTTCACCATTTTATGCCGCACTTTCTCCGGAAAATAAAGATAAATTTGAAAAACGAATCTTTTTTTATTTGATTGGCAATGACTTTAGTGGAATGAATATGGAATCAGTCACCGAGGATATGAAAGCTACAGTTGCTATGTATCCGATCGCCTTGACTTTTAGTCAAAATAACTTTCTGCTAGCGCCATACGAACGGATTATATTTTATAAACATCCTTTCCCTTCCCCAAATCATCGATTTTTACATGCCAGTGAAACCAATGTAGAAGACGGCGTCATTATCTTTTCTTTTGAACAATTATTACAAAGTCAATATAGGCCAGATGCTTTTATAAATTTAGGGTACTACGAGTATGCCCAGGTATATAGCTATGTCCACAATAAGAGACCCGCTCCGTTGGTAAATGAGCAACACTGGGACTTAATAGAAAATATATCCGGGATCAATAGGGAAAGTGTTATTAAGTTTACAGGATATAAGGTGCCCAGTTTGTTAGGTTGTCTGACTTCCATGTTTTTTGATCATCCAGTAAAATTACAGCGAGCAGATCCAACTCTTTATAATGAGCTTTCCTCTTTCTATGAGTTAGACCCCATAAAGCTTTACACTTCATAATATCCACGTTTTGTATAGCTATTTTAGAGTTCTCGGATTTTAATATTTCTGAACCACACTGGATCCGTATGATCTTGTAAAACCAATTTGCCTTTACGCATTTGTCCAAATGATTTCCAGGATTTGAATTTACTCTCTGCTACCATGCGATTCCATTCATCGTTCCACATGGTAAATTCGACTACTTTCGTACCGTTCATCCAAAATTCAGATATTCCTCGATCGATCCTTATTTTGATTTCATTCCACTCCCCAGCTGGTTTTACGGTTTCTTCACTACAAGCGATCAGGTCATACAGATCTCCAGCACGATGGGTGATTATTTTAGCATCGGGATGGCACGTATTATCCAAAACCTGCATTTCGGGCCCGGTATGATAAGGTGCGCCAAAACTAGCATCTTCTGACACATTAAACATAAGACCACTATTACCACATGGTGAAATTTTCCATTCCAGTTTCAATTCAAAATTTTCATATTCATTGTCAGTAACCAGATCACCTCCTCCGATAATTCTTCCCCGATCGTCTTTATTAGAATTATCCAACATTAGGGTACCATCTTGTGCTTTCCATGCTGCGCCTACTGCGTTTTTTTGATAGCTGTGCCACCCGACGGTAGATTCACCGTCAAAAAGTAATTTCCAGCCCTCTTTAATTTCATCTTTTGTCAATGAATTATTCTGATATTCTGTGGTTTGAGTTGAACACGATAAGGCAAAAATCATGATTACAAATAAGCTCAGTTTTTTCATAAATATTTTATTTAAAAGGACTAGTTACCTAATAACTTTATGTAATCGTTTACTTTATCATTAGGAACCAAAATGGCCAGGTTATATTGTTTGATTTTCCAATGATCATCCACTAAAGTCAATACACCGGATCCCCTGCAAACACCCATCCAGGTATCTAATGTTTCCTCAAACCAGGCAAAATTGCCATCATCACTAAAGTTAACTTGTCGATCGGTTGATTTAAAGTCCCAAGCTGAATTGTTTTTAAAAGCACTGGCGGTCATTTTTTGAAACTCATTCAAGTCCCATTTTTCAGTCACATCCGTACCCAGGAAAATACCATCCTCCGCAAAAGCACCAAAATAAGCATTCGCATCAGCCTTTGCGGCTGCAGCATGCCATCCATCCAGCAATTGATCAATGGCATTGACAGGTTCTAATTGGCATCCATCTTTTTTACGCGTATCAGACACATGAATTATCTGCCATCCGTCATTACCTTTGAACAATTGAAATGCATCAACTCCACAATGGTTAAGTTTATCCCCTACATAAAAGTTATAGTCCGTCCATACCGTAGCTAAGTTGTCTTCAATTTTAACTTCCGTATTAAATATTACTTCATTTAGCAGCCCTTTTTGGGATTTACCAATATTCGTAATGAATGCTGGAATGGCCACCTCGCTGATCACTGGCTTATTGTTTTGGTCGAAGGACGTGGAAAGAAGCCTTGCCTCAGGTGCAAATAATCCTTTGACCCGAAAACTATCGGCTGCATGCATTGCATCAAATAATTCTTGTACAATAAATCGAATTTGCTCTTCATCGGTTCCGGACAAAACAGGTCGGGTGGTTTTATTCTTATAAGGGTTTTCGATTTTGAGGGTGGGTCTTTGGGACCAAGCAATTAAGCTAAAAAACAAAGCACCAACTGCAAATAATGACTTTTTCATGTTTCTACATTTGTGATTAACAACCCAAAAAGTACTAAAACAGGTGAAATTAATACAATTTACAATTAACTGCTCAATAAAAATCGGTGTGAATATTGATAATAAGCGCTTACAGATGAAAAATAGAAATCAAATCCTTCGTTTAGAAAAACTTTAAGGTTCAATGGTAGCACTAAAACTAGTTTCTGTCTAAACAGGCTTTCAATTAATCGAACTAATAATTACAATTGGGATTCAAGTTGTATTATTATAGTTTAAACCAGTACATTATATAGCTGATGCAAAGTTTGCAAAACATAGAAATTGCCTTTCGAAATCTTCAAGCAAATAAGGGCAGGGCAGCATTGACCATTGTCATTATTGCATTTGGAATAATCGCCCTGGTAGCTATACTTACCGCATTAGATGTACTCATATTTTCTTTGAGCGATAATTTTTCTCGACTCGGAGCCAATTCTTTTGAAATAGAACCATCTTCACAGGTAATTCAAACCAGTGATGGGGGTCGTATCAGAAAACGAGGCGAGTCAATAAGTTTTGACCAGGCGGTCGAGTTTAAAGAACGTTATAATTTTGCCGCTTCAGTAGCCCTCAAATTAAGGTGTTCGGGAAACGCAGCGGTTAAATACAAAGAAGAAAAGACTAACCCTACCATGACGTTGTATGGAATCGATGAAAACTACTTAACTAATACAAAATTTGAATTAGAGGCAGGAAGAAATTTTTCAAGCGTAGAAATCACCAATGGCCATGCCCGGGCTATTTTGGGAAGTGATTTAATCAAAACTTTGTTCAACGGGAGGGCTGATTTTGCTATCAACAAAATTATCTCGATAGGTAGCACCAAATACAAGGTAGTAGGCGCTTTGAAAACCAAAGGAGCTAGCATGAATAATTTTGATGATCGCTCTATTTTCATTCCTATACTGAACGCCAAAAAATATTATGGTCACGCCAAGACCAACTATGAAATTACAGTAGGTGTTAATAATGCTACTGAAATTGAAGATGCTATTTCAACAGCTATTGGATTATTCAGAAACATCAGAGGACTTCGATTAGCCGAAGAAAATGATTTTGAGATAAGCAAGAGTGATGGCTTGATCGACATTATTAAAGAAAACACCCTTTATATTCGATTAGGCATTATTTTAATCGCGGTGGTTACGTTAATAGGAGCCGCGATTGGCTTGATGAATATCATGTTGGTTTCTGTAACCGAAAGAACCAAGGAAATCGGGATTGTTAAAGCGGTGGGCGCCACCCAAAATAATATTTTAACACAGTTTTTAACCGAGGCAATCGTAATTTGTCAGCTAGGCGGTATAGTCGGCATCATTGGTGGCATTTCCATAGGTTTTGCCGTAAGTGCTATTATTGGTGGTAAATTCATTATTCCCTGGAACTGGATGCTTCTGGCGGTAATCATATGCTTAATAGTTGGATTAGTATCTGGATTGTATCCCGCATTGAAAGCCGCTCGTCTAGACCCTATCGAGTCTCTTCGTTATGAATAATTGGATTGATTCCCTTCAAACCTATACACTTTCATAAAATATTCAGACATTTGCAGGCACTCAAAACCTGTCTTGATAAATTCCTTAATTTATTAAGCTAATTACGTTTTATATTTTTTATTAAATATCAATACTATGTATCGCACACACAATTGTGGAGAATTAAGGATTTCAGATTGCGACAAGAATGTAACCTTAAGTGGCTGGGTTCAAGCAAGCCGAGATTTTGGAGGAATGACTTTTATAGATCTTCGAGATCGATACGGAATTACTCAACTGGTTTTTAATATGGAAGATGACCAATCGCTGTGTGAGCAAGCTCGAAAATTAGGGCGGGAGTTCGTGATTAAGATTGGAGGTAAGGTTAGAGAACGCAGTAACAAAAATCCCAATCGCCCTACCGGAGATATAGAAATAACTGTCCAATCAATGGATCTTCTGAACGCAAGCTTGGTCCCACCTTTTACTATAGAGGATGAATCCGACGGGGGTGATGAGCTACGCATGAAATATCGATACATAGACTTAAGGAGAACTCCGGTTCAAGCGAACATTATTTTTCGTAGTAAACTGGCCCTAGAAACCAGAAGATACCTAGGTCAAGCAGGTTTTATTGAAGTAGAGACGCCTTGCTTAATAAAAAGTACTCCTGAAGGAGCCCGTGATTTTGTAGTGCCTTCTAGGATGAACCCTGGTCAGTTTTATGCACTCCCCCAATCTCCACAGACTTTTAAACAAATCTTAATGATCGCGGGACTTGATAAATATTTTCAAATTGTCAAGTGTTTTCGGGATGAAGATCTGCGAGCAGACCGCCAACCAGAATTCACCCAAATCGATTGCGAAATGGCATTCGTGACCAGAGAAGATGTACTAAATACATTTGAAGGATTGATAAAAGACCTTTATTTAAACACAAAAAATATTGAGCTAGCCGATTTTCCCCGGATCACTTATGATGATGCCATGCGACTTTACGGGTCGGATAAACCCGACACAAGATTTGAAATGAAATTTGTAGATCTTACTCAAACCGTTCAAGGCAAGGGGTTTGTCGTTTTTGATAATGCAGAATTAGTAGTCGGTATATGTGCGAAAAATCAAGCGATGGCTTATTCTAATAAACAGATAAACGAGTTAACGGATTGGGTGAAGCGGCCACAAATAGGAGCTAAAGGACTAGTCTATATAAAGTACAATAAAGATGGGTCAGTAAAGTCGAGTATTGGCAAATTCTATTCTAATGATGAATTGAATACCTGGAAGGAGTTATTTGATGCCCAACCGGGCGATATGATATTGATCATGGCCGGTGATACCGACTCTACCCGATCTCAATTAAATGAATTGCGATTGGAAATGGGAGCGCGCATGGGGTTAAGGGATTGGAATAAAGTTGCTCCATTATGGGTAGTTGACTTTCCCCTTTTGGACTGGGATGAGGACAGTAAGCGATGGCATGCTATGCATCACCCTTTTACTTCACCCAAAGTTGAAGATATTGAGAAAATGCAATCAGGTGATTTTGAGACCATCAAATCATTGAGGGCCGATGCGTATGATATGGTTATTAATGGAGTAGAGATCGGTGGTGGTTCCATTCGAATTCACGATCGTGCCCTGCAAGCAAAGAACTTCGACTTATTGGGTTTTACCAAAGAAGAAGCCGAAGAACAATTTGGCTTTTTACTAGGAGCATTTGAATATGGAGCACCACCACATGGTGGAATAGCCTTTGGATTTGATCGACTCTGTGCTGTACTTAACGGACAATCTTCTATTCGAGACTTCATCGCCTTCCCCAAGAACAATCAAGGCAGGGACATGATGATTGATGCACCAGCTTCTATCGACGAAAAACAACTAGATGAACTTAATTTGATAATTAAAAGGACCTCGGAGTCATAGAATAAGAGTATATTTCTGGTAGATAGAGATTGGATTGAAAAAGGCAACTTATTCTTTATACCAGGTAGATGCATTTGCGGATTCACTTTTTAAAGGTAATCCTGCTGCGGTCGTCATAATTGACCATGATTGGTTAGACGATAAGGTGCTCCTGCAGATAGCCGAAGAAAATGCAGTAGCGGAGACCGCTTTTATTAAGATGAGTCGCAATGGTTATCATATCCGTTGGTTTACGCCTGAGATAGAAATGGATCTGTGTGGTCATGCTACTCTTGCGGCGGGTCACGTATTGATCAAACACTTGAAGAAAAATTCACCGATTACCTTCCATTCTGGCAGCGGTGTGCTTCGCGTAAATGCTATGAACCATGCCCTCTATCAATTAGATTTCCCACTATGGAAGGCTATACCATCCAATTTACCTAAAGTGATCCGGGAGGCGTTATCTATTCAGCCAATTGCTACCTTTAAATCCAGAGATTTTCTACTGGTATATCCCAACGAAGAAGAAATAAAAAATTTAACGCTAAATCTTCAAATGGTCAATAGAATAAATCTTGATCCTGGTGGCATTATTGTCACGGCTCCAGGAAATAAAGTCGATTTCGTTTCTCGATTTTTTACGCCCCAAGCTTCTATTTTTGAAGATCCAGTTACCGGATCTGCTCATTGTACCTTGATACCCTATTGGGCCAAAGTCCTGAATAAAAAAAGAATGGTCGCCCGACAATTGTCCAAGAGAGAAGGAACTTTGAAATGTATACTTGGTGAAAATCGAGTGTTTATTGCCGGTAAAGCCATTACTTATTATGTGGGTAAAATCGCATTGTAAGCTCCAAATCTAATTACCTAACTACAGTGGTAGCTAAAAGATTTAATCTTTTCAAAGGATCAGTTGGGCAAATCATTTTAAAGGTCATCGAGCGTTTGCCTTTATCTATTTACTGTTTCGACAGGTATTTATCACAAAACATATCTCGGCACTTGGCTTAATTTGAAACATTCAATCCATGATAAGCCAATATTTATATAATTTTCATGGCTGAACAATCAAGTTTATCTACCTTAGCAACAATGGTCATTTCCAGTACTCAAACATTTGTTAGCATCCATCTTGTTTTATTCTTGGACTAGTTTAATTATATTTGGTAGTCAATACTCCTTAATCATTTTGATGATTGGTATATTATTGATCCTTGGATTATAGCAGCATGGGTTGCAACTATTTTTTTATTTCAAACGTTCATTCCATTACCGCCAGTGATTGGATTTCTAGCAAGAGGAGAATTGCGTTATTGGTGGAAACCTTTTGAAATGGATCCAACTTTAATCCTGGCGTAGAAGTATACTTTATGGCTAATAAACATCGTTTTACCCTCGAAACTTGGATTTTTTCTTTTTAATAATGACTAACTATAGAAAATCATAAAAAAGTGCGCAATTGTCTCATAGTGAGCTTTTTATTAATTTCATCTTCGGTTGGTTTTTTACAAAATCAAGCACTTGATAAGATAAATTCGGTCGATTTTTGTGAGGTAGAGAATACAACTTTCGCCAACGGTGAAACGGTGGTGTATCAGCTCTATTATAACTGGAATTTCATTTGGTTATCAGCGGGTGAAGTGGTTTTCAGAGTAAAGGAATATAACGACCATTATCACCTTTCAGCTACAGGGAGGACTTATCCTTCTTACGAATGGTTTTTTAAGGTAAGAGATTACTTCGAATCTAAAGTAGATAAAGAAACCCTGCTACCTTTCCACTCCGTAAGAGATGTCAATGAGGGAAATTATACCCGTTATGATAAGATTAACTTCGACCAAAGTAATCAACAGGCAATCTACTATTGGGGCAAATCCAAGGATAGCACGCTTGAAGCTGGAATCAGTGAACTTGACGGATGCATTCACGACATCGTCTCCTTATTTTATAGTTTGAGAAATGTAGGCATTGAAAATTTTAATGATGGTGATGAGTTTCCAGTAGAGGTATTTTTAGACAAAGAAGCCTGGCCATTAAATGTTAAAATAGCATCCAAAAATAAAAACCAACGGATTAAAGGATATGGGAAAGTCAATACAACTCAGTTAGTCCCGGAATTAATAGCTGGTACTGTTTTTAAAAAAGGAGCGGAAATGAATGTTTATGTCTCGAATGATGCTAATCGGGTTCCACTTATGATAGAATCGCCTGTATCCGTTGGGTCAATAAAAGCGATTATTCAAAACTGGTATGGATTAAAAGAACCCCTACTAATCGAGTGATTCATGTCTGAAGAAAAAAAGAAGAAAAAAATACCATTCCGCACGATCCTTATTGCACTACTCATCGCGGGAATATTTGTTGCAGGTTATCAGGTCCGGAAGTTCTTTACTTTTTCTAAAGAACTCAAGATAGAGCAATCTTCTCAGGCTCTATTGGAGCGGATTGAAAAAGTGAGCAAACTAATCACCGTCGAAGGATACTTTTCTGAAATATATGATTACAAAGATTACTATTGGTATGACCTTAGTCCGTTTAGAAAGAAGGCTTTGATCCGGGTTAAAGCCAAAGTGTCTATGGGGATCAACTTTGAAGGAATTGATATTGAGACCAATGAAAAGTCACGTACCATTACTCTGGGACCTATCCCCAAAGTGGAAATCTTATCTATTGACCACGATTCTGACTATTACGATATTTCCGAAGGAACCTTCAATTCTTTTTCCGAAAAGGATTACAACGAACTCCAGAAAAACGCCAAAGAGTATATCCGAAATATTGCCTTAGAAAGCGATTTGGTAAGCACCGCCGAAGAACAACGCAACGAGCTTATGGAGCTGATCCGCTTTTATGTTGAGAGCGTTGGCTGGACGCTGGTAATAGTTGAAACGCGAGCGCTGCAATTCGCCAACTAATCAACATTTCAGAACCAACAATCGAACCGAAACCCGTAATTGAAAACAGACAATGTTCAAGTAGGTAAATCATAGATCAAACCAATCATGGGATGAGAGATGATCAGTTTACATAAGACCTTAAATATGAATGCTATATTTAATATAACCAGCACTTTGTCTGGACTTAGCTTTTTAAGCTTAGGTAAGCTTACTCGATCTCACATAACTCCGTGGCTTCACTAAGTATTTTTTTTTGTCTTGTTTTGCTCATTCCGATTTTATCTAATACGTGTGGATAATTACATAAATTCTTGACATGCACTATTTCAAGATCCAGCAATGCCTTTTTCTCTCTGGAGGTCAATGTAGTTAAACACGTAACCGGATGTATACCTGCCCGATCCGTTAAATCTTTAATCCCTTTATTTTTAGGATAATTCCAACCGACCAATTTGAGTCCAACACATTTTCCGTATTGCATTGCATCAGCCGTAAATCGGGTATTCGTAAATATCCATCCCTGGTGGAATTTATTTTGATGCCCTTTAAAGTTTTTCAAGGACTGTTCTACATCTTTAAACCTGGAATTTATATACAGGGGTATTTTCACATTACAGGTCCTATCCTGCCGATTGTGAAATTTGCATTCACAGATGTAATGAAGATCTTCTTTGTGTGCGATCACATCAATTTCATGGCTTACGCATTGCCCATCCACGATAACACCTACCTCGGTCTTAAATCCTTGAAAATCTAGCAACGCAGCCACATATCGTTCGAAAGGAAAGCCAGAGGTGCCCAATTCCATTATGGCTTTTTTCAATTTATACCGAGCTGCGGTTGGGCGAGAATGTTTCTTCAAGCGAGCAAAGGCCTTTTTATAGATTTCTTTGGTGCGCATTCCTTCATATAAAGATGTCTCAATTTCAGTCGCGATTTTTACAGCAGTTTCATCAGAAGCACCAGATCTTTTTAATGATCCAATCAATTTTGAAATATCAAAAGTGGCTACTTCACCAGTTGCCTTAATAATTTTAACATCCGCCATTCGACAATGATTAAAAACCTCCCGAAAAATTTGTTGATCCTTCCACTGAATGCAGTGTGATAAAACTATTCGTTTCAGCCATAAATTGCGCAACACCATTTCTTACTCGCACCCTTCTCCTTTCAGAGTTTTGACTTTGTTCATTGGTTACAAATACCTTCATCCAATTTATATCTTCTGGTAATCCGCTAATCACAGCTTGTCGAGTAGGTCCATTATTTACCAGATGAATAACATATTTATTATTTTGACCATTCCCCAATGCAGTGGCCACTACATTCTGTTTGTTGGTTACCACAGGGAGTGCAAAAAGCCCTGGAGGTACATTTGCCAGCTGTTTGAAATTCCAATATCGCTGAGTTGGTTGTAAAGGCAGGTCGTTATTGCCAAAAACACCTCCACCTTTTAAAGGAGAATAATCGGCGGTAAGCTGCCATTGTAAAATGGACTCAGGCTGACATATTTTCAGAATGCGTACATAAAGATTTATTTCTTCCATGGCATAGGTATATTCCGAAAATATGTCTGGATAGCGCCAGGCACCCGCATCCATACTACCTTCTCCCACCAGCAATGGTACATTCATTTTTTCGGCAGCAATAGCCCATTTTTTTAAATTCTCATCGGTATACCCTCGCCAGGAATGAAAGGAGACCGCACGGATGAAGGGATGCGTTTCAGAGTCGTTTAATGCTGCCTGAACAAATGGCCAACCTCTTGCATCAGCCGTATCCCCTAAAAGTAATTTGGTAGACAAACCTCTTTTTTGCAAATGTGCTCCTAATCCCTTAATAAATTGAGCATGTTCCGCTCCGGTCTGTCTTACATAGATGCCAAGGTCCGACTCATTGAATGAAAACATGACAAATTCAAACTTGTATTTTTTCTTAGCATACGCTATATAATCACCAATGGATTGATAGATCTTATCCAGTTTGGATGAATCCAGTGGGTTTCCTCTAAGATCTCCAGGTTGAGGCCCAAAAGTCCGTTCGCCTATAATCGCCCAGTCAGGTGCCGACCAGTCTGATAAAATAACCGGCATACCCATTTGATGTAACCTTTGAGCCATTTTCATGGCTGCTTCTACTCTTGAATGCAATCCATTTTTTCTAGCATTTTTCAATGGATCTGTTTCTTCATCAGGATGCCAAAACCGCCAGGGCATCTCCACCCGCCCCCAACGCACTTCCATATTTTTTAAGCAGTAGTCAATGACCGGTGGATCCGTAGTGGGATTTTGAAGTCTAAAATTACCGCCAAACCCGGTAAACGGTCTTCCCAGATTATTGATATCCAATGCTAGTTCGATTGGAGATCGATCTACTGATCCACTGGTTTGGATATGAAAAGATTTGTTAGTGGAAGTTCCTTTATGCAATTGACCCGTCATAAAGGCGAAATATACATCCAATGATTTATGCTGATTCAGCGTATCTTTTACTACAAAAATCTCAGTCGCTTCGTTTATCTCTATTTCTAATTGGCGTGCTTCACTTTTAATGAGGATTCCTCTGGCATGCCCTCTTAAGATTACGTGCGGATCTGGAATGATTGCGCTTTCGATATTTGATGGCTCTGGGTTTAATACCTGAACTTGGCCTGATTTATATTGATCGTACGGCAAACTCAGAAAAAAAAAAGCACCCATCAATTGGGTATCTTTTTCACATCTGAATTGGATACGTACATTAGCTGCTCCCCCTCCCAGGTCTTCTACTGATTGGTCCCAAAAAAGACTATCAATCTCAACACCTGAAAATTGGGTGCGTTGCTCTCTTCGATACTGATACCTGGCTCTTTCTTTTGCCGTTCGGTGTTGTGTTGACCAATCAGGACCTACTAATCCAACTGATGTGTTTAACTCCATTAATTCCCCATCAATCCGAATCCCACTGATATTACTCCAGGGAGATACTTCTGGTTGGGCTATAGAAATAACCAAAAAGCTGGCAATAAAAGTAAATGTGAAGAAGGTCGTTTTCATTTTCCTTGGCTATGGTAAAAATCCTTAGATAAAATTATTCTATTCAAATTGTAGTTTTCGGAAATCGTACAAAGTCGGTTATCCATAATCACAATGTAACACGGATTCTGAGAAAGTCTCTATTTTCATTTGACTTTCCATCTTTTCTTAAATCCTGATCAAACAATCTGGTTAAATTATTGCCAGCCAGGTCTTCAAGTTTCGTTTTGATTTCTATAAAAAATGATGGCTGTTTCCATGGCGTTTGTGGTACAAAAGTTATCTGTTTACCCTCTTTATCTACTACTGTTTGAACAGGAATCGGTGCTCCTTCTAAGCCTACAATCTGAAAGCATTCTTGTAACAAATAATAATCCAAGGTTTCGCTGAATAAAATCCTTAACGGCTCCCGGGTATCTATTTTGGGAGAATCAACCTGCCAATCATCTACATATATTTTTTCGCGATCTGCTGATGATGATTTGAAATCAAATATAAAATCCTGACGAAGAGGTTTACCTTTCTTGGTCAACCATGCAGCATCAATTTTGATGGTATAATTTGCTTGTGCTTCTAATGGATTCCCTTCCTCCAAATTTGGATTCAAACCTCTCTTTATACGGCCGGGGTTGAACCAAAAAGTCATTATCGTTTGATCATGATTCCAAAGATCCGGATTCAGTTCTAAAAAAACGTCCAGTAATTCTTCTCCATGATCATTGTAAATTTTCAGAAAATCCTTGGAAGGCAATTCGCCCATTGGTTCAGAAAATTTAATATATCCTTTCAATATATTTGCTGGCCAAATCTGAGTTGCCGGAAAAATATTCACTACGTGTCCTGAATCGGAACTGGTATCTTCAGGGATTCTTATCTCGCTAATTAAGTGATCCGCATTAAATATTTGATATACAATTCCTTTGGATAAATAGATGAGCGGTTTGAAAATAATGGTATTAGATTCTCTAATAAAATCACCCAAAACCGGAAAATCAGCATGCCTTTTTCGTACCATTAAATCTTGTATTCCTCCCGAAAAATCATTCAACCTTAGCGCCTCAGCTTGTCCTTGATTCCAAATTATAGCTACTTGACAGCCTATAGATTGTACGTCGAAAAACAAGTAAAGCAAGACCCACCAAAAAATGCATCCTGAACACTTAATCATCATATAATGACTAGAGCAGTCTATTAATTGAGTGCGTATTCAGATCCAATTGTCCGTTGGCTTTGCGCTGGATAGAAACGACATGGTTCTCATCCAGCTTGTCCATTTGCTGAACATTGGTCATTGGCAATGATAAGAAGTTAATACCAGCAACTCCAGAGTTTTCATTTACCGGTTCCGTCAGCGAACTGGAGAACCGACTGATATCATCAAATTTTATTTTCATGACCGCTCGGCTGGAATTAGACATTAACAGATACTGTTTGCCATCTTTAGATAAAGTAATCATATCTAAAGGAGTGTTCCGATTACCCAATTCTGCTACTGTCCTGCCTTTGGTATGCTTGCCTTTTTTGAGATCACTGATCGGAAATACAACTAATGGAGTACAGGTGTAACTAGCAATAATGTGCGGTTCATAGTTGATTATGGCCGTGGTAAATGTTTTAATGGGAGAATGTGTTTCATATTGCCCATGTGCAGCATGATATATTTCCAATGAAGCTTGCTGACTTTGATGTTCTTGAAATGGGAAGGGAATTTGGGTTAGCGTAGAAGCAAATTCATGATTAGTCAACCCACTGAGCAATACATGGCCATCATGGTAACCAATGTCTGATACGGTCCATTTTCTTAAAGGTCGACCTCTGGAATCTTCTGCTTCGATCGCTACGGAATTGGGTATGGATATTTTCGAATGACTAATTTCTTTAATGTTGATCCCTTCTAAATTGGTTCCATAACTAAGAAGTACCGGCGTACCGTCAACTAAATGTATTCCAAAATAAATCTTTTTAGAGATAGGATTGACGGCCATATCCTGAATAATGATTTGATCTTTTTCCGTACCCAATGCCATAGCAATCATCTCATCAATATTTTCTATGTTAACGGCTACCGCTTCACTTTCTTCCAGGTCTCCGGTATTTAACGCAATAATTGCAGCTCCCTTAGAGTCTCCAATAAATAATACTCCCCCGGGGCCAAATGTCATAGCATGAATAGATTCTATGTTTGGATCGCCAAGTTTAAAATCTGTTTTGGAGGTTGAAAAACCCGCATATGAAATTAAAAGGCAGAAAACTAAAGCTAAATAGTTTTTCATGTATTATATATTTAAATGGTGATTTATGATTCCAACTAGAAAATTTTATAGCCAATTTCGAAAATTAGATTGCAATTCTAAAATAGAATTTATGGGATTCCAATTGTAATTGTTTATTAATATACAATATAAATTCAATACTTAAAATCTAGAATTTTCAGGTAGTTCGATGTACTAACTATTCAGGAAAAAACTTGAAATTATCTATTTACTTGAAAGAGAACTATTAAAAGCTTATTTTTGCTATTCAAAATTATCCCTCAGTTCATGAGCCATAAAATCAAAAATAGCGGACAAGGTCAGATATTTAGTAATCCATATTTGGAAGTATTCAGCAAATCGCCTCCTCAGGTTTCTGCTGGCTTTTATACATTGATCGTGTTGGGATTACTATTCATTGCTTTTAAACTTCAGGTTGTCGATTCCATTGGAACCGCCATTTTTATCTTTATTGGGGCAGTCCTTTTTTGGACCCTTTTTGAATATTTTGCCCACCGTTATTTATTTCACCTGGATGATTATTTTCCCAATTCCAAATTTGCTGAAAAGTTAGCCTTTACCTTTCATGGGATTCATCATGAATACCCGAGAGACGTGCAACGAATTATTATGCCTCCTGCTCCGGGATTAATTTTTTCTGCTGTTTTGTTCGGTCTTTTTTTTCTATTTATGGGAAAATTTGTTTTTATTTTCATGCCTGGTTTTTTAACTGGCTATTTGATCTATACCCGGATCCACTATTTGACCCACACCAAAAATGTGCCTTCCTATTTAAGGTCACAATACAAACACCATTCATTGCACCACTATAAGCATACGGATAGGTTATTTGGTGTGACTACTTCTTTTTGGGATCGCGTGTTTGGAACCATGCCACCAGCTAAGTAGAACTTCATTTATTTCAATGAATTGGACCCCTAATTTCTCCTTCAGGGAAATTCGTACTATGCACTAAAACGGAGGTTTCTCCATCCTGGATATGCTTTCTTAAATGGGCTAGGTTATGATGGCCCTCATGATGATCGCATGTGCAGTTAATATCATCGGCAGTTAAGATACCTTCAGCTAAAATACCATTTGACTTCTCTGGAATATGACCACTGAAAAGTTCTAATACAGGGTGTCCTGGAAGTTCATCACCAGCATGAGCGTGATGTAAATGTGCTGCTTGCACACCTTCAATGCCTGCTACAATCAGTTTAAAATAAACCGCCGAGTTGTCAGCTTCAAATTTGAAATAGACCTGACCTGTAGCTTGGGTTTCATCACCAGCCAAGTGACCCCTAAAAATGCCTTTTTTCATTTTCATCGAAAGGGTTGAAGCAATAATTTCAGGATCTTTTTCCGGTCCATAAATAGCTTCAGGGCCCTCAAATTTGGTACATGAAATAATAAGAATGACCACACTAAAAATTAATAGATTTTTCATTTAATTGACTTTTAAAAGTTACACTCGAAACATTTTAGATAATAATTGAATATTCGAAAATAGCTTATTCCATTAGTCAGATTATTGATGTAGGTCAGTTTAGGCAGTGATTTGTATACGTTTTGTTCTTTTCAAAGGTAGGAACATAAAAATAAAATTTTAATTCTACACTTGTAGAAGTCAAAATTTATTTCTACATTTGTAGAAGACAATCAATTTTTTATGAGCCTTTCAAAAACTGAAGAACATTTATTAAATCATCTTTGGAAACTGGGAAAAGGATTCATGAAAGATATTATCCAGGCATATGATAATCCAAAGCCTGCTCCCACCACAATTGCTACCTTGCTTAAGAGGATGCGGGATAAAGGATTTATCGATTATAATGTACAAGGAAAATCCAGGGAATATTATCCCCTGGTAAAAAAAGAGGATTATCTATCTGGAAGTTTTCATGGATTTGTAAAAAAATTCTTTGGCGACTCGACGGAGCAGTTCGCTTCATTCTTCACGAAGTCCACTGATTTAACAACAGAGCAACTGAAGGAGTTAAGAAAAATTATTGACGAAGAAATCAAAAGAAAAGAGCAATGATCCTATACTTAATCAAGTCCTCTTTGTGTCTATTGGTAGTATGGAGTGTTTATAAGCTTTTCCTGGAAAAAGAAAAAATGCATCAAACCAACCGATGGTATCTGCTCATCGGCTTGATGATTTCTTTCTTGGCACCATTGATCAAGTGGAGTTTTTGGGTATCCCCATTGGAAAATGAGGTTTTAATCACGGTGATAAGTAGCCTTCAATCAAATGTCGATTTACCATCTACCAATATGGAGGAAACTGTCCAGGAAGTGAATTCGCTGTACTTTGTAATAGGATTCTATTTAATCGTTGTATTCCTCTTAATTCTCCAATATATCTTCAACCTATGCAAGATCGGATACAATATCTTCACTAATGATAAAGAAGATTTCTTTCATTCTACCTTAGTTCTTATTAAGCAGGATACTGATCCATTCAGTTTCTTAAAATATATTTTTCTCAACAAGCGTAAACATCTTCATCAACAATTGAACCCGGTCATTTATGATCATGAGTTGGTACATGTCAGGCATTTCCACTCTATAGACATTCTCTTAGTAGAATTCCTACGCTCTATTTTCTGGTTTAACCCTTTATTACACGCCTACAAAAAAGCTATTCAACTAAATCACGAATTTATTGCTGATCAAATCGTCTTGCGAAAACATCAAAATGTTGCAGCCTATCAACAATTAATCCTGGAACAAACAGCTTTAAAGGGGAGCTACTTGACCAGTAACCTAAATTATTTCATTACTAAAAAAAGACTAAAAATGATGCGCAAAAAAACACCTCAAAGTAAGGTACAATTATACCTTTCTATTATGCTTCCTTTTTTCTTAGGATTACTGATGTTGTTTGGTCAAACGTCTGTTGCTCAGCAAACATCCTCAGATGTTAAAGTGAATCAACAATTAATCGAGACCTACTACAAAGAGGCAGTTTTCGCTTTTAAAAATGACGCTGGTCAGACTTACTTGAGAAGGTTTAATAGTTTAAGCACTCAGCAGAAGTCATCATTACCAATACCTGCTGCTACTCAAACTCCGTTAGCCATAAGGACCCTAGTAAACTATGATGCCAGCAATAATTCCTGGGATATTAGAACAGATGAGTTTGCACCTCCTCCACCGGATGCTCCACTGCCACCACCACCGCCGCCTCCTCCAGCTTCAACAGATAATTTGGTCGCTCCAAGTCCTCCTGCACCTCCAGCACCTCCATTAATAATTCGGGAAAAACAGGCTGCTCAACCGCCCGCTCCAGCAAAATTGGCATCAATCCCTGTACCTCCTGCACCACCTGCTCCTCCAGCTAACCCAAACACACCAGAGACTTCGATAGCACCGCCTCCGCCTCCGCCTCCACCTCCTATGTCAATCGATGAGATTTTGGCATTGGATGCAGTATTTTTTATGGATAATCTGCAAATAAATAAGGTCGAGGCAAAACAGTTAATGGAAGCATCTAAATCGGATTATAAGGTCGAAGTTCGTGTAGTGAAACCAGGAAAGACAAATGTACACTTCAAGAAAAAGGACAAGCAAAAAGAAAAGCAAAAGGAGAAGAAGAAAAATAAGGACCAAGGAATGAAATAGCAAAATTGCTAAAATAGACTGATGCCTATCTAAACGAATAATTTGTTAATGCAATTTATGCATCATGTTGTAGCCCAAAGAAGACATTATCTAATCCAGATTTTTATATAGGCATAATTAGGGACAAGGTACAGCTGTACCTTGTTGCCTGAAGTATCCACTTTGACTAAGTACTATTGATCCATACCGTTCTTTACAATTTTACATTAATCAAATCCTATTGAGATAAGTCCTTTTTTCTACTAACAGAATTTTATGTTGATTGCATCGCCGTATCAGTTATTGGTCAGTTTTGAGGAAACCAAATTCTGGAATCCAAAAAATCAAATGGATTATTATTGGTGTAATTAGCCACTCATCTTTTGATATAAAAATCTTATATTCATTTTATAATTGTGGATGACGATAGATTTTCTAATCTAATCGCTGAATGAAATTCTCTATTAATCGATTTTCAAAAATTGGAGATCAATAAATTCAACATGCAACTATTTTCAATCATTGAATTCTATAAATTTAAGAATAGCTGGGAATCTTTGAGATATCTTCCGATGCACCGATTTATCACAAGTATTTTCTTTTTTTTAATATCAAATATCGCTCTTACTCAAGTGATTGAAGTAACCAAAGTCGACAGTCTACTCAAAGATGTAAATAATAATATGAAAGCCGACCCAGGTGACAGTCTGCGTTACACGGCCAAGATCATTGTTACCGGGGCTAATGCGACCAACGTCATGTTCGATACCGTAGACTTTGATCCAAACTTAACCATCAATCCTAATTATCATATCAGTCCACTCGCCCGACAAGACAATTACAATTGCATTGGAAATGTAGGACTCAATGTTTTGGTTGCTAGTGGATTGCTGGCTAATGATGTTGATTTAGATAACAATGTCTCCGGAGGTCTTAAAATAATGATGGCCGGAGCCACAAGTCCTAATACCGCTCCAGGATTACCATTTACAACTACTGGGGGAGGAGAAGCAACTCTCAATGCTGATAGTTTGGGGGCATTTACTTATAGTCCACCTGCGGGTCATACAGGATTAGATTCATTTGTGTATAAGTTGACTGATAGCGATCCAATAACCCCGGATCGTATAGGTTTAGCAATTGTTACTGTAAGTGATTTAATTTGGTTTGTTGATAATACGGGAGGCGGTACCGGAGGTGCCGGTTCACTGGCAGAACCCTATAAGCGCTTAGAAGATCTTAATGCTGCTCAGGGAATGGCCGGAGGTCCGGCGGCAGGACAAAATATTTATATCGAACATACTGGAACTAATTATACCGGAGGTGTTAATCTTCTAAATGACCAGAAACTTGTTGGTGAAGGAGCTTCGGCATCGTTGCAATCTATTTTTGGAATAACGCTTCCAACTGGCAGTACTACCCTGCCAACCACTTTTGGCCCAGATCCTATTATAACTAATATAAGTGGTGATGGAATTACCTTGGCATCCGGCAATACAATAAGAGGTCTGAACATAGGTGCTTGTTCCGATTTTGGAATCGATGATAACGGCAACGTAGGTACTTTGACCATCACAGAGGTAGACATTAACAATACCACGGGAGGTGGATTCCGAACAGATGGTGGTGGCACTTTGGCTGTGAGCCTGGGTAGCCTTGCATCTACTGGGGGAGTAAATGGAATAAACCTTTCGGGTGTAGGGGGAACATTTAATGTAAGTGGAAATACAACTATAAATAATAGTACATCAACAGCAGCTAACATTTCGAGTAATAATTCGACTGTAACTTTTATTGCTTTGAACATTACAAATACAACTTCAAATCAGAAGGGCATTTTTGTCAGTGGAGGAACACTTAACTCAACCTCTGGAACAATTAACACAGGATCGGCAACAATTCTAGATATTGACAACGCAGTCTTAGGAATGACTCTTACAAGCATCTCTTCTACTACTTCTGCTGTGAATGCGGGAATTGATATTAACGGAACTACAGGATCTCTCACAGTCAATGGCGGTACGATAACCAGAACTCAAGCAGGGAGTAATGTTCTAAGCTTTACTGGCACGAATACCGGAACATACAATTTGACTGCTGTTACGTTAAATGGAAATAATAGCAATGGGATCACATTGGGCTCGGGACAAAACGGCACTTTTTCTTTCGGTGACTTAAATGTAAATACTCCAAATGGTGGAATTGGTGTAAATGTCAATAACAACAGCGGTGAAATTACCTTCAAAAGTATCGATCAGAATGGTGGTAATACAGGTATTTCGCTCTCAAATACTACAGGCAGTTTTACGGTTACAGGTGATGGCACCGGCGCCATGAACGCGTCTGGTGGCTTAATCCAAAATGTATTGCTCAATGGGATATTCCTTAGTTTAGCGAGTGATGTATCCTTGACACAGCTCAACATAACAAACGCGGCTCAACAGGCTGATGGAGTGGCTGCCGATGACCATGCTATCAATATCAGTTCTGTCACCAACTTCACGTATCAGGACGCCATAATTAATGGATTTGGCAATTCCGTTTCTCATCACGATGATCAGCATTGCATCCGGATACTTAATTTATTTGGCTCGTCGCTCATTGAGGATGTACAATTCGATGATATCAACGAAGATGCAATCGAGTTTATCAATAATTCAGCTGATAATGGCACACGAGATATATTAACAGTACATCGTGGTGATTTTAATAATCATTTGAGTACCAATGGAGAAATGGGCATTGATTTCCAGGCATCAGGCACCTCTAAAGTAGGCCTTATTGTAGACTCCTGCACCTTTGATATTAATGCCAATGGTGCTTTAGGGATTGTAGCTGGCAGCATAGATAATGCGGACTACTCTTTAGTAATTGAGTCTAGTACATTTAATGCAGGCGCCGCATTTGGCTCAGGGACAATACAGGTTGTTAATGCTGGTAATAGTGTGGCTACAAATACGATAACAAATAATATGATTCTAAATACTAATTTTGGGGGAATCATTCTTAATAACGATGACGATGCCACCAGTTCAGGTACAATATCTTCGAATCAAATTACAGGTAGCGGAATTGCAGGTGGTAATAATGGACACGGTATTCAAATTCGACAGGATGAGAACGGCGAGCAAACTGTGCTAATATCCGAAAATACCATTACTGGATTTACTGCCAATGGTATAAATCTTCTTTCCAGGGACAGGACAGCTGGGGTTGCAGGATTAAATGCCACAATTACAGGTAATACCGCCACCGTCGACCCAGCTAGTATTGGGGCTGGCCTATCTGCTCAATCCCTAGCTACAAATTCGCTACACTTAAGTGCCTCACTCAACCTACTTACAGGTGCTGGTGGATTTCCTGGTTTCTCTGATGGCATCGTCCTCAATGAAGGTGGTACATCAACTCTCAAAGTCGAACAATTGAGTGCAGCAGACCTCACAGCTAAAAACAATTCGGCAACTGTTTTTGTAGCAGGAACACCATTGTTCAATCAAGGTGCTCCCCCAACTCCGTTACGGGCCTCAATGATACCGTTTGATAGAATAGGAGTAACTATTCAGTCCACGGACCAATTGACAGCCAATCTCAAAGAGGCAATCCTTCTATGGACATCTAGTGGATTGGATGACATTGAGCATTCGATATTAGATGCTGTATCGATTGAACTTACTGATCTTCCTGATGACATGATTGGTAACACTTTCGCAACTCGTATATATATCGATAAAGATGCTGCAAATCATGGCTGGTTCATTGATCAAACGCCATCTGATAACAATGAATTTATCAATAATACACCAGACGGAATAGACCTTTTGACAATGTTGATGCACGAAATCGGGCACATCCTTGGAAAAACCCATGACCCTGACGATCCTCTTATGCAAAATACTTTGGACCCCGGAGTAAGAAAATTTCCGTGCCATTTTAAAATGCAAGGAAATGAGAAATAGAAATAACCTATCAGCTGTCCAGAATATATTTACAAAAAGTCATCTGGTAAGTTTTAAATTTGCTATTGTATTATTTGCTTCGTTTAGCACCATTGGCGTAGCTCAAATCCCAATCCCCCTAGGCACCCTCCAACCTGGAGATTCTCTTTGCATAATTTACGACGCTAAAATAAATAATAACATTGCTTCTGAAATGGTGTCAGTCCAGGGAAAAGTCACTGCCAATGGCCCTATCACTGTATTGAGTGATGATCCAGACACAGGTCCCGCTAATGATGCCACGAAAACCAGTGTATGCCTGCCTTTAGACTTTGGCGATGCACCGGATCCGGTGGTTGCCACGACAGGAGAATATCCTACACTACTGGCAAATAATGGAGCTCGGCATGTTGTTGTTGGTGGATCGCCTATACTCGGTGCATCTATAGATAGTGAAGCTGACGGACAACCCAATGCAACGGGAGATGGTGACGATATGGATGCGAATGGAGATGACGAAGATGGTGTGTCTTTTACATCCAGTATTGTGTTGGGTACGATGGCCAGTGTAGACGTTACGGCTTCAGCTACCGGACAGCTTGATGCCTGGATGGATTTTAATCAAAACGGCAATTGGGATGATGCCGGTGAACAGATATTTACTAGCCAAGCCCTGGCTCCTGGGATCAATGCACTTTCGTTCAGTGTGCCTGGGACTGCAACAGAAGGAAATACGTTTGCTCGGTTTCGATTAAGTACAGCAGGTGGTTTGGCACCAACAGGTCTGGCTCCGGATGGAGAGATCGAAGATTATCAGGTCAACATCATTGCCAATTCATTTTCGATTGATGATCCTATGGTTTCCGAGAGTGGCACCCATTTAATTTTTACTATAACCAGAACCACAACCACCAGTGAAGATTCTGTTGATTTCTCGATTGTAGGAGGTACAGCCACTCCAGGAATTGATTATACCGACGTCACCATGGGTATGGACTCGACTATTGCTTTTCCTTCCACCGGTAATGTTACATCCAAAACTATATCGATCCCGATTATCAGCGATCTAATCGTAGAATTGGATGAAACAATTCTAACCATGCTATCCAGTCCTAAAGGCGGTGGCATTTCAGATGGTTCAGGTACTGGAACCATTAAGAATAACGATACTGCAATGATATCGATCGATAGTCTGGTCATACCCGAAGGCGCATTGGGAGACACGGCTATGATGACATTCACTGCGACGTTGGACAAAATAATAGATGTCGATGTAAACGTGAATTTTACAACAAGCGATGTTAGCGCCCAAGATGAGAATGGAGATGATGACTATCTCAACAACTCTGGGATCATAACCTTTGTGGCCAATGGAACCACCAATCAAACCAAGACCATGATCATCAAAATTATTGGTGATGGTAAAGTAGAACCAGATGAAATGTTTGATCTGGTCCTAAGTAATATAATTGCAATGGGAAGAACGGTCGAGTTTTGTGTTCCCATGGCGGTAAACTTAAAAGGATTAGGTACGATAACCAATGACGATGCGGCAACCCTAACTTTGGCAGCGGTTGATGCTTCTAAAAATGAGGGCACCGGCGGAACAACTACGCCTTTTACCTTTTCAGTGACGCTGGACAGTGCTGTGCAGGGAGGATTCTCTGTGGACTACACTACGAATGATGGGACAGCTATGACAGCGGATAACGATTATTTAGATAATGATGGTTCATTAAATTTTAACGGAACAGCATCCTCATCAAAGATGATTACCGTATTGGTCAATCACGACGGAATGTCTGAAGGCGATGAAATGTTCAACGTTGCCCTTGGAGCCATTTCCGGGTTGGCTGCAGGTATAGACCCTGGTGATCTTTCTATTATAGGTTCACCTCAGAACGGCACAATCATTGACGATGACTGTGATCTCCCCGATATACCGACACTGAATACGCCTGCTCCAATATGCATGGGAACTTCTGCGGATATCATGGTACTTGCTGGAAATCTAGATGATGCCACCCACTGGAAATTATATAAGGGAAGTTGTGGAGGAACGCTAGTGGCGACAAGTGCTACCGGTATGTTTACCATTACCCCTCTAGAAACTACGACTTACTTTGTGCGTGGAGAAGGCGGTTGCGTTCCAATCGGTACTGGAGCTTGTGCACAAGTTACAGTTACTGTTGAAGATATTACTCCACCAATGGCACTATGCCAGGATCTCACCGTATACCTGGACAAAAGTGGAAACGCATCGATCACAGCCGCTATGCTTGATAATGGCTCTACAGACAATTGTGGCATTACATCTATGACTTTGGACAAGATGGCTTTTACCTGTAATGACTTGGGACCAAATCTGGTCATTCTTACCGTTGGAGACCTTGTTGGAAACATGGACACTTGTCACGCAACAGTCACCGTAGAAGACATTCAGATCAATACGACACCGCATATTGTAGGCATGTCACCAGTATGTCCTGGACTCTCCAATGTACCTTATTCGATCGTGCCGGATCCCAATGTGACCAGTTACCAGTGGTCTTATAGTGGTAGTGGAGCCACCATAATTGGTGATGGAGGACCTTCCATTGAGATTAACTTCGCGCCCAATTCATCGGCTGGCACTTTGACGGTTGAGTATGTAACAGCTTGTGGGCCCAACGGCATCAAAGATAATTTCGCAATAACTGAAGCTAGTGAATTTACTTGTCAATTGGCGCTGGCCTGCCCAGATAATTTATGGGTCATCAATACCATGATCGGTTTCCCTGGCGGGATCAACATTTTCAAAGCCAGCATCAATGTATTAAGTGCAGTAACTATTGAGACTGACCAGACGGTTCTGTTTCGCTCCGGCCAGGAGATTAATCTATTACCAAACTTTGAAGTAGCACTAGGTGCACTTTTCTCGGCAGAGATTCAAGGTTGTGGAGAAACGTTTCAAGCTGGAGAGATGAAGAAGGAGAAATAATTTGCATCCGCTTGCACAAAACTTCCTTGTCCGTCATAAAACAGTTCCGGTTAGTGCTGTTGTGACAAATGTGTGTATTCTTAAAATCCAAACCATCACATGGCTAATAAGAATTTACTGCTTGCATTTTACTTAAGACAAATTCTCATCGAAATGAATGTACTCATCCTACTTTAGCATCTATTCCTTTCTATAATAGAAAATTCTTATATTCAATACAATATAGTGGATGACTTTCTAATTCCCAAGTTGAATTTTTCTTTTTTCTAGATTGTAAGCTTATAGAGGAGAAATCAAAAAATTAGTAGCATGTATTTTTGTCTATAAGTAGTTGTTCTTCTCCTGTTG
This sequence comes from Lewinellaceae bacterium, assembly GCA_024639065.1. Lineage (GTDB taxonomy): Bacteria > Bacteroidota > Bacteroidia > Chitinophagales > Saprospiraceae > JAHEJC01. Next base: position 745 of record JAHEJC010000004.1, on the reverse strand, counting down.
GCTTGACAAGGAGGTGAACTGTTACGGACTCATTATTAAAATGAAGGAGCTAAATAAACCCAAAGTAAGCGAACGCCGTCTGGCGACTGTGATGTTTATTGACATCGCCGGGTTTACTAAAATGTCTGAAAAACTGGATGCAGAAGAAGTAACAGACATCACTATTGCATGTTTTGAGATGATGGGAAACATCATTGAACATAATGGAGGTACTATAGATAAATTTATGGGTGACAGCGTCATGGCACTCTTTGGTGTTCCCATTGCTATTGAAAATTCCTGCAACAAAGCCTTAAACACGGCCATAGAAATCCGCAATAAATTTATTGAATTCAATCACAGTAGAAATTTAAAAATTCCCCTTAATGTTCATATTGGCATCAATACCGGAAAAGTTATTGCAGGCCTTGTTGGTTCAAGCCAGCAAAAAGATTACACGGTCATGGGGGACACCGTAAACATTGCAGCCAGGTTGGAAAATGTTTCTGGTACCGGACAAATTTTAGTAGGCGATATGACTTATCAATTAGCAAGTCCCGAGTTCAAGTTTAAAATTCAAGAGCCCCTCGAACTTAAGGGTAAGGAAAACCCTGTAACGGTATATGAACTTTTATCCACGAAATCAAAAGTTTCTAAACCACAACTTGACACGGATCGACTTTATTCGGAGATGGTTGGTCGTGATCAGGATTACCTTACTTTAAGATCTCATATTCATAATGTCATTAAGGGTCAGGGGGCAATA
>JAHEJC010000432.1 GCA_024639065.1 Lewinellaceae bacterium | reverse complement strand
ATGGGAATGGCTTCTAAGCAATTAGCTGGAAAGGCAGATGGAAAAGCTATCTCCATGATCGTTAAACAATTGTTGAGTTAAACATTTCTATTGAGCATATTAATGGCCCCGTGGCGCAACTGAATAGCGCATCAGATTTCGGCTCTGAGGGTTACAGGTTTGAATCCTGTCGGGGTCGCTACTTAAGTAGTATTTTGATCAAAACACCATAGATTTAATGTTTATGGTGTTTTTTTATGCATAATTGTATCAAAATTCACATTTTTTCTCATTCTAAAGGTGTCCAATTCGAGACCATTCTTTAAGCTTTTTTATGGACACCAGATTATTTTGTATCATATTGTGTGTAAATTCATAAGATAAACTGCAATATGTTTAGCCTATTAGAGTCCTCTTTAACCCAATACCTAATGAATACAAGAGGTTAAAGGTTTTTATTTTTTCAATAGTTTTCCTTTTCAAAAAGACATAAAGAGAATAATTCAGTATCATTAAATTCAATTCAAAGTGCTGAAAAGAAAAATAAAGTATTTAAATTTTTAACCCCGCTTTTCTTATTCCTTCTATAACATGATCTACAAGTTCAATTTCTTTGACAAACCGACTTATTAAATACGAAGCTTTTTTTTCAAAATCAGGCTTTAACCTTTTTAATTCTGAGATTTGCTCGTCTATCTTATCTTTCCTTTTTAGCTGCCCAAGTACTGCCAACTTTAACATTGGGGTCCAAAAAAGATCCAGAAGAATGATTTTACTAGCTTCTATCTCTGCATTTTCATACTCCTTTAATCGGTAATGATAAAGGAAGGTTGCAGCATGGAAATAACAAGGGTATTTAAAATTATTTTTTATAACGTTATCCATTATTTCTTTACCTCTTTCCCAATCACCAAAACACATAAAATGAAAGGCCAAAGTACCTGAATTTAAAGACCAGTCTGGCCCCATTTTGAAGCACTTATCAAATTGGGTATTGAAGCGTTCTCTTTCGTTATAAATAAAATGTTTTACGGTAAGGATCGTGTTGACAAGATAGCTATTGGGTTCAAGAAGAATCGCTTTTTCAGCAAGATTCCCAAATATTTCATAGGATTCATCTGAAATAGGTTCATCAAAAACATAACTGTCACTATGCATCACACCTAAACAAGCCATGGCGATTCCTGATGAGTTGTTTTTTAATGCTTCTGATAGTGCTATAAAGGCTTGTTCTCCGGTATCCGGAGATACTACAGCTACATAATGATAGAACTTTAGAACTGCTTCAAAAGTTGTGTTGCTATTTTGTTTTCTACGCTTATTTTCTTCGTTAAGATTCTGAAGGATAATACCAAATTCACTTCCTACTACACTGGCAATATTTTGAGTAATACTCTCCAAAATTTCAACAAAATTGATCGAAGTGATCTCATTTTTATACCTGTGTGCCCAGATCTGATTTTTGCGGTAATTGTCTGTAAGTTTTACTAGAATGGTTAATTGATCCCCGACTTTATAGATACTCCCATCTATTGCAAACCTGATATTTTTGTTTTTAATGAATTCATTAAAATCGGTTTGAATGTATAAACTGTTTGACCATGGCACACAGTCATAAACGATGAGGTCTTCGTAATTCGTTAGTTCAACTGATAGTTCTTCCACAAAACCAAAACTGATATAGTCATCAGCTGGGTTTTCAGTAAGATTCTTAAAGGGAAGAATGGCTATACTCGGTTTTAAAAACTCAGTGGACTTTGAAACTAGTCCTTCACTTAGATAATCTTTCTCTAAGGCGACTTTTTCATTTTTCTTAAAGACAGGTATATATGCACCTTTAGGTATTTGTATTATGAGAAGATCATTTTTTCCAGCTTCTTCATAATAACTCTTGAGAGTCCTTCTCAATCTGCCAGCATGAATCCTAACCAGTGAATCCAATTGAGAGTCAAATTCATCTCCCTTCTCAAATACTTCAATGGCAATTGTATACCCTTTTAATATATTCTCATTTCCAGAAAGAGTTTGTTCAACGATATAGCTTAAAAATTTACAAAGCAATTTTTTCCTTAAAAACTCGTCACTTTTACAAATTCTTTTTAATTGTTCAGTGACTTCGAAATCATTGAAGTGGGGAGTTTCAGGCTTAAGCTTTAAGTTACTCACAATCAGTATATTAAATAAGATATTTCACTGTTAAATCAAAATTTCACGTATGAGATGTTGAAATAGAATGTAAATTTAGTTTAAATATCTTAAAAAGTATTTGAATGGTACTAGAGGATGATTCAAATAAACTGGAAACTATGATCATCAATCATTTTCCGAAAGAGACTGATCAAATCACTTCTTTATGTCGGTGTGATAGAGATTTTTTAGAAATCATCACTGATTACATATTCTGTGTTGATCAAATTGAAATTCTATCTGAAGTAAAAAATAGTCGTATTAGATCAAGATTCGAGGAAACAAGGAAGGCATTGAAAAATGAAATTATGGCCAAACTTAAATAGAATCTTTAAGATATCGGTGTACTAAAAAATATTCTTTAAAAAACTAAAATTCTTACTAGCCATGAAAATGATCAAATTAAACTTTACCTCCAAAATCTTGTTAAACTTCCAGAGCAGGGCATTTATACTGCTCATCTGCTCGCTTCTAGTCTTCCCGTCTTTTGCCCAAAATGAAGAAGATAGTAGTGCTAAATGGGCTTTTTCAGTCGCTCCGTATCTGTTGTTTCCTAATTTATCTGGTGATATAACAGTCAAAGGAATACCCATCGATGCCAGTGCCAATAGCGAAGACATATTCAGCAATCTCGATCTCGGAGGAATGCTATATCTGGAGGCGACAAGTGCTAAATGGGCCATCATTCTTGATGGCTATTTTGTGAATTTGAAGGCAGAAGGAGTGACACCTCTACTTGAAAGGGAAGTTGAATTCAAAATGAATCAATTTGCCATAACAGGAGCGGGATTATACCGACTAAATTCATGGGCAGAGATTGGAATTGGAGGGCGTATCAATTCTGTTGGATCTAAGTTGTATATAGAACCTGGGGAGATACTTCTGCCGGGGAGAGATTTTTCCATGACCGAAACCTGGTTTGATCCTTTATTAGTAGCCAGGGTCATGACGCGGTTCAATGAAAGTAAATGGAGGTTAGGATTGATCGCAGATTTTGGTGGTTTCGGTATTGGGTCGGATTATGCCTATCAGATCAATCCATTCTTAGGATATCAATTCTCAAACTTATTTGAAGTGAACGCTGCCTTTCGTTTGAATGGAATGAAATATGAAACAGGTAGTGGAGACAATTTATTTAAATACGACATGACACTTTATGGCCCGTCTATCGGCTTTATGCTACATTTTTAAAAATCTATTATTAAAAAATATAAATCAAATGAGAAATTATTTTACGTTCCTGATCGTCTTCGTATTATTATTCCAATCTTGTAAATCAGAAGAGTCAGAGCTTACACCGAAAGAAGCAAGAGCTATCGCCAAAGAGGCTTATATCTATGGTAATCCAATAGTCGATAACTATCGAATCATGCATGCTTATTATCTTGACAAGAATAATGCAGAATATAAGGCTCCCTTCAATCAAATTACTAATATCCCACGAGTATACACTCCAGAAGACAAAGCAGTTCAGACTCCTAATTCAGACACACCTTACTCATGGTTGGGGATGGATCTCAGAACTGAGCCAGTTGTAATTATTGTGCCTCCAATAGATGAAGACAGATATTATAGCATACAACTGCTAGATCAATATACTTATATATTTGATTATATAGGTAGCCGTACAACTGGTAATGGTGGCGGAACTTATTTAGTAGCTGGTCCTTCGTGGAAAGGGAAAATCCCTAAAGGAATAGATAAAGTATTTTATTCAGAAACTGAACTAGCGGTAGCGGTTTTTCGTACACAATTATTTAATAATGATGATATGAAAAATGTAATGGATGTTCAGGCCGGATATCAATCACAAACACTTTCAACATACCTGAATGAACCGGCTCCAAAATTTGTTTCGAATATTAGTTTTATAGATCCGCTTTCTGCAGATGAAGTAAGGAAATCAATAAAATTCTTCGAACAATTAAATTTTGTACTGCAATTCTGTCCTGTGAATCCAGTAGAAGAGAAGCTTATGGAGCGATTTGCTAAAATTGATATTGGTGCTGGGAAATCCTTTAATATTAAGAAATTTTCACCGAAAGTAAGAATAGCCATTCGTGCTGGTATTCTTGATGCCTGGAAAGAGTTCAAAGTAGTTATTGAACGTGTCAAGGCCTTTGAGATTACCTCAGATGAGATATTTGGTTCAAGAGATTTTTTAAAAGATAATTATATGTACAGAATGGTTGGTTGTGTTCTTGGTGTAGGTGGAAATGCTGGAGAAGAAGCAATTTATCCCGCATTTTATGTTGATTCAGACGGAAACTCTTTGAAAGGGGCAAATAAATATACCATGCATTTTAGTCCTGAACAAATGCCTCCTGTAAATGCTTTTTGGTCAATGACCATGTATGAAATGCCATCCAAACTTCTTATAGAGAATTCTTTAAACCGGTATTTGCTTAATTCCACAACCTTGGATGATTATGTCAAGGACAAAGATGGCGGGTTTACTTTATACTTTCAAAATGAATCTCCAGGAAAAGAGCTGGAAACGAATTGGCTGCCTTCTCCATCTGGTGAGTTTAGTGTAATTCTAAGACTCTATTGGCCTAAAGAAGAAGCTTTAGACGGAACTTGGGTTGTTCCTAAAATGGAAATGAAGAAATAAACAAAATTCAAAGAATAATGAATGTCTTTAGATCAGTTCTGGTTGTAGCTACTGTTACCTTAATTTGTTTAAATAGTTCAGCGCAAGTTGTGTCTCCTGGCCAAACAGGGCATTATGCCCCTGCTGCTCAGAATGTAAGGGACATGTCAAACCCCATTCCTGGTTTTTTCCCAATTTGGTATAATATGTTCGCTAAAGGAGATACTTATGTTGATCGAGATGGAAACAAATTTTCCAATCTTAACCAGATATTTCCAAATTCTGACATTGATGTCAATTTTGACTTAGAAACTTTTGCTTCAATTCCAATGTTTTTTTGGGCCTCAAAAAAAGTCCCTGCTTTAGGGAATGCGAATTATATGGGGGGGCTATCCTTAAATTATGCCACCGCGAAAGCTTCAGTGGTCACAAATAGGGATGGAGTGGTGATTGATTCTACATTTACGCAATCCTTTAAAGGAAGGTATTCAGGTTTTGGTGATATTTTTATATTACCCCTTGGTCTTTCCTGGGGTTTGAACCATTATGATTTTACAGTGACCTATGGTTTCGCAGCTCCGA
>JAHEJC010000431.1 GCA_024639065.1 Lewinellaceae bacterium | reverse complement strand
AACCCCACTCCTTTAACCCTAATTTTTATTCCTGAATTAACCCAATTGGATAGCGTAGACTTAACAGGAAGAATTGACAGTAGAAAGAAATTGATTGACATTAACGGTCAAATAAAAGAAATAATCTACCAAGGTATTTATGCTAATAATATAAATATAAGCACGCAAGGCACTGCAAAACAAATTGTACAAAAATATGAATTGGGTGAATTGAAAATTCAAGACAATATGGATTTTCATCATACCGTACTAAATGGGCGATTAGTCAAAGATAGCCTAGAGTTGAATATTGAAATAGCAGGAGAGGACACCCAGAAAAAACTGCAGATTGGCGGTGTAGTCACCCGTCCACTCGACTATTATCATTTAACTATTAAACCACTTTTTATCCTCAATAACAAAAGGTGGGACGTATCACCTTCCAATGAAATTATTTACAAAAAGGACTCCATTTATGTTAGCGATCTGAGCATAAACAGAAATGAACAAATGCTGCAGATAAAAAGTCAATCACTGCGTAATCCTTCTCAAGTTGCACCCATCGAAGTATCGTTTGAAAACTTTAAGTTAGAAGAAATTTTCCAGCTCATCAGTCAAAAACCATCCTATCTTTCTGGCAGACTAAATGGAAATCTGGTCTTAAAAGATGTTTTTAAGAAACCCTATTATAATGTTGATTTAAATGTACCCATGCTAAAAATAAACGGGCAGGAAGCCGGTATTTTTACCATGCTAGCTAAACAAGAAAAGAATCAATCTATGGTATCGGTTCTAATTAATCTGGATGGTGCTATGAATGAATTAGTAGCTGAAGGAAGCTATGATGTTTTCAACGAAACGTATGCTTTGCAAGGCAAAGTCGGAAAGCTGGAAATGAGTTTGCTCGATCCTTATTTAAAGGGATTTGTTAATGATAGTCGAGGTCGGCTATCGGGTAACATCGATTTAAGAGGAGCCCCAAATAACATGACTGTAAATGGTTCCCTCAAACTAAATGAGGTGAGTACTTCAATAAATTTTACACAATCAAGATATCAATTGGATGAACAAGCCATCATTTTTGATGAAAGTCAAATCAGTTTAGGCACCATAAAAATGATTGATGCGCAGAATAGACGAGCTATTCTGAGTGGTACTATTTTTCATAATTTTTTTAAAGATTTTAGATTAGGATTAGAGATAGATACGGATGAATTTCAATTTTTGAACACTACAGCAGAAGATAATTCACTATTTTATGGTAAACTTTTTTTACGTGCCAATTTAAAAATCAAAGGACCTATAGAGAATCCATTCGTTGAAATTATCGCCCGGACCTTACCAAATTCTGAATTCACTTTATCTCCTTTTCTAGAGACAGCGATCGTCGCACAAGATGATTATATAATATTTAACCATCCTGAATCTATTGCCTTGGACGAGCCGGCTCCAAAAAGAAAACCGGTTCAAAAAACTTTTCCTTTTGACGTAAATCTGAATCTTGAATTGACCGATGCAGCAAACTTCCAGTTTATAGTTGATCCCCTCTCAGGAGATAAGTTATCCTGTAAAGGGAATTCAAATCTTATTATAAACATGAGTCCCTCAGGTGAAATACAAATGTATGGAATCTATACGATCACCACAGGTACTTATGATTTTTCCTATGGAGAATTTCTTTCCCGAGAATTTAACCTCCAACCTGGCGGCACCGTTTCTTTTAGTGGTAATCCGATGAACGCAAGATTTGATGTATCAGCGATCCGATCTACGCGCACCACGACGTACGAATTGATCGCCAATGAAAGCTCATTAAGTAATGCTGAAATTAACGAAGCTCAGGAACGACAGGTAGTAGACGTTATTTTAAATCTCAGAGGAGACTTACTTAAGCCCATAATTTCTTTTGATATCCAACTTCCGGAAAATCAAGGCTCGCTTATTACGAGTACGATAGAACGGAAACTGGACGCATTGCGTAACGAACCCAATGAATTGAATAAACAGGTATTTGGATTACTATTAGTGAACAGTTTTATTGTTTCCAACTCTATTTCTTCGGCTCTCGTAGATGCCGGAAAAACAGCCGTATTATCCTCAGTAAGCAAGCTGTTTACCGATCAGTTAAACCGGTTGGCAGACCGCTATGTTAAGGGATTAGAATTAAATGTAGACGTCAATTCATATCAGTCAGAATTTCTGAATGAAGGAGGAGGAGGAACCGTTACAGAGGTAGGAATAGGTGTTTCCAAACAATTATTTAATGAGCGACTTAATCTTCAGGCCACTGGTAATGTAGATCTAAATTCAGTGGAGGGGAATGCTTCCTTATCTTCTTTAGCAGGTGATTTTTTATTGGAGTATAAGTTGACAGAAAAAGGAACTTATATCCTTAAAATATTTCGAAAAAGTAATTATGATGCGCTGCACGAAGCCGATGCAACCAAAAATGGAATTGGTATTTCGTTTAAGAAATCATTTGATCGTAAAGAGAAAAAGAAAATGGAATAAAGTGATAAAGTTTGGGGTTTATATTGTTTTGGTTTTGATCGGTTCATTATTGGGTTCCTGCAGCCTGACCAATCGTTTGACTGAAAATGAGCTACTCATCGCTAAATCTTCAATCACCTATACCCATCCGGTTACCGTCAAAAAAAAGCAAAGACTCAGATCTGAATTATCTTCCTTTGCAAAACCCAAACCAAACTCCGGCCTTTTTAAAATGAAATTAAGGCTTTATAATTCCATTAAGGAACCAAAAAAGAATAAGGGATTGAAGTATTGGTTGAAATATAAATTAGGAGAAAGACCTGCGCTTTACAAAAAATCCCAGCTGCAGAAAAATCAGCTTTTCATGGAAAAACACCTAACAGATCAAGGTTTTTTTAATTCCGCCATTTTAGTAGATACTACGGTTAGAAATAAGAAAGTAGCGATTAATTACCTCGTCGACTGTAAGGGTCAATACCAACTAAACCAAATTATTTATCCCTCAGATTCCTCAGATATATCTTTTTTGATCAAAGAATACCAAGACAAAAGTTTTCTTAAATCAGGAGCCAATTATCAAAAAAGCAATTTGGATAAAGAGCGGTCACGGCTTACGAAAATAATGAATGACAAAGGTTTTTTTGATTTTTCATCTGACTACATTAATTTTTTTATCGATACTGTGAAGGGGAACCTGCTTACAGATGTTTATGTAAATATCGAACCGTTGCCTGAAGGCAAGCCTCATAAAACGTATAGTATAGATGAAACCTATGTAGTGACCAATTATGATTTAAAACAGTTTTCAAATACAGCTCAGGATACCATTCTGTCACATCCAAAATTTAATATTGTCGAAGACCAAAGATTCATTCGTCCAACGGTTTTACGAAGAATGATCTTACAAAATCCGGCTGATATATTTTCGAAAGAATTTCAAAATGCATCGCTGAATCATTTATTGGATTTGGGTACTTTCAAATTTGTGAATTTAAAATACATAAAGTACAACGACAGTTTGGGAAATCGACTTGATCGCATTTATTACATGACCCCTGATTTAGTTCAAGATATCAAGGTGGATTTAGAACTAAATAATAGAACGGGCGGATACTATGGGACCGTAGCTGCCATTTCTTATCTTCATAAAAACCTGTTCTACGGAGCTGAAAAACTTGACGCGCGATTATCCAGTGGAATAGAAACACAAGTTGGTAACCAACTTTCTTTTATCAATACATTAGACTTTAATTTGCAATTAAAGTATTCCGTTCCAAAATTTGTTGCTCCATTTCGTTTCAAGCAATACTCAGGTTACCATGTGCCTCATACCTCGGTATCATTAATTAATAACTTCCAGAAGCGGGAAGGATTCTATTCAATATTCAATACCAGTATATTATTGGGATATGAATGGAAAGAAACTAATAAGAAATTACATCAATTAAATCCGATTGATTTTCAGATAGTTCGAGTTTTTAATACCTCTAATGAATTTGAGGCTTTATTAAAGGAAAATAATAGACTTGAACAAAGTTTTGAAAACACCTTTATAGCTGGGTTAAATTATATCTATAATTATTCTAATCAAAGTTTAAATGAAGGCAGAAACAGTCTGTTTTTTCGTGGAGAATTTAAATTGACCGGAAATCTATTTTACCTATACAGCAAACTTGTGCAGGGTAACGTTGACCAAGCCTACGAACTTTTTGGACTACCGTTTTCGCAATTTATTAGATTACAGACTGATGTTCGACTTCATAAGCGATTAAGGAATAATAATCTGGTCGGACGGATTGCGCCCGGTATAGCTATCCCTTATGGAAACTCCAGCGTATTACCTTATAATGAACAATTTTATATTGGCGGAGCCAACAGCATTAGAGCATTTAAATTACGTGGATTAGGGCCGGGAGGATTTGTCCCTCCGGAAATAAACCAAGAAATTGACGAACAATTTTTAGATCAGACGGGTGATATTCGTCTAGAAATGAACCTGGAATATCGATTTGATCTAATTAAATATCTTAAGGGAGCTGTATTTATTGATGCAGGTAATATTTGGTTATTAAAAAGTGATGAAACACCTGAAGGTGTTTTTCATTTCAACCAGTTCATTGATGAAATCGCCATCGGCTCAGGGGTTGGGTTGAGGCTTGATTTTGAGTTTGCGGTCATAAGAATGGATCTAGGCATTGCATTGAGAAAGCCTTATCTAGATAGAGGGTTTCGGTGGTCTTTCGATCAATGGGATTTTAAGAATCGAGCATTCCGCAAAGATCATTTAAATTTGGTATTTGGAATTGGTTACCCGTTCTAAAATAGAAACCGTTTAACAGTGATCTCCCATACCTGTTTATCACCACATGCCACTATTATTGGGGTTCTTTAACTAGCGCGGTGCTAAGATTCATTCAATAAAATCCCTTATTTTTTCACGCTTGCCAAGTATCCGGTCAGGTTCTTTCCAATCCCATTACCCAGTGCATAGGTTATTAGGCATTATAAAGAAAGCTCCCAATTTGGTAGAAAGGGAGCCTTCAAAAATTCAGAGTATTGTAAAAATAAAGGCAATTACTTAACTTGTTCAAAACAAATGTTGTCTATTTTATACCCGCCGGTTGTTCCATAAAATTTAAAAAAATCTAACGTGTGATCTGTAGCCTGAACAACCCAATAATAAGTTCTATCCATTACCTTAAGTCTATATAATCCACGTTGCGGTTCAAACTCCATTTCAATTCTAAACCAATCTTCAACTGGAATTTTAAACTTTAAATCATACCAGCCGAAAAGATTAAGTTTACCACTACCATTTCCATTCAAACTAAATTTGCCACCAAATTTTGGAGCATCGAATTTTGCCGTACTGTT
>JAHEJC010000430.1 GCA_024639065.1 Lewinellaceae bacterium | reverse complement strand
TTCATTGAGCCCTTTTTCTAGATTTTCAAAATTTCTTACGCCAAAAGCTGCGGTTACGGCATCAAATGTATCGTCAGAATAATTTAGGTGCTCACTATCACCCTGGACCCATATCATTTCAGTATTTTTAATTTTAGTCGCCTTTTGTCGGGCAACCTTTAGCATTTCGTGACTCAGGTCCAGACCAATAATTTTTTTTGGGTGTATACTTTTTGCTATCTGTAGCGCAACATCACCTGTACCGGTAGCCACATCCAGTACCATTTCAGCGGATCTGTTTTGGATGGTAGCAACCAATTTCTTTCGCCAAATCACATCATTGCGAGCTGAAAGAAGTCGGTTTAAAAAATCATAGCTCGGTGCTATGTTATCAAACATTTCCTCAACTTGCTCCTTTTTTGAAGTTTCCTTTGTTTGTCTAGGTTTTATTGATCCCATATAATTATTTAACTCGCGCAAAGATAGCATTCCCAAAATCATTCCATATTATAATAATTTTAATATAAATAGGTTTAAATTTTGTATATTTGCGGCGTTTTTTACACCAGTATTTTAACTAAAAAATTGTATGGCTGATTCGAGAATTTATCCAATAAATATTGAAGAAGAAATGAAGTCAGCGTACATCGATTATTCGATGTCCGTGATTGTGGCAAGAGCGTTACCTGATGTACGTGACGGGCTCAAACCAGTACATCGACGTGTATTATATGGTATGTCAGAGCTGGGTCTCCGTTATAATAAAGCACATAAAAAATCAGCCAGAATTGTTGGAGAAGTATTAGGTAAATATCACCCACATGGTGACTCGTCTGTTTATGATACAATGGTCAGGATGGCTCAGGAATGGTCTCTGCGATATCCCTTGGTGGACGGTCAAGGAAATTTTGGGTCCATGGATGGCGATAGCCCAGCTGCCATGCGGTATACCGAAGCAAGATTAGAACGCATTAGCGATGAGATATTAGCAGATATAGACAAGAATACAGTCGATTTTAGACTGAATTTTGATGATTCTTTGGAAGAACCAACCGTGTTACCTACCAGAATTCCAAATCTACTTATTAATGGAGCTTCTGGAATTGCAGTGGGGATGGCTACAAATATGCTTCCACACAATCTATCTGAAGTTATTGATGGGGTAATAGCATCTATTGAAAACCCTGACATCACCATAGATGAATTATGTAATCACATTAAAGCACCTGATTTTCCCACAGGAGGTATAATATATGGTTATTCAGGCGTAAAAGAGGCCTTTGAAACCGGCAGAGGGCGAATCGTGGTGCGTGGCAGAGCGGAGATTGTTTCAGCAGAAAAAGTTGGCAAAGATCAGATCATTATTACCGAAATTCCCTACATGGTCAATAAGGCGAATCTGGTTATCAAAATTGCCGATTTAGTAAATGACGAAAAAATCAAGGGGATTAGCGATATTCGAGATGAATCCGACCGAAATGGACTGCGAATCGTTATAGATCTTAAAAGAGAGGCAATCCCAAATGTTGTTCTGAGTAAATTATATGCCTATTCTCCACTGCAATCTTCTTATGGTGTAAACAATATTGCTTTGGTGAATGGACGACCCCAATTGCTCAACGTAAAGCAAATCATTGATGAATTCATAAAATTTAGAATTGAGGTTATTGTCCGTCGTACTCAATTCGAACTTGAAAAGGCCAAGAAAAGAGCCCATATTTTAGAAGGATTGATTATCGCCATCGACAATCTTGATGAAGTTATCAAACTTATCCGGGCTTCCAAAACAGTGGATGATGCACGGGCTGGTTTGATTTCAAAATTTGATCTGTCGGAAATACAAGCTAATGCAATTCTGGATATGAGATTGCAGAAACTTACCGGTCTGGAAAGAGAAAAGCTAAAAGAAGAATATGATCAAGTTTTGAAGGAAATAGAAGAATTAGAGGATATCCTGGCAGATGAAGGAAGGCAGCGAGAGATTATTAAAATTGAGCTTGGCGAAATCAAAGAACGGTATGGAGATGAGCGGCGCACCGAAATCAATTATTCAGATGGAGAGATCAATATAGAAGACATGATCCCCAATGATGATGTGGTGATTACTATTTCACATTTAGGCTATATCAAACGAACTAAAGTTTCTGAATACAGATTGCAGAGCAGAGGTGGACGTGGTGCCCGGGGTAGTAAAACCAGAACTGAAGATTTTATCGAACACATGTTCATTGCGAATAATCATAACTACTTATTATTATTTACGGAAGCTGGTAAATGTTTCTGGTTAAGGGTGTATGAAATTCCAGAAGCTACTAAAACATCTACAGGTAGGGTTATTCAAAATCTACTAAGTCTACCACCTGAAGATAAAGTAAAAGCTTACATAAAAATTGTGGATTTGAAAGATGAAGATTTCTTGAACTCACACTATATTATGTTTTGTACGAGTAGAGGAATCATTAAAAAAACTTCCGTAGAGGCGTTTAGTAGACCACGAGTAAATGGTATAAATGCGATTACGATCAATGAAGGTGATTCATTGCTCGAAGTGAAACTCACCAATGGAAATAATGAAATCTTATTGGCTAATAAAATGGGAAGGGCCATTCGGTTTGATGAGTCCAAAGTAAGATCAATGGGGCGTACTGCGGCAGGCGTCAAAGGAATGAAACTAGATGGTCCTGATGATGGAGTCGTTGGAATGGTGTGTGTGGACCCAGTGGAAAGTGACGAAACTATTTTAGTTGTATCTGAAAAAGGAAATGGTAAAAGATCTAATTTGGAGGACTACCGTCTTACAAATCGAGGAGGTAAGGGAGTTAAGACCATGAATATAACTACTAAAACTGGACTGGTTGTGGCATTAAAAGGCGTAAAAGAAACGGATGAATTGATGATTACCGGTATGTCAGGAATTGTCATACGTATGCCGGTAAATGATATGCGGATTATGGGAAGGGCTACCCAGGGGGTCCGAGTGATCAATCTTAGTGATGCGGATCAAATTGCAGACGTTGCTGTGGTGAGAATTGAAGAAAATACAGACGAAGAAGAGTGATATTAACGTTTCTTTAAGTAGAAATTAACATTTTCGTTAGATTTTTAATTTGGCTAAGACGTCTAGATTTTGGAAGAAACCTTATTTTTGTTCAATAAAATTTACAGTCAAATGAACGTGATTAAAAAAATTAGCCTTTCAACTCTTCTTTTTGCTCTTACTTCTATACTAATGTTTGGGCAAGTTGATGAGAAAGTAGCTAAAAAAAGCCTTAAGGAGGCACAAAAAGCTTTAGGACAATACAACTTAGATAGTAAAAATAATTCAGCTAAGCTGGAAGAGGGTATTGTTGCCATTGATAAAGCTTTGCAAAACGATATTATTGCTTCTTCAGCAGCTGCTTGGATCGCCAAAGGTCAAATTTACAATGCCATTGGAAATCGAGATATGACCATGCCCATGATCGATGAGTCATGGGAAAGTGTGGATTATAGCCCAGGATTGAAATCGTATGAAGCTTTTAACAAAGCCCTCGAATTTGCTGAAAAAAAGTTTGAAAAAGAAGATGCTTTAAAAGGATTGTTTGAATCTATTCAACACCTAAACAACAAAGGTATTGAATATTATAACGCCAAGGATTTTGAAAATGCGTTTATTAATTTTTCACCGATCCTCGGCATCCACGATATTCTAAAAGCAAATGATACGGATAGTCCTCTGGATGATACTGAAAAGTATAAAAGCCAAGTATTTATTCATGCCTTTACCGCACTGAATTCTAATCGAATCGATGAATCAGAAATGATGTATTTGAAACTTCAGGAAATGGGTAATCCAGAATCTAATGTTTTTGAAGGCCTCTACCAGATCTATTCCGAAAAAGGGGATATGGAGGCTGCTGAAAAAATACTGTTTGACGGTGTAAATGCCTATCCGGATGACACGGGATTATTGTTTGCTCAAATCAATCATTTTTTAAAAGCCAATAGAACGGATGAATTATTAGAAAAACTTAAATTGGCTATTGAGAAAGAACCCAATAATGTGTCATTGTACGCAACATTGGGTAATGTTTATGATAACTTACACCAAGATGCTGCTAAAAGTGGTAATCAAGAAAATCAAGCAAAGTACTTCGATGAAGCCAAGAATTATTATGAAAAAGCATTAGAAATTGACAATAAATATGTAGCTGCTCAATATAGCATTGGTGCTTTGTACTACAATCAAGCCGCGAACAAGACCAATGAGTTAAATGAGTTAGCAAACGATTACTCCAAAGAAGGCGCTGCAAAGTATGAAAAGCTTAAAGTAGAAATCGAAGAAGTATTTGATCAAGCGCTTCCTTACTTTAAAAAAGCAGAAGCAATTGATCCGAATGATGTCAATACATTGATCGCCTTAAAAGAAATATTTGCTCGTAAGAACGACTTCGACACCTCTAATGAGTTTAAAACTCGATTGGAAAATGTACAGGGAGGCGGTAAAAATGATGGAAGCTATTTTCAATAGATTTCATTGAAATACGATTAGAAAAACTGCTTAGGATGATTTCCTAAGCAGTTTTTTTATTTTCTATATGAACCCTTTGTTCAAATTAATATGCCTCCCAATCTTGTACATTATTATATGAATTATGCATAGTTTAATTTTATCAAATGTAAAGTACATGGTTTTTCTGGACGTCATTACATTCCAATTGATCAAACAAAAGCGGAGGAAGCCATTACCCATTTGGCGAAAGAGTTAAGCGCACAGTCAATGAAAAACAATCCATTGCGTCTTACTAGTGGCAAAAAGCGAAGTGTCATACCTTAAATAGGCAAAGCAAAAAGTATTGATACATACGTTAATCGGGCTTTGCAAAATTTTGGAGAATTTGAAAATGGGAAGAATAGTTCAAAAGAACTGCTTAGATAGATTTTTGTTCTTTATGCTGTTTTAACCCGTGCTAAAATTAAAACCAGAACCATCCTTGTTTCATTTTGTTTACAACGATAATAAGCATGAAAATGGAAAGGAGAAAATTTATTAAAGGTTCAGCGATAGTAGGTGCTTCTGTTGCGGGTAGTCAAATCGTGAAAGGCTCTTCAGGTATGTTAAATACGAACTCAAAACGTCAGGTTCATCGTATATTAAATTCGGACCGGACTAAAGTAGGGACGCTACCGATTTTGAGAGCCTTTGCCGGAGATCGGCAGGATTATGTTTCCCCTTTTGTATTGTTTGATGAATTCGGGCCTGTAGAGATAAATCCTGGAAACGACCCATTGCGCGTAGACGCTCATCCACATGCTGGTGTTATTCCTACGACCTATTTCATAGACGGAAGTGGTCATCACAAGGATAGCTTGAATTATGACTTCCAAATAGGGAAAGGTGAATTTATGATGTTCAGCTCAGGCAAGGGT
>JAHEJC010000429.1 GCA_024639065.1 Lewinellaceae bacterium | reverse complement strand
CCTTAGGGACCAAATTGGTATTAATAAAAGACTTTACAAGACCCAATGAATCCAATAGATTTGCCGCTATACCTTTGGCATCGGAAATACCATTCCCAGCCACTGCTCTATAGGTGAGATAGAAAAAAATGTTCTCCTCAGAGAGTACGGACCTTGCAAATGGGTCCATAGTTGAGGCATTCAAATCAGACGCCACTTTGATTAGTTCTCCTGTATGCCCATTTTCAAGCAGCCAATTTTTAAAAAAGTCTTTTTTGCATTTTTGAACCTGAAATCGATTGATTATTTGCTCTATAGATCTGGTTACCACTTCGTCCTTTAAGAGGTATTCTATGTGTCTTTTTGGGTCCTTGTCTTTCTTAACTTTTTCACAAAACTCTTTACCAAGATCAGTGCTTAACTCATACAATATCTCTTCAACAAGATCATCATATCTTACAGTTGGTGGGGCGATGTAGAAATTTGATATTAATAAATCTCCATCTCCACAAGTTGTGGATGACTTTTTAAGCAAGTCACTGGTCCTGGGAATTGGTTCATAATAACTAAGGTTTTTAATTCCCGATTTTTTAAAAGTTCCATTTCTTATCATGATACAGTATTTACAGATTATAGTCTAACATTTTTAGGGCATCGTATATGTTTATTCTTCCGAATCCGGACTTTTGGTCCTTAAATTGATTAGTAAACTTGTCCGTGGTGTTATGAATGATTTTTGAGACCAAGGCGTTTTCAATTTTTTTCCCTTTTTCTGCCGCTCTGGATTTGAGCAGTGCAATGGCTCCCGCTACATAGGGTGCTGCCTGTGATGTTCCAGAAGCCATAGCATATCCATTGCTCAGCGAAGAGCTGTAGATATTCACGCCAGGTGCTGTGACCGACACGTGGCCACCAAATGTGGAAAAAGGAGCCACATTTCCTATGTTGTCTGAGGCTCCAACAGCTATAACGCCCTCTAGGGCCCCCGGGTAATATTTATCTCTCTTACCATCATTTCCGGACGCGGCTACTACAGAGACATTTTTCTTAAGTGCATATCTTATGACACTATCATGTGGCAGACCCCCGCCTGAATGCTTAATACCCAAGCTCATATTGATGACATCAGCACCAGCGTTAACGGCATAATGAATGCCGGCGTCTATGTTGTCAACAAGTCCAGCACCTACCACTTTATCACCGGCCTTTAGGGCTCCCAAAACCTTAACTGGTATTATGGTGCACTTAGGTGCAACACCCAAAGCCATTTTTTTTCCTACCGATCCTATGATACCCGCTACATGAGTACCATGACCTACGCTATCGTCTGGAATATTATCCATCTCTAAGAAGTCCCCAACAAATTGGTCTACACCATTAATGATATTTACAAAGTCCTTGTCTCCTTTGAATTTACGAGAATCATTTTCCCTTTTTGAGGTGCCTTTATATAGAAACTCGGGGTGTGAGGTTTCTATACCTGTATCTAATACAGCTATTTTTATTTCTGGAGTTCCTTTTGTAATCCTATGGGCTTCCTCTAAATAAATAGAATTATCAGGATATTTCATGCTAAGACTCTGACTAGATACCAGTTTTTGATCTGGAATTGAGCTAGAGATAATTTCACCTTTATTTATAAAGGAGACCTGAGGTAGAAGAGAAATCTCATCAACCAGATCCTGGGGAATATTTGGATTCTTAGTAAGTAAAATAAGTCTGTATATTCGATTTAGTCCGGTTTGGATTTCTTCCGGATTCCAGTCTGCTTTTTCCGAGCGATAGTTTTGTGTAGCTAGGAAATCCAGATTATACTTTTTTTTAAGGATTGAATCTATTTGCGGTATAAAAGAAGTCGTTGCAATTTGCTTGTTATCAATGATGTCTTCCCAATATCTTAATCTAGGGTTGGATCTATTAGAATGCAATTGTATGAGAAGATGTGGTTTCATCTCTCTAAAATTAGAGATCGACACCATGAGGGATTTGCACTATTGTGTTACCTTTTTACAGTATTGTGTAAAAAGTGTAAAATGAAGTATGCATTCTGGGAAATTAAAACGAAGTCTTGCAAGTACCGATATTATGGCCTTTTGTATATTATTAAATATATGCAGCTCACCATAAGTTCTAAAAGAAGTGCAACAGAATTCTTATTGCTAGTTTTAAATAGCCCCAGAGTTGCGATAATTTTTTCGAAACTCGGATGGATTAACACCTTCCATTTTTTTAAATAGTCTGCAATAATATTGCTGAGAACAAAATCCTAACTGATCTGAAATTCTGCCGATCTGCCAATTGGTGACTGAAAGTAGATGTTTGCTTTTTTCTACTTTGTATTGATTTATGAATTCGGTGGGTTTTAAACCAGTAAATTCCTTCACCTTTTTAGTAAATGCACTTCTACTCATAAAGACCAGATTACTCAATTTCTTTATTGACATAGTATGGTCGTCTAGATGTTCATCAATTGTTGCCGTAAGTCGGTGTAAAAAACGATCTGCTGTATCAAAAGCTAGTCGCCGACTCATTGTATTTAATGATTCTTTTAATTTAATCAGATATTTTACCAGAATTGGAATCAGTACAAATGGGATGACTTCCTTTTTTGGATCGGCATATTTGGAATGGATATAACGTACAACAGGTCGAATATTGACCAGCGTCTTTGATATTGACTTGTAGTCTGTTTCTTCTCCATTTACCAGTATCATATCAATATCATAGTCTGATTGTGGCGTGACGATAGGATAATTTTGAATATTATTTCTTATTAAATAAAATTTCATAGAAGTCGAGAGGACTCCCACATGAAGTATTTTCAATTGAGCTTGTTTACCAGAAATATTAAAAATACGTATGGGGTCACTTAATTCTCCAGAAAGTGAATCATGAGAAGCCATTGGGGATGTTTTGAAGATTTAGAAATTAAAGTACTGATGCGAACAACCCATTAATGGGATTTGAAAATACAATCTGCAAAGTCACCACTATCTTCTCAGGTTGAAGAAAACTTTTGACATAAAAGATATCCTTTCTCCGATCTGGGATTACTAATGTTACCAGTATTTCATTTGGGTATTCATTAAAGTGCCTTTTTTGCTAGAAGGATAAGAGCTCGTAATAACTAAGGATGTTACTTTAAATATAGTAAATAAAAACCTACAAAATATATAAAATGTACAGATGGCAGAAATCGTACTTCGAATAGTCAATTTTATTGGATGAATGGCTCTTAACTTTTATATATAAGAGATAGAGGCACTTTGGTCTAATACAAACAAACAATGAGTTTTCGTAAATAAATCATTTGTCCATTGTTATAATAGTGTTCCTTCATAAACTAACAATTTGTCCCACGATCAAAGTGTTCAAGCATATTTTTTGAAATACAATCAAATCAAATAGGTGCTATAGAATTCTAAATAGTCGATAGCTAAGGCCCCTTATTATGCGACGACTTCGCAGATTAAACTCACTACGTAAAAATCTAGGTGGATGGTTTTTTCGTTTTCAGGTTAACAAGATCAGAAAGTTTATCCAACAATTCCGGATCAAAGTCTTGGGACTTGATAGTTAAAAAATAACCATCTCCCTTAGTATTCCAGAATTGAAAGACCTCCTTAAATTCCTCATATTTAATTTCTTTTTCAAAGAGTTTTAAATACACATCACCAAATCGTATAGCGTGAATTCGATCTGCATTTTTTAATGATTCATTTAGAAACGTTTTTGAAAACATAAATGAATACCTGGCAGCTGCTATCAATAGCACAATAATTATCACATTTTTTACAATACTTAGAAGCAACAATTGCCAATTATTACTTACCTGATGATCCGGAATTACATCAATAAACTTGTAGGCAATGTATATACCAGCTAAAAGACAAAAAAACCCAATAATGCTCCAAAAATAACCTACAACCTTAAGACCTATTTCTCTTCGTTTTAGATTAGATATAGCCATTTCCGTGAAGTTTTTGGTTGACTCAAGAATCACTTGCTTCTTTTCTTCAACTTTATGCCTTTCCTCTTCCTTAAAGTTTAAGAACCGATTCAATTCTTCGCCTAAGATCTTTTCATTAGATTGATCATCAAGGCCATCTTTCCAGAAGTATGAGCCTATATTTCTAAAAAAAGTCTCAGGTTTTCTTACAAGATTTTGGTCTATATTTTTGATGTCAATTTCTAAAGGCGTGTAGATAGGAAATACTAAGGTATCCTCGTTAGACTCTAAATTTCCTATACTCTCGTAGATGTGTCTAATATCATCATATTCCTGATCCCACTTTTGACTAGGGTATAGTATTGGAATAATTAAATCAGAATTCTTGATAATCTTTAATAGCTGAGACTCCCTATTAGCATCAAGGATGGTATTAGATGAAACCTCAACAGTATTTGTTGGAATCTCCATCATAAGGAAATAATTAGCAATAGAATTAGCTATATTTTCATGTTCTGGCCTATACACTATGGAGGAAGTGAGGGATTTCTGGTCGTCATCTTTCATTTCAAATAGTTTAGTTGTTCAATTACATTTTCAAAAACATAAAAATAGATTTTGAAACTGCCATAAGGCCAAGGACGAATGAAGGAATATTCTGTCCCAATGATGCGATTTTATTAGCAATGATTTAAATTTGTTATACTTTAATTAAATTTATTAAAATGGACCTTGAGCATTGTCATGAGCCCGTAAGATCTCAGAAACTTAAAATTAATTGAAGATAAATCGTGATTATAAAGGAAACGATCGCAGTCTTTCCAATTATTACTCGAGGAGAAAATGGGAGTAAAGAGAAATCTTAATAAATGATCACCTTTTTAGCTTCAGCCTCGAAATGAACGTTGTTTAGTATTCTCGTATTACCATTAGAATCTCCAAGCAATATTTCTAGTTCTCTGCCTTGGCCATTGTAAATACCTTCGAGTAACTAATTAATGTTTCTAGATTCAAAGCCCGTATTTTGATTAGCTGGATATTTTAGAGAGGTCATATCCGAAGCCAAGGCCTATCCACGGACGTCCATTGTAGCTGTATCTCCGACCCCCACATCGATCCCAGAAAACAAGCCAAAGGCAACTTTCTTATAGCCTAGATCAGGTGGACTTAGAAAAGGATTTTAGAATAATAGAATGGAATCAATAATTAAGTCAAAAAGCACGCTTCTACGGTAAAATTTCCCCTTAAAACTCCAATAATACTCTGCGAAAAAGCAGTGGTTGGCTAATAGTTGACTAAATAAAAACAGAAAACCCTCAAAACCATATAGTTAAGAGGGTTATAAGTACTCGAGGCGGTTTTAGCTTCGCTGAGTCCCAGCTCAAACATCTTGAAAAAGGAAAAGTAAGCCTTTTCGGTTTGCTTTTTTTGTTTCTCAATCCTTCGCTCAAGCAAGCTTGGCGCGG
>JAHEJC010000428.1 GCA_024639065.1 Lewinellaceae bacterium | reverse complement strand
TTGGAATATTTAACCGCATAGCTAGAGTAGCATTGTCGATCCACTTTTTACCCCCAGGCCATCCAGCTACATTAGGCGGGTTGAATAAGGCTTGACCAAGGGCTTTGCACAAATATTGTAGTCCGATACTGTTTATTTTTCTAGTGCCGGATTGCCTGCATACGCCTACAAGTAGTTCTACAGGAGATTTAATTTTGTTTCCAATATAGACCTCATCGTAAAACCAATCGCTCAAGAAAATTGATTTTAAAGTATCGCCTATATGAAAACCGTTATTCCAAAGTAACTCAGCAATAATAGATACTTTATCTGGTTCAATATCATCTGTTACAAAATATTTGAAAATAGAAGTTGCCAGGAAAGTAGCACATGCTTTCTTCTTGAGGATTATATTAATTAGGTCTTCACCATCAAAATTTCCGTGCTCCCCTAAAAACTGCTTTTCCCCGTAATCATGAAAAAAAGGTCTTATTACAAATTCTCCTTTCACGTTGCTCGACCATCCGGTAAAAGCTCGTGCGCCTTCTTTTACATCTAGTTCTGAATAATTGCCTCTCCCCAGGGTAAATAACTCCATGAGTTCTCTGGTAAAGTTTTCATTCGGGTTGCCTTTCCTGTTTTGTTGGTTATTAAGATACCTGATCATTGCTGGATTTTGGGCTATCGCCAATACCAGGTCTTTAAAGTATCCCAACCCAAAATTTCTTAATACGTTCAGATATTGGGTGGCCAACACCGGATGGATAATGCGACAGGCAAAATGACCATGCCAGAATAAGCTTACCCGTTCTATGAATGGATTCTCTTCATGAATCATTCGCTCAATCCAGGCACCTCTAACCTTAGCTGTAAGCTGAATATTCTTTTTTTGTTTATTGAGAAAAACGTCCTGTGACTTCATCGGCTTATCAATCTCATTGTTGTCCATTTCGACATACACCAAGGGCGGATTACTAGTCTCAAAGTAAGCCTGGACAATTTGCTCAAGAGGGCTATTTTTTAGTACTTTATAATTTTGCGGATTCATCCCAAAACCAGCCCTATTGAGAAAATGTTTTATTTTGATAAAATCATCCACTTGTTTTAATTTTAAAATAAGACTGGAATTTTTTTGAAAGGTTTAAACTAAAGTTGGTTATAAATTTGTTGTAAGATTATCAAAAAGCTTATCTAGAAGCCTCATTTCAACAAATTATAGGGGTTCAAAGAGTTGCAATCACAGAGGAATTCATTTATTTTGTACTAAACATTTAGACAATGCATAGATTGATAGTGTGTATATTCAGTTTTTTATTAGCTCAAATAACAACTGCTCAGGGTATTGAATTTTTCCAAGGTACTTGGGATCAGACATTAGCAGAAGCCAAAGCAGAAAACAAACTCATTTTTGTAGACGCTTATGCCGTGTGGTGCGGACCTTGCAAAAAAATGAGTAAAAATGTATTTCCTCAAAAGCAAGTAGGTGAATATTACAATACGCATTTTGTCAATGTAAAATTGGATATGGAACGAGGAGAGGGCCTTAAATTCAAGAAAAAATATCCTGTTAGAGCTTTCCCAACATTTTTTTATATCAGTCCTGCAGGTGAAATTGTTCTCTCAGTCACTGGGTATCGGCAACCAAATGATTTTGTCGAGATCGGTCGAAAAGCGATAGAACGTTACGACCCTTCTGCTGAGCTTGCGCTGAAATATGAACAAGGAGAACGCGCTCCAGAAATCGTTCTGGCTTACATAAGCGGTTTAAATAAAGCTAAAAAATCAAGCCTTGCGGTAGCCAATGAGTACTTACGTAGTCAAGAGAATTTATCCTCCGCTGAAAATCTAGCGATTATTTTAGAAGCTACGACCGAGGCTGATTCCCGAATATTTGATCATTTAATTAAATATAGGGATGAGCTAAATAAGCTTAAAACTAAACCAATTGTGGATGCCAGGATCGCTGCTGCTTGTCAAAAAACCGCAGAAAAAGCTTTTGAATTTGAGATGCAGGATTTGTTAATTGAAGCACAATCGAAAATGCACCAGCATTTGCCTGCAGCCGCTACAATGTTTGAACATCATTCAAATATCCAATATGCTTGCCTTATAAAGGATGAAAAACTATTTACAAAGTCTAGCAAATCTTATCTAACTGGCAAAAATAAAAACAACCCACAAAAGTTAAATGAGATTGCTAACTCAGTAATCGACCATTTTAATCAAAATTCAACCCTCTTAAGTTATGCAGAAAAATTAGCTAAAAAAGCGACCAGCATTGAAGGTAATTCAGGTTACTATTTAACCCATGCAAAATTATTACACGTACAAGGGAAAAGTGCTAAAGCATTAGAAATGGTTGATATGATTATCAAAATGGCTACAGATAAGAATGAACCAATCAGGGCTATTTTACAATTTAAACAAGAATTGGAAAACAGCTAATTAATGAAAATACAGGTATTAATTTTACTCTGGTGCATAGTACATGGTCTCACTGTACAATAGACGGAATACAATTTGAAACTTACCTGGGAAGAGGTAAAAAAATTAGCTGAGGAAGAAGATAAGTTGATTTTTGATGATGCTATACTATTTGGTGTATTCCATGTAAACAAATGGATGCTCAAGTTTTCAAAATTATCGAAAGCACCAATCTCGATAGTAATTAAATAAACTTAGTCTGCCCAATCAACTGATTACCATTCAGGCCATTCGAATCACTTTGGAACCGATAGTCTCTATACTCATTACCCCTACTTAACAGTATGGTGGGCTTAACCGATCCAATCTTCTCTATCCAGACTGCGGTACTGAATCGCTTCAGCTAAATGCTCAATGAGGATTTCAGAGGAATTATGAAGATCAGCCGCCGTACGAGCAACTTTTAATATCCGATCATAAGCTCTGGCGGATAATTGTAATTTTTTCATGGCTGTTTGCAATAAGGTATTACCGGCTTTAGAAATCGTACAAATATCACGCACCATACGACTCGACATTTGAGCATTACAAAAGATCGTGTTTGTTTTTTTAAACCGATCTAATTGAATTTTTCTGGCTTTTATGACCCGTTGAGCAATATCCGCACTTTTTTCTTGTGGACGCTCTATACTAGATAGCTCATCGAACGATACAGGAGTCACCTCCACATGTAAATCAATTCGATCCAGTAAAGGTCCGGATATTTTATTTAAGTATCGCTTTACCACCCCCGGTGCACAAACACATTCTTTCTCAGGATGGTTATAGTAACCACAAGGACAAGGATTCATACTGGCCACCAGCATAAAACTTGCTGGATAATCGACAGAAAGTCTGGCTCGGGAAATAGTTACTTTGCGTTCTTCCATGGGTTGTCGTAAAACTTCGAGCACAGACCTTTTAAACTCAGGCAGTTCATCCAGAAATAAAACCCCATTATGCGCTAAGGATATTTCACCAGGCAAGGGATTGGATCCACCTCCTACTAAGGCCACATCACTGATCGTATGATGCGGAGATCGATAAGGACGATGAGAAACCAGGGAAGCATGATCGCCCAGCACACCAGCAACAGAATAAATCTTTGTAGTCTCTAATGCTTCCTGTAATGAGAGCGGTGGGAGTATAGTAGGTAATCTTCTGGCCATCATCGTTTTACCAGCACCAGGAGGTCCAATTAAGATCGCGTTATGGCCTCCGGCCGCAGCAAGCTCGAGCGCTCGTTTTATATTCTCCTGGCCTTTGACATCCTCGAAATCGATTGGGTACTTATTTTGTTCACTAAAAAAAATATCCCTGGTGTCTATTTTGACCGGTTTAAGATCTGGATTCGATCCGTTAATAATTTGCACTGCTTGACTGAGCGACTCTACCCCATAGACGTCAAGATCATTAACGATAGCGGCTTCCTGTGCATTCTGCTTAGGTACGATCAATCCCTTAAACTTTTCCTTTCGTGCTTGAATAGCGATTGGTAATGCGCCTCGTATTGGCCTTAACTGTCCATCCAATGCCAACTCTCCCATAACCATATATTGATCGAGATGGGCGGTATCGATTTGTTCACTACTTCCTAATATGGCCAAGGCAATCGGCAAGTCGTAAGCGGATCCTTCTTTTCGAATATCTGCCGGAGCCAGGTTGACCACTAATTTCATCCGCTTCATGCGGTATCCAGAATTGGCGATAGCCGCTTCAATTCGGCGCTGTCCTTCCTTCACGGCATTGTCTGGTAATCCCCCCAAGTAATATTTTGGATTTACGGTTCCTCCGGCATTTACTTCTACCGTCACCGTCAATGCATCTACTCCCTGAACAGCGCTGGCAAATGTTTTCGAAAACATGATTTATTATTGAAATGTTGTGGTGGTTACAATATAAGGTCTTTTGATACTAATTGAAATTATGGATGAAATAAAAATTATTGACCCAACCTTTGCAGGACACCGAGAGAATCAAAAAAAATGCCCGGATAGTCATCCAGGCGCTTTGTTCTTATACAAGAGAACTCTTTAATACAAATAGTCTAAGGCTGTTTGGTCATCGCTGTTAAACGGTCTATCTGAACCGTCG
Organism: Lewinellaceae bacterium; assembly: GCA_024639065.1. Lineage (GTDB taxonomy): Bacteria > Bacteroidota > Bacteroidia > Chitinophagales > Saprospiraceae > JAHEJC01. The sequence continues at coordinate 859 of JAHEJC010000428.1, read as the reverse complement.
GTACAGGAAAGCATCCATGATTGAGCTGCTAAGGCTGCTCCAGTAGGTGTACCAGGGATATGGTTTGCACCAATACCTGCATCCCCTTCATCTGACCGTGCTCCACCACAACTGATGCTTCTATCAAAATAATCTGTGTGTCTGAACCCGATACAGTGTCCCATTTCATGAGCCATAATCGTAGCAATTCCATCTACTGACAATCCATACGAAGATTCTAGGATACCACTCATTTTTATTTCACCATATGGTTCTCCATTGTTGGTAGGAAATCCTGCCGAACCCAATATCCCTCGTCTTTCATCTCCTTTTCTCAAACGGGTAAAGTCTATGTCAGCACCGCTAGATGAAACTCTATTAAACTTTATAGTTAAATTTTCTGCATTGTAACGGCGGATAGCTTCATTCAGAGCAGCTCCATACGTTGCAGAAAAGCCAGAGGTCTTCTTTCCTCTTCCTCCGCTACTAGCCACAGGTATATATACAGAAATATCTCCTGTCCTAGAGACGAGATTATTCGTACTGTACTGTTCTTCACCAGGTACTCGATGAATTTTAGGTGTTGAAGCCAAAAATTCATTAGTAATTATGATATCGCGTTCGATTCGATACCCTTCATCTACTCGCTCGATGCCATCCGGGTTGAATCCCAAATGAACCAGTTTTTCAATTACATCTTGGGGTATTGGTAGATCATTTTCTGCTAAATAAGACTCTTTTTGACAGGAAAAATGGATCGTACTGATCGTCGCTAGCGCAATAATCATAAAAAAAAGTTTTTTCATAATAAGAGGATTTATTAATGTTTAATAAAAAATACTAGGTAATATAATAAATAATAACTTACATCTGAAAATAA
>JAHEJC010000427.1 GCA_024639065.1 Lewinellaceae bacterium | reverse complement strand
GTTTTATCTCTATCATATTCATGATTAGAAATAAAATCTGCTAAAGAATTGTTTTCTTTAATGTAAGGACCAACTTGCATTTTTATCTCCTTTCCCCCTTCATCGCATCTTTCCACCATTTCTAAATTAAAAATTTTGTCTCTGGGAACGAATAATTCGTAGTATCCATTTTCATCCGGTCGAGAGAGCATGTCTACAGTAAATGTGCTTGTTTGATCATTACGATCATGAATGTTGACATACCCTCTCGCTGGATTGCCATTTGAGTCTTTAAAAAACCCATTGACAGCAATTAGATTTTGGTCTCCTGGAGCAATGCCGGGAATTGTGAAATCGGTGTTTTCAATCACTGGGAAGTTAATAGTAGCTTTATCGACTAGATCAAATGCTAATCTTCTTAAGCTCTCACGATAATTTGGAGCATACGCAAATAATCTAGCATCCTGTCCTGGAGCTATTGGTGCTTCTATTTCATACAGTCCTGACTCATTCGTACGTACTTGGTCGAGCATTTTTCCATTTACATACAATTCAATGTTATAATCAGCTATGGGCTGATCATATTCGTCAGAAACAATTCCAGTGACCACACCTGTTTGTAGTATTTCCGTATCAGGGACAATAACTTCAGATTCCGATATATCAAAATCCCGATTACACGATATTATTACACAGTAGCTTAATAAAATTAAAAAGAATTTCGACTTCATCAATCCGTTATTTTATGATACAGACACTATAGAGATGTTCTGAACATTGAAAACGTTACAAAATTTTTGATTTATTTTCTAAAATATGTAGAAGGCCCCTATTCATAAGGGTTTCAAATAGAAAGATAAATGATACTTAACCAGATATTAGAATAAAGCATTACCTTCGTCCTGCATTAATATTTTATTTCGCCAATTTGTAAAATGTTCTGATGCAGTGCTATGACAGCGTTTTGGATGTTGTTGGACACACACCTTTGATAAGGTTAAATCGTATGTCCAATGGATTTCCGGGAATCGTTTTAGCTAAGGTAGAAGGAATGAATCCTGGCCATTCAGCCAAGGATAGAATAGCCAAATACATTATAGCTAAAGCAGAAAAGGAAGGAAAAATCTTACCCGGCGGTACGATCATTGAAGCTAGCTCCGGTAATACCGGTTTCAGTATGGCTATGGTTGCTGCAGTCAAAGGTTATAACTGTATTCTCTGTATTCCTGACAAAATATCAAAAGAAAAGATACAATTAATGGAATCCTTAGGAGCAGATGTAAGAATATGCCCCAGTAAAGTTCCTTACGAAGATCCACTCTCACATTATTCAGTATGTGCTAGATTGAACCAAGAGATTAAAAACTCCCTCTTTGTAAACCAATATTTCAATGAGGACAATTTGGAAGCTCATTATTACACAACCGGACCGGAAATTTGGAAGCAGACCGATGGGAAGATAACTCATTTTATATGTGCCATGGGTACAGGCGGAACCATATCTGGTACTGCAAAATATCTAAAGGAACAAAATCCGGAAGTTAAGATTATTGGTGTTGATGCTTATGGATCAATACTTCAAAAATATCATGAAGATCATGTGGAAGACTCCACAGAATGTTATTCATATTTGTTAGAAGCCGTGGGTAAAAAATTTATCCCTGGAGCTACTGAGTTCGATTTGATTGATAAAATAGTCAAAGCAACCGATCGTGAAAGTGCATTATTGGCCCGTCGATTAGCTAAAAAACAGGGTTTATTGACCGGCTACTCTTCTGGTGCTGTGCTGGTTGGATTTAAAAAGATACAACCATTACTTCCTAAAGATGCTGTAGTTGTTTTATTACTTGCTGATCATGGAAGTAGATATTTAAGTAAAATATATAACAATGCGTGGATGCAGCATGTCGGATTCTTTCGTAGTGCTGATCGCAAATCAGGAATATCAAAAGTGGTATACCTTAGAGAACAATTGAGAAAGGTGATTGACTTTTATTCATGAAGCATGTAGTGATTACAGGTGTATCAACCGGGATTGGATATGATGCAACTCGCTATTTAATAAAAAATGGATATAAAGTTTATGGCAGCGTCAGAAAACCTACTGACGCTCACTTGTTAAAAAAAACCTTTGGTGATTTATTTACCCCACTGCACTTTGATGTGAAAAATACAGAAGCTATTCAGAGAGCTGCTGAAAAAGTAAGGAAGGAAATAAATGGGAATTTTTTAACCGGATTAATCAATAATGCAGGAACAGCTTTTTTTGGTCCTCTTTTACATTTTCCAATAGAAAGATTAAAAGATCAATTCGATGTAAATGTATTGGGTATAGTGAGAGTATGCCAAGCATTTGCACCTTTATTGGGAAATGACCAGAATAATTCGGGTAAGGTAGGTAAAATTGTTAATATCAGTTCTGTTTCCGGAAGAGTAGTGAATCCATTTCTAGGAGCCTATTGTGCCTCCAAATTTGCTTTAGAAGCGCTAAACGATGCGCTCAGGATAGAATTGAAAATATATGGTATTGATGTAATCTGCCTACAGCTAGGACCCGTGAAATCCGAAATATGGAATAAAGCAAAATTAGCTGAAAGTCATGCGGAGGGAACTGACTATGAAGAAATGTTGGAACTCAAAGATAAACTGATCGCTCACAATGAAAAAAGAGCCTTAAAAGTTGAGGTAATTTCGAAAAAAATTTATAACATATTAGAAAATAAAAAAACAAGGTCTAGACATCTTATGACCAATCAGAAAATACTCTTTCGTATTTTTGAAATGTTACCAGCAAGAACCAGAGATCTTATTATTCACAAAAAACTTAATAGATTAGTTGCAAAAAATAAAAATCATGGATTTATTTGATAGGATTGAATCTCAGCGAGGACCACTTGGGCAATATGCAGAATCTGCAGAAGGTTATTACATATTTCCTCAATTAACTGGAGAGCTTGGAAGTCGGATGACCTTCAATAACAAAGAGGTCGTATGTTGGAGTGTTAATAATTACCTTGGCTTAGGTAATCATCCGGAAGTGCGCAAAGTAGATGCGGATTCCGCCAAAGAATGGGGATTGGCCTATCCCATGGGTTCAAGAATGATGTCAGGAGATTCAAAATTTCATTACCAGCTGGAGGAGCAACTTGCTGATTTCATCGGTAAAGAGAAAGTGCTATTAGTCAATTTTGGATATCAAGGAGTGCTTTCTGCTATTGATGCACTCTTATCCCGAAGAGATGTGGTCATTTATGATGCAGAAAGTCATGCCTGCATCGTGGATGGAGTGAGGCTCCACTTGGGAAAAAGATTTGCATTCGATCATAATGATATTGCTTCCTTAGAAAAAAATCTGCAACGCGCAGAAAAAATTGTAGAGGGTTCAGGTGGTTCAATTTTAGTGATCTCAGAAGGTGTATTTGGTATGCGTGGTGATCAAGGAAAATTAAGAGAAATTGTTGCTCTGAAATCAAAATATTCTTTTAGATTATTAGTAGATGATGCGCATGGATTTGGTGTTTTAGGTAAGACCGGAGCTGGTGCAGGAGAAGAACAAAATGTCCAAGATGAAATAGACATTTATTTTTCCACATTTGCCAAATCAATGGCCAGTATTGGTGCCTTTTTTGGCAGTACTCCTTCCGTGATTCAATATTTAAAATATAATATGAGGTCACAGGTATTTGCCAAATCGTTGCCAATGCCTTTTGTTCAAGGAGCCATTAAGCGTTTAGAGATGATCCGTACCCGACCCGAGTTTAAAGAAAAACTTTGGGAAAATGTAAATGCCCTTCAATCGGGTTTAATATCAAGAGGATTCAATATAGGAGATACCAATAGTTGTGTAACTCCGGTCTACTTAAAAGGTTCTCCTGAAGAAGCTACCCAATTAGTACATGATCTCAGAGAAAATCATCGTATTTTCTGTTCGATTGTAGTCTACCCGGTCATCCCTAAAGGAATGATATTGTTGCGCCTAATTCCAACTGCAGTACACGACATGGAAGATATAGAGTTAACATTGGATGCTTTTGACGCAGTCTCGGCTAAATTGAATAAAGGTGAGTATACCACAACAATTTACAATCCAGTAAAGTCATAAATTTAAGACCATGCCCTTAGTAGCTAAAGTGCTTGTTGGACTCATTGCATTAGAGCATATTTATATAGTTTACTTTGAGATGTTCGCATGGGAAACTGTAGGTCGTAAAATATTTAGTCAGTTTCCAAAAGATTTTTTTCCAAAGACTAAAGTCCTTGCAGCCAATCAAGGATTGTACAATGCGTTTCTAGTTGCAGGATTGATATGGTCATTACTGATCAACGATCCGGCTTGGTCTCAAAAAGTGGCATTATTTTTTGTAGGATGCGTGGCCGTAGCAGGAATTTATGGAGGGCTTACCGCATCTAAATGGATTTTTCTGACTCAAGGTCTTCCAGCGGTAATTACTTTGGTAGTTTTGCTCTTCTTATGATTCAATTTGTAAAAGCATTTCCTGAAGATTCTGAATTACTTACCTCGATATGCCGGGCTTCTAAAGGCTACTGGGGTTATCCTCCTGAATGGTTGGAATGGTGGAAAGATGAATTGACAATTGACGAAATCGATATCCTTGAACAGCACGTATCCAAGATATTGAAATATGATGAATTGATTGGATTTTTTGCTTTGAATCACAAAAAAGATTACATCGAATTAGAGCATTTATGGATAAAACCCCAGTATATCGGTCAAGGATTTGGGAAGTTAACCTTGGAATACATCCAAAAGAATCTAATACCTATACATGCTGAACTACATTTACTTGCTGACCCAAACGCAGAATCTTTTTATCACAAAAATGGATTCATAACCTATGACCAAGAGCAAAGTGCAATTTCAAAACGGATGTTGCCCAGGATGAAATGGAGTAATAGGCAATAAGAATTTAAAAAAGGATAAAATTTTAATAGAATAAATCGAGCGTAAAACTGCTAAAATAACTGGTCTTCATCCCTAAGGTTCGATTAGGAAAGCTAAAATTAAGAACCTGACAAATTAACACCATCAAATGCGCTCAGTCGTAAAACGTTAAAAAAATAAAAGTCAACAATCAGACTGGAAGTATTCTCTCCTTCCCTTGACTGTTCACCTTGAGCAACGACCTACCTTTTTTCTCCTTAAAAAACCACACTAACTAGCAAATCATCTCCTAATGCGGCAATTTGGATCTAAGTAACCCATAAACAAAAGTCCCTAAAAGTGCACTGGCTATAATAACTAATACTACCCAAACACCATTTCCCAAAAGGACATATAAAGGACCTGGACAAGCACCTGTCATTGCCCAACCTAATCCAAACATTGTTCCACCAAATATGCTTGCCCAATAAGTCTTAGGTTTATCAATGAATGTGGCTTCAACTCCCTGGAATGTTTTAAAATG
>JAHEJC010000426.1 GCA_024639065.1 Lewinellaceae bacterium | reverse complement strand
GGAATTTCCTTTTAAATAAAAGACTACGCCCAATGAATTGGGAACTTTAAAATGGATGCCATTCACAGCGCCCCCATCCTCCATGTCAAAATAAACCTCATCAAAAGGAAAAGGATATTTATACTTAAATCCGGATGGCAGGATTTCCGGGCGAAAAAAGAAATAGTGCTGGAAAACATAAAATAAAAGACAAATCAAAACATAAACCCCAGCAATTATTCCCAGCCAAGTCATAATACACTAGCTCTTCAATTGATAAATGCCTCTAAGATTACGCCCTATTCCGTCAAAATCCAACCCATACCCGATCACAAATCGATCTTTAATCTCAAAGCCAACATTAAAAGAAGGTAACTCGTGCTGGATGTTTTCTGGTTTGACCAATAAGGCGTAAACAGCAATAGATTTGGGTTTTTTAGCTTCCAATATTTGATTGTATTGAAAAAGGGTATTACCGGTATCGATGATATCTTCTACCACGATGACGTGTTTGTCTTTAATCTCAATATCGATTTCTTTAAGTATTTGAACATCTCCCGTACTTTTGGTGCCGATATATGATTTGAGTTGGGTAAAGGTAATTTCCACCGGGCGCTCAATAGCTCTTACCAGGTCTGCTAAAAATATGAATGCTCCATTCAAGATGCCGATCACGACCACATCTTGATCTAATGGGTAATTATGATCAATTCTTGCCGCAAGATTAGCCACCACTGGCTTAATTTCCTTAAGCGAAATAATTTCTTTAAATGTTTGGTTATTTACAATTGCTTCTTTCACGATTATTTATTTCTATAGACCGTAACTATCTAATAAATACACCAGGCTGGTCATGGCAGCGGCGCCTAATGCCAGCTCCCGTTGATTCACCTTGTCAAACGTATCTTCCGCGGTATGATGATAATCAAAATATCGCTGAGAATCAGGTCTTAGTCCGATTAATAGGCCTTTTTGGCTTTTAAGGCGAGAGATATCCGCACCTCCTCCTCCTGTAGAAAACGTAATTCCGTAGGGACCCAAAAGGGTCTCCCAATTTTTCAATTTTTTAAAATAGTCCTCTATTAAATTGGATTCTGCATCACAACCAAAACCTTTGGGAGTGAATCCCCCTGCATCTGATTCTATGGCCGCTAGATGAAATTCACCTTTTCGGTTTGATTCATTTGCATACATAATGCCTCCTGCAAGTCCGTTTTCTTCATTCATAAATAGTACACAACGGATGGTTCGTTTTGGTTGATAGTTTAATTTACGCAATTGCCTCATTACTTCCAAAGAATGTACACATCCTGCCCCATCATCGTGTGCTCCTTGTCCCACATCCCAGCTATCCAGGTGACCTCCAACCAAGATGATTTGTTCAGGATATTGAGAACCTTTGATTTCACCAATGACATTATAAGATTGTTTATTTTTTAACATACGTGAAGTATTGCGAATGAATAACTTGACCGCCTCTTGTTTTAATAAATTACTCAGAAGCTCAGCATCTAAGGTACTTATAGCTAAAGCTGGTATTTGAATTACACCCGCTTTGTAGTACATGCCTCCGGTGTGTGGTACTTCGTCAATATTCGAACCCATTGACCTGACTATAGTAGCAATGGCTCCATTCTCAGCAGCCCGGATGGCCCCAGCTCCACGCTGATCAACCGCTCCTCCATAGGCTGAAAATGTTCTTAATAGTGTAGGATCCATCGGTCGATTATAAAAAACGATCTTCCCTTTAACCTTTGGTCCCAGGTCATTTACTTCGTCCAGAGAATGTACTTCAATGACTTCTGCTGTTAGTCCTGCAGGCCCGGTGCCGATACTATTACCCAGTGACAATGCATTAAGCGTGATATCCCCTCTACTAGGTGAATTGACAATTTTGACAATTTCGGGCTCACCTCGGTGCCAGTGCGGTACTTCTACCGGCTGTAACCAGACCGAATCCAATCCCAAAGAATCCATTACTTGATACGTATATTCTACCGCTGCGGCAGCCTGGTGACTTCCACTTAATCTAGGACCAATTTCCAAGGTTAACGTTCTTAACCATTCGTAGCTCATGCGATCCGTCAAGGTACTATTGTATATCTTTTTAATAAAAAAAGCATCCTCATTTTCCTGTGCCAAAGAAATATTTAGGGTTAACAAAAGAAATAATACAGTTAAAATCCTCATTATCTAGTACGTTATATATTAAAAAAATATTTAATTTTGCTAATGCCTTTTAAGAATATATGTGTAAAAGTAACTTTTTTGAAAATCATCGTCTCAATAAGGGCTGATAGAGTATTAGTGACCCATTGACAAATATCAAACATAACGAATTGTCTGACGAAGAAATCGTACAGCAATATCTAAGTACTCAAAAAGAAGTGTACTTTGATTTATTGTATAATAAGTATTCGAATAAGGTGTATGCCAAGTGTATTTCCTTGTTAAAAAATGAGGTAGATGCCAGCGATGCCGTTCAGGAAATATTTATCAAAATCGTTTTGACATTAGCTCGTTTCAGTGGCCGATCCAAACTTTCGACTTGGATTTATGCTATAAGTTATAATTATTGTATAGATCAAGTTCGAAAAAAGAAAAAGAATAGATTGGTCTATGATGAAAAAATTGAAGACCGAGACGTAATTGACGATGTGGATGATTCGGTTATCAAAGAAACGAATGTTAAAAGATTAAAAGAAGTGTTGGATGAGTTGAACATCATGGATAAATCTATATTATTAATGAAGTATCAAGATAATATGTCCATACAGGATATAAGTGAAAGCTTCAACAAAAGTGAAAGTGCAGTCAAGATGCAAATCAAAAGAGCGAAAGAAAAATACATTAAGATATATTCTGAAAAATATTCAGATTAAAATGGAGAATATGGAACGTCGTAATAGTTTTGAAGAATTAGAGGCAGAAACAATTCGCCGGTATGGAAGTCCTCCTGGTGAAATCTCTAATAACATCCGAAGAAACATTCGGGTATTTCATCTATTTGGAGATCTTATTGATTTATTTTTTCCAAAAGTTTTGAGGATGTTTGCGAGTATGGCTTCAGGGTCAAGTGACCAGCATAATTCGAAAGACCATAGAACACAGAATCATTCTAAGCCTCCGAATATAAGCAATGAAAACCTTTAAAAAACCTCCAATATGAATGATCTATTTCCTTTTGTTGAAACGTTATTGAAGCAGTTTGCAGAAGCTATGCCCAAATTGTTAATGGCCATTTTGGTATTGATCATTGGCTATATCATTTCAAAAATCTTTGCTTCAGTAGTAAAAAAACTCTTTAAATCAATAGGGATTGACAAATTAGCAGAGAAGTTGGATAATATTGAAATTATCCAAAAAGCAAATGTCAAAATTGTTCCTTCTACTATTTTTAGTAAGATCATATATTATTTACTGCTCTTGATTTTTATTGTCATGGCAACTGATATTTTAGATATCAGTGCTATTTCTACCTTATTCCGAGACATAGTTGATTTTGTCCCTAATTTAATTGTTGCGCTGATCGTGTTGTTCTTAGGACTCTTATTTTCTGACTTTGTACGCCAGATGGTCCTCACCCTAGCCAAGTCCTTAAATCTTCCCTCAGCAAATATGATTGCGAATGCAATATTTTATTTCCTACTGATTAATGTATTAATCACTGCACTTAAACAAACAGGTATAAGTACAAACTTTGTGGAAGGCAATTTCATGATTTTAATAGGTGGTGGTGTGTTAGCATTTGCACTCGGATATGGACTTGCCGCTAAAGATTTAGTCAGTAATTTTCTATCCTCTTTTTACATAAAAGACCAGTTCAATGTAGGTGATCAGGTAAAGATAGATGGCATCCAAGGTGAAATTTCTGAGATTGATAAGAGTTTTTTAAAAATCAATACAGGAACAAGTACCGTATTGATACCATTGAGCAAAACATTAAAAGACAAAATCGAAATAGAGCACAAATAATTTACCATTTTTTATAATTGAACGATTCTTAAACTAATAGCACAATGAAAAAGTATTTATTCTTATTAATCAGTATGATTGGATGCTCATTATTATCAGCTCAAACACTGGAAGAATTACAAGCAATGCGGGCCGATAAGGCTGCCGCTGCCGGAGCGCTCGCTGGAGAAATCGCTGATATTGACGGAAAGATAGCAGCCCTTCCGGGTTGGCGAAAAGGTTCCTTCGGGACCATCGGATTTAATCTGTCTAATTTTGACAATTGGGTAACCAAAGCCAATCCAAATTCTTCCGCAACTACTATATTAGGAAGTTTCAATGCTTATGCCAATTTGATAGAAGAAAAATTCTTCTGGAGAAATTCCGCAAACTTAGCCGTAGGCTGGCAAAAGCTTACGGTGGATAAAAATGATCCATTGGATAATAGCGATTTCGAACAAACGACGGATGCATTTGTGATAAATTCTCTGTATGGAAAAAATTTATCCAAAATAGTAGCTGTTTCGGGAATGGGTGAATTAAGAACCACTTTACTCAACAACGCCTTTAATCCCGGTTATCTCGATTTAGGTGTTGGATTCACGCTGACTCCAGCCCCACCTTTAGTTATTGTTGTACATCCTTTAAATTACAACTTTGTATTTGCGAAAGACGATGTAGCTTATCAATCATCCATGGGAGCAAAACTTGTGGCAGACTTTGCTCAGGAGATTTTACCGGGTATCAATTTTAAATCCAATGTATCTTCTTTTTTGAGTTATAAAGATTTTGACAACTTGTCTAATTTCACTTGGATTAATAGTCTTGGATTTACTGCGTTTAAAGGAATAGGAGTTGGTATAGAATATGCTGTCCGGGCCAATAAGCAGGAAACAAATGCCGCAGGTGCGGATAAAGTCAATCAAAATTATTGGATTGTGGGCCTAACCTATAATCTATAGTCGTAAATAAAAAGTTTACTAAAAAGCCCTTTTCATTTTGGAAAGGGTTTTTTTTATGTGCTTTTAAATCTATTTTGCGTATCCTTTTAATTTTGCCAACCTATTAATTATATGTCTGAAAAGAAATTATTCCTGTTAGACGGCCACGCCCTGGTCTACCGAGCACATTTTGCATTTATCAATCGACCTTTAGTCAATTCAAAAGGAGTCAACACTTCAGCGATCACGGGATTCGTGAGGACCCTTTGGGAGTTGCTTAAAAACCAAAAACCAACGCATATAGCCGTTGCGTTTGATTTAAGTGGTCCTACTTTCAGACATGATAAATTTCCAGAATATAAAGCCAATCGAGAAGAACAGCCTGAAGACATTCGAACGGCACTTCCATATATACGCAAAATCGTTGAAGGATTCAATATTCCCATTATGGAAATGGAAGGTTATGAAGCGGATGATTTAATTGGTACAATTGCAAAACAAGCAGAGTCTCAAGGATTCAGTGTCTATATGGT
>JAHEJC010000425.1 GCA_024639065.1 Lewinellaceae bacterium | reverse complement strand
TAGGACCCTACCGAAACGGTGCAATTTATTTTGCACTGTAAACGAATTTTTCTATTACCTAACTCATTGATTTAGATAGTTTACATAAAATCTAATAAAATTATGTCAAACATTTTTGCATCCTTCTGGTGATTATCTATTTAATTTACACATCACCGATATAGAAAATCATTCAATTTTTTCCTTCCCCTCTTTGCCCGACAAAATGTCTATCCAATTTAAAATACTATAATATATTTCGACAACTCAATATTTTCCTGATTTTTCCCATTTGGATTGATCTTGCCTGATGAGTGATAGAAGGGTGATGGCACAACACTTGCTATTATGTCTAAGAAAAGGAGGTCAGCTATGAAGCGGGAAAAAATAAAAGTAGGTTCCATTATAATTAAAACGGATGAAGTTCAACCAATGGCTACTAGTGGATATCACATTAATGGTAAGAGATCTAATTTTTGTATTGGCTTTCCGCTGGAGGTTGTCATCACGAGATGCCGTTTAGTTATGGCTTTATGTCTTATATTATTATTTGCCTTAATGGTAAGCTATACTACAGCGCCTCCAAAGCTATATAAAAATTATAAAACCAGTATTATTCGATTTCTGGGTCCCGAAGAAAATACTACCAAAAATCAAGAAGCAATGGATCTAACAATAACCGTGCCTCTAAAGGCAGGAATTGCATTTTCACCTTCTCTCTATTATGGAGAAGGTTTTCCTGAAAAGGAAAGAATGAACTTAATGCAGAAAATAGCATCCCAATTTAAAGAATATAAATTTGTTGAATCAATAGAGCTGATTCCTTCACTTTACCTGGAGGAGGGCGGAGGATTTTCAAATTTGGATAAGTTAAGACAATTGTTTGATATCGATGTCATTATGTTATTGTCCTATGATCAATCACAATTTAAGGATACAGGAGCATTATCTATAACTTATTGGACGCTTGTAGGACTTTACTTCGTGAAAGGAGAGAAAAATGACACATACACTTTGATGGATGCTGCTCTTTTTCACATTCCAAGCCAGAAAATGTTATTCAGAGCTTCAGGTATCAACCATATAAAAAATAGTGCGACTCCAATCAATTTATCAGAACAAGCGAGAGAAGATAGTCTTATCAGTTTTCGTCAAGCGAGTTTGGATCTTACGAAAAACCTTCAGGAAAAACTATATAATTTCAGAAAAGTGATCAGGCGCTCGTCTGGAAAATTTATGTTGAAGCTAAAACCTGGTTACGAGTTGGAGCCCTTAAACAGCATAGAATAAATATATACAGAAATAATTGCTAATATTGCCCTCTTACCCAGTAGTTGGATCAAGTTGGTTTTACGTTATACACACTTTTTATATCTGCTATGTATCCAACATCTTAACATTGGATTCAGGATCTGTGATATCGTTTTCAAATAAGGGCGAAATCTATTTCGCAGGGTTTGCCTTTTTTGCAATTTTGTAACAAATAGGATATATGTACTGGAAATTGAGATGCTTGAACCTGTGGTTTTGGCTAGAAAGCACAACTTTGATTTCGTTCGAAATTTTCATTATTCGGTAATTGAATGTATAGGCAAGTGACCTGCAATTTGATTTTTTTTTAAAACGGCCCAAATAATGATTGCTTAATAAAAAAAGCTACATAAATACAAATCCCTTAAAAGTTTAGAGAGTTTTAAATGATTTTGAAATAAGGAGGTGATAAAGGCCAAAGTTAGTTTAAAGAACTCATATCAAAGGTAATTTCGACAAACGTATATGTTTTTAAATTTGTGAGAAAAACACTGTAATAGGAGATTAACATGCGAAGGAATTTTTTGTTCAGTTGTTTGATAATGGTATTATGTTTAATTTTGGTTGGTTCGACATGGGCAGAAGAAAAAAAACCATCCGGAACCATCTATGTTAAATCCAAATCCGTAGCTATTGGCGTTGGGGTCACTTGGGGCAACGGTAAGTTAAATTTCGATGGCAAAGAATATCCCTTTAAAATTAATGGTGTCAGCGTAGTTGATTTAGGATTTTCATCCGTAGAGATGACTGGCGAAGTCTATAATTTGAAATCGGCATCTGACTTTGCCGGATCATACGCTGCAGCTTCTGCTGGTGCAAAATTTGGTGATGCTGGTGGTAGTGTTACATCGCTAAAAAATGATAAAGAAGTGGTTTTGAAATTAAAGGCCAAGGGTGAGGGCATCCGACTTACGTTAGCACCAAGCGGTGTGTTCATAAAGATGAAGGAATAATGCATTTCAGCACTCTTGGGGCTCGATAGAAGACTGAACCCAAGAATATCAAAACAATAAAATTGATATATTAAACTGGCAGGGCCAGTAATGGTCCTGCCTTTTTTATGCCCAAATGTTCTGGCTTGAGCTTTTAGCACATTGCATGTATCTGCTTTGCAATCCCAAAAGCCGGTTCAAAAGTTGTGATATCAAAAGAAATGTGGCAGGACAGACTTGACTTGGCTCCTTGAAAACGGAAGGATATAAACACTGTCAAATTAAATTTCGTTCAAGACAAATAAAATATAGTTATTTATATATATCGAGAAATTGAACATTTCTGATTTGTGGTCTTGTTTTGATAATCTTAGCAATTACTTTCATAAACAAAAAGCCCATTTCAAAGTCCTGATTAAACAATGTCTCCAAATCCGTTGCTTCCCACTTATAGAGTTTTACATCTGTAATAGCCTTGGCGTACGTCGTATAATTTTTCTTTTCAGTCTCAACTAAAGCAGAAAAACCGAATATCATGGTTTCAGTGATGTCGTTAATAAATATCCGTGTGCTATATTTTGTATCGATTTCGAGTCTCACCTTACCTTCGATTAAAGCATAGAGGTTTTTGGCATCTTCGCCTTCGTTGAAAATGTAATCACCAGGTCTATACTCTTCTATACTGGTAATACTTGAAAGCTTGTCAAGCATCGAATCTTTAAGATAATTTAGCATGAAGATCGATTTCAAATCATTGTAATTGACCATTTTTTCTTTACTCATTGGATCACCTCTCAAATGGTTAAGAAAACAAAAAGACATATGCATTGATTTGGTGGTGAAGGTGAAAAAGCTTGAACTGAGGTAACCAACTTCAAGAGGAACCAGCTTTGAATCCAGGGTCGTAGGAAATTCAGACCAGCTATTAACACTTATAAAATAATATTTTATGAAAGGTCAACCTTTTCCTCGAACCACAAAAGGTCTATATATTCAAATGGCTGTCAAATAAGCTGTTCTGGAATTTGATTAAACTTGAAAGGGATTCTGTTCATCATGTGCCAATTCCTGTCTCCTATACGTAACTCAGATCACCTTAGAGCTTTTGGCGATTTCTATATGAAATCATCAACTCCAAACCGTTGATATCTGCTATGAAAATGTAAGTATTAAAGCTTAAATATTTTTGAGATATCATTTTTTCATAAAGGGCAAATTCATTTCACAGGGTTTGCTTTTTGACTTTATGAGGCCATTATGTGATATATGTAATCGGAGTTGATCAACCTTGGGTTGCTTTTCTGGCAAGAAATATGTAGGAATTTTTCATATTTTCCACCAGATTTAAGAAGGATAGATAGCTCCCTGTAAAAACTGCAAACGAAAATCAAATATTAACGGTATAACCCCTTACCTGAACAGGAGGAAAGTATGGCGACACGTAAAGCAACTGCCAGATGGTATGGCACGCTGAAAGAAGGCAACGGTGTAATGAAATATGGTGAAGTTGAAGGCCCTTTTACATTTGCATCTCGTTTTGAAAAGGGCAAAGGCACAAATCCTGAAGAGCTTGTTGGGGCTGCCCATTCTGGATGCTTTTCAATGTATCTTTCCGCTATCATGAGTGCGGATAATTTTACACCTACAAGCGTACAGACTACGGCTTCAATTCATTTGGGAGAAGATGATGGCCCGAAGATTACTAGTATTGACTTAGATTGTGAAGCAGAGGTACCCGGCCTGGATGCTGATAAATTTGCTCAATATGCTCAAACAGCCAAAGAGAAATGCCCAATTTCAAGACTTTTTGCCGGTACAGAAATCAATCTTTCAGCGAAATTGATCGGATGATTTTTTCTTAATCGGGCAAATCCATTTTCGAGGGTTTGCCTTTTTACTTTTTTATGGGTTTTACGATATATGTAATGTTTCGGGAGTGGCATTCACTTGTCAATATGGCAAGGTATCTGTTGATGGGAAATAGATTTGAGCGAACTTCTCTACCTGCAAATACTAAAGGGAAAATATGGCACTAAGAAACATATTTCCGTTTTTATTAATCTTGTCACTAATTATTGGATGTGCTGCTGCAAAAATCGTCGGAGGTCCGATCATAGAAAATAGCCTGAAAGATGGCATTTATGATGGTAAAGCTAAAGTTGGACCCGTAAAGGTTTTAGCAAGAGTTACGATTCAAAATCAACGTATCACAAAAATTAGTTTGCTAGAACATCGCACCTGGAAAGGAAGAGCAGCAGAAAATATTATACCTTTTAGAATCATTGATGAACAATCCACAAATGTTGATGCTGTTTCAGGTGCTACCGTGAGTAGCACAGCCATTATGAACGCAGTGGATGATGCCATACAAATGGCAAAATAAAAGAGACAGGGAGAACTGGTTATTCAAGAGGCTAATTTTTTCATCTATATGATATACGCAATAGGCATAAAAATATTTTAGGTTTTGCTATTGGCAAAATAACACAAAGTCAGGGATTAGTATGAGTACCCATAATCTCCCCATCAAAACCCCCCTTGAAGATTCAAAAACTTCAAATTACAGTAAATATGGATAAGTATATTTATCCATCCAAGAAAAAGCCAAAACCTGAGAAATCGGCTGACGGAGAGGCTAAATCTGGAATATGGTATCAGTATTATTAAGATGATTGGACCTCAATAATCGAAAATATCAGAAGGGATGTGATAAAAAGCTCTGCAGGCTGGGAAAACTTTCAGTTTATTTAAACAATCTATTCTCCATTCAAAAACTATTGATTCAAATCATATTAAAGGAGGAAAGTGATTATGGAAGTAGTAGCTAGCCTATTATTTGTCATTGCAGTAATAGCAGGCATTTTGGAGCTGTGTGTATGCACAGTGCTTTACAGGGCCAGTGAAGACGATTACCCCGATATAAAGGACTTTCAAATAAAATGTCCTAGATGCGAAAATGTCAGGCATGAACGAATCTATCGGAAATGGTGGATGCGTTTTATACCAGGCACAAAATATTATCGCTGTAATAGGTGCGGATCCAAATATATAATTGCTTTTTGGAGAAACGCCTTAGAGATTTCATAGAAAAGAGCAACCCCCTAGCAGTTATCCTGGCGGTTTTTTTTTATATCCTCCCAGAACAAGCCCGATATTCATGGGGTAATTTCAATGTATCTTCAATAAATTGTATAAATTTGCATTTTATCC
>JAHEJC010000003.1 GCA_024639065.1 Lewinellaceae bacterium | reverse complement strand
ATACCGAGGCGGAGTTGATGATTACAAACATAATCATGAAAATGGAGTTATTGGAAAAAGATAGCATTAATTTTGTTGAAGTTTCAATTTATGAGCAAGACAGTTTAGGACTTAAAATATCAAAGGAAGATATTCCAGTGAACATGTTGGTGACAAGACCCTTTAGTCTTCTCCCAATTGGTCGTGAAAAGACCAACGTTGATGGAAAGGTTAGTTTTGAATTTCCTACCGATTTGCCAGGAGATCAAGATGGAATAGTAACCATTGTTGCTAATATTGAGGATCACGAGCTATATGGATCAGTGGAAAGAAGGACGACAACTGCTTGGGGTGTGCCCACTATTTTTGATGATCATACCCATGAAAGATCACTCTGGGCTGCAGGAGCCAATGCGCCTATATCTTTAGTGTTGTTGACTAGCTCATTGATTCTGGCTGTTTGGGGATTGGTCGGATACATGTTATTTAAGATTTTCCAGCTTAGCAGAATCTGAAAAAGAAAAAATTTTGTTCTGAAACTATTATGTATTTGAGCGTAGCAAAAATCGAAAATCAATAAGGTCCGCTCTCTTTTTATAGACCCTTCATAAATAGAATAAAGACTTCTAAAGGAATTATAATATGGTCAGCGGTAGAATATCAGTAGGATTTACCAATTGTCGTAAGAGAAGAGTAAGTAGCAAAAATTATTAATTTGCTATAAGTGAATAGGCCGATTGTCTGTAGCTATTAGCGCCGCTTCCTTTATAGCCTCGGAATAGGTGGGGTGGGGGTGACTAATACGGCTGATATCTTCAGCTGACGCTTTAAACTCCATAGCAACGGTAGCTTCTTGTATAAGATCAGCCGCACGGGCTCCAATTATATGAACACCTAGAACTTCGTCAGTCTTATTATCTGAAATAATTTTCACAAAACCAGCCACATCCATACTGGCCCGGGCCCTACCTAGTGCTTTGTAAGGGAATTTCCCTACTTTGACCTCATACCCTTTTTCTTTGCATTCTTCTTCAGTGAACCCTACGGCAGCTACTTCAGGCCAGGTATAGACTACTCCGGGTATTAAGTGATAGTGAATGAGTGGTTTTTGGCCGGCAATTTTTTCAGCGACGAATACACCTTCTTCTTCAGCTTTGTGGGCAAGCATAGCACCTTTTATAACATCTCCGATCGCATAAATATGAGGTTGTGAAGTCTGCAAGTCTTCATTTACCACTATCCTGCCTTTTTCATCTTTTTCAACGTTAGCGTTTTCTAATCCCAAACCATCAGTATAAGCTCTTCGGCCAATAGATATCAGACAATAGTCCGCACTAAGGGTGAATGTTTCCTCATTATCTTTTTTTTGAACTTCAACTTGCACCCCAGTTTTGTTTGTATTTACTGCTGTAACCATGTGATTTAAATGAAACTTCATACCCAATTTTTTCAAAACTCTTGCTAGCTCTTTGCCTAGATCTTTATCCATGCCAGGTATCAATCCATCTAAATATTCCACTACTTCAATCTGAGTCCCTAGTCGAGCATACACTGAGCCTAATTCTAAACCAATAACGCCTCCTCCAATAATCACCATGCGTTTTGGGACTTTGGTTAAATTGAGTGCTTCGGTAGATGTTATTACTCGTTGCTTGTCATAATTAAAGGCCGCTGGAGTAATTGGTTTTGATCCAGTTGCAATGATTATTTTATCACCCAATATTTCGATTACTTGCTTTTCCGATTTTATCGATATAGTGTGTGCATCTTTAAATGATCCATGCCCGTGATATACTTCGATTTTATTTTTTTTCATCAGGTAGTCTATTCCCATCACGTTTTGCGTTACTACATCATTTTTGCGATGGATCATCTGGGGCATATCTACTTTTAGGTTATTCAGTTTTATACCGTGTTCGCTAAAGGTGCTGGCAGCATTATGATAATGTTCAGAAGAATCCAACAACGCTTTTGAAGGAATACATCCCACATTTAAGCAGGTTCCGCCCAATGTGTTATACCTTTCAACAATTGCAGTTTTGTACCCCAGCTGAGCACTTCGAATGGCTGCTACATATCCTCCAGGACCCGATCCAACTACTACAACATCAAATTTCATATGTCTAGTTACGCTTGTTTTTGTTTTTTGGATTACTGTTAGGATTTCGACGATTTTTTCCACGGTAATTCCTTCTTTTCTTTTTACGCCGATTACTTTTCAATGCAGGTAGTTCAATTTCGCCAGTTACATCGGCAAAATCCATTTCTTCAGTGTCTAATGAATTTTCAGGTTTGCTCTGATAGGCCAACAAATCTTCAGGGAATTGACCATTTTCATTCATTTTCTTTATTTCCCAGACCTGTTCAGTGCCTAATGTAATTACTTTACCGCGCACTTTTTCAGATTGAATTGAATAATACATCAATCCCTTAAAAATATCTAATTTTATTAAGTTTGCTTTACCTGATTTAGTTTTGATTACATCCACATTCTTGGGAAATTCTTCCAATGCCTCAAGGTAAGTATCTAATTCATAATTCAGGCAACATTTAAGCCTTCCACATTGGCCAGATAGCTTTGCTTGATTAATGGCCAGATTTTGATACCTGGCTGCGACGGTTGATACTGATTTAAAATCTGATAACCAGGTGCTACAACATAATTCTCGACCGCAAGGACCAAGTCCACCTATCCTAGCTGATTCTTGACGAGCACCTATCTGTCTCATTTCTATTTTTACTCTAAATTCTTTAGCATAACTTCGGACGAGTTCACGAAAATCAACACGACCTTCAGCTGTGTAGAAGAAGGTCGCTTTTTTAAGGTCTGCCTGGTACTCTACATCTCCAATCTTCATATTCAGATCGAGTGTTCGAGCGATGGCTCTGGATCTGACCAAAGCTGACTGCTCTTTATTCCGAGCCTCTTTCATTCTATCCAAATCCCGATCCGAAGCAAGTCTGAATACTTTATTTACTACTCGATCTGCATCTGTTCTTTTTTTCTTCATTTGTAATGAAACCAATGCGCCGGTAAGACTTATTTTACCCACATCACTCCCATTGCCAGTATCGACTACGACCCAATCCCCGGTATGGAAATGCATTTGTTCCTGAATTCGAAAAAATGCTTTTCTCGCACCTTGTTTAAATCCAACTTCTATAATATTTATCTTATTCGGATCTTCAATATCAACCATTTCCAACCAATCAAATGTGTTCATCTTGTTGCAACCACCAGTCGCACAATGTCCATTGCTTTGGCATCCTTTAGGAGCTTCTCCACTATTTGTAGAACATGTTCCACATCCCATAGTTAATTTTTTAATTCTTTACTTCGGCAACCTTTAATTTTTTAGAGACCGCACGAATGTGTAAATACGTGTCAAATAATAATATCTTAATATTCCCATTCCGGACGATACCCAACTGGAGATCGTTCAAATGGTGAATAATCTCTTCGATAGCTTCTATCTTCCAGAATTCAGCAAGACGTCCAGCAGCAGCACCTTGTATATTATCCAATTTTGATTTATGCCCTGGTATTGTTTTGAGTACAAATACCTCTCGCATAAAGAATATCGCATATTGAACGAAATACTTTTGTTGTTCCTTATTAAGCTTTGCTATTTCATCAGATATCAGACTAATCTCATAAGCCTCATCTGTAATTACTTTTTTTATCCAATCCAACCACAATGCATTAAATGGACTATTTGATTCGCTTAAAATGTTTAAACCCGCTGCCACACTTCCATCTGACATAATCGCAGCGGCGTTAATTTTTTCCTGATCAGCACCACTCCATTTTTGCAGATTATAGCCAACATCTCCATCGGATAAATAATTCAATTTCAGGCTTTGGCATCGACTCCTAATCGTTCCTAAAATCCGTTCGATATCATCTAGTAGAATAATAATGAACGTTTCGTCAGGAGGTTCCTCAATCAATTTTAAAAGTCGGTTTCCTTCTTTGCCTAAATATTCGCCACCCCAAATAATCCATACCTTTTGTTTACTTTCAAATGATTTAAGTCCAAGAATCTTAACCATTTGATTACAAGCTTCTTTGTTGATGTTGCCTTGCTTGTTCTCACCTCCAATAGACTTCAACCAATCATGGTAAGTAGCAAAAGCATTTTCATGGAGAAGAGATCTCCATTGGGTCATCATTTGACTGGGTAAAACGTTGACACCTATGGTGGGAAATGTAAAGTGAATATCAGGATGAATCAGTTTATGACTTTTGATGCAAGCTGCACAAACACCACATGAATCATCCTCTTTTTTATCTTGACATAAAAGATAGGAAGCGAAAGCACGGGCGATGATTAATTTTCCAATCCCACTTGGTCCATGAAAGATTTGGGCATGTGGGGTGCTACCTGAATTCACCATCTGGCGTATCAGTCTTTTTTGTTCAACATGTCCACTTATATCATTAAAGTACATATCAGCTAGACCTTATCTTTGTTTATATCCAGTCTAATACGATTTCAATCCGATGGTTTTAAGAAGCTAGAAATTAGGTAGAATTAATTAATTACAAAGTCAGCTTAAACTGAAAATTATCACGAGTGAATTTTTGACATGACCATAGATCAAGCAAATGAATGGTTTGCCATGAAATAGGTGTAATATTTACTCTTTCCAAACTCTTGTCTCATAGTCCTTACTATGAAATGTTTATTATATACTAACTTTAATTTATGAAGCCGAAATAATTTTTCGATCGTTAATATTCTCTGATGGACACTGACCGCAGCTAAATATCAAATAATACTATCGAGTGAAATTTATTATCTCTGAAATCATTTAATGCTATTTCTGCCTCCTCAATTCCATTTATTTTGAAATCATATTATTAAGTCAATCTATTGACTTTCACGTAAAAATAACGATTTTATCAAATAGTTGTACCTTATCTTAGAACTCTATACGAATAAAGTTGTTTTCATCATATATTATAAATCATTGAAAAAGATGGAAGTAGAAGATCCGTTGCGCGTTTCGGTATTTAGGCGAGCCCATTTTAATGCCGCTCATAGATTGTATAATCCCGTCTGGAGTGATGAGAAAAACCAAAATATTTTTGGTAATTGTGCCAACCCAAACTACCATGGTCATAATTATGAACTTGAAGTAAAAATAACTGGAATTGTAGATCCGGAAACGGGATATTTAATCGACCTAAAAGTATTGAAAGATATAATTTATGAGGAAGTTGAGAAACGATTCGATCATAAAAACTTGAATCTAGATACGGTAGAGTTTAAAAACTTAAATCCTACGGCTGAACATATTTGTTTTGTTATTTGGAAAATTCTTCGGAAAAAATTAGAACAAAAATTAGAATTAAAGGTGCGATTATATGAAACGCCCAGAAATTATGTTGAATTTCCTGCGTAGAATTATCGCTTGTTGAGTCGAAGTGTTTTTATTACAGCATCGTTCATGTCCAACATTCTTACCAGGTACATTCCATTGGACAGGTCTCCGATAAAATATCTTTTATTCTTATAAGCATAAAAGGTCTTATGTTTATCGCCAAACAGGTTATACACCTCTAGTTTTGCCACAACCTCTCTCGTATTTATTTGAAAATACTCACTGGTTGGGTTTGGGTATAAGGCGATTTCTCCAAGATAGGCGGTTTTGACTGGAGTGGTTACATTAAAGAGGTAAGTGCCTTTAATTGTATTCGTATCTACGCCTACTTCGGTTATAGTTAATTCAATTTTAGCCTCCCCTACTACTCCATTTGGATAAATATGAATATCCATATTTGATTCTTCCCCTGGACCGAGTGTAAGGGTCATCGAATCCACACTAGGATTATAGCATAAATTAAAGTCACAAACGGCAGTTTCCCACCCTTGAGAAATGTTTAAAATATTTCGGACCCATTTAAATTCTTTAGTTTCTTCGGAAGTATTTTTCACTATTGCTTTTGCGGGAACATCCGGGTCATTGGCATTTACTGTAGCAGTTGCAGGATTAGGAGACAGGGTCAGTGTTTGGCTGAAACCTGAAAGAGATAATACTGTAAATAATAAAACGCTCAGTAAATTTTTAACCATAGGCGATTATATATCACACAAATTTAATATATAAATTGAAACTATAGTAATACGGTTGATTAAAAATAAGTTTAATTTTTATGAATTTCAACAGGATCACTACTATTATAATAGTTTTAACAAACAGATAGTTTATGCATTGTCATCTTTAAGACAGGTTCAATCGACCGAAGCCACAATGAAAAATAATTATTTTCACTTTTAATTAGGGTTTAACTACCTTATAGCCTTAATCATTTTAACCATATTATAATTATGCATGTAGCGATTATCGGAAATGGAGTCAGTGGAATTACAGCGGCTAGATATATCCGTAAACTAAGTGATCATAAGATCACAGTCATTTCTTCTGAATCAGATTATTTTTTCTCTAGAACAGCACTCATGTATATTTACATGGGACATATGAGGCTTAAAGATACTCAACCCTATGAAGATTGGTTTTGGTCTAAAAACCGTATTGAGCTGTTAAAAGATCATGTACA
The DNA here is from genome assembly GCA_024639065.1 of Lewinellaceae bacterium. Classification (GTDB taxonomy): domain Bacteria; phylum Bacteroidota; class Bacteroidia; order Chitinophagales; family Saprospiraceae; genus JAHEJC01. Next base: position 56,201 of record JAHEJC010000003.1, on the reverse strand, counting down.
GGAAGTCAATTTTAGCAATAATCTATTGAAAATGCAGACTGGGCCTCCGGTGCGTTATGACAAACTCATCATCGCTGTCGGTTCCTCTTCCAACAAATTTGGCTGGCCTGGACAAGACCTTGATCGAGTCCAGGGACTTTACTCTCTACAAGATTTGCAATTAATGGAACAATATAGTCAAGGATTACGCAGGGCTGTTATTGTCGGGGGCGGTCTTATCGGAATTGAAATGGCTGAGATGTTACATTCCCGGCATATACCAGTTACTCTATTGGTGCGGGAAAAAAGTTTTTGGGATATTGTTATGCCTGCTGAAGAGTCAGCAATGATCAACCGTCATATTTTAGAACATGGAATCGATTTGAGGCTGGGTACTGAATTAAAAGAGATAATCGATGATGGAAGTGGCAAGGCTTGTGGAGTAGTCACTAATCTAGAAGAAGAGATTGACTGCCAACTTGTAGGATTGACCGCGGGGGTACATCCTAATGTAGATTTTTTAAGAGATAATCAGCTCGTTATTCAGAAAGGAATTTTGGTTGATGACTTTCTTCAAACTAACATTCCTAACGTTTTTGCCATAGGTGATTGTGCACAAATGGAAAATCCTAAACCTGGACGAAGGCCGGTTGAAGCGATTTGGTATACGGGACGTATGATGGGGGAAGTAGTCGCTTACAATATTTGTGGTCAGCAGGTTCCTTATGATCCGGGTATATGGTTTAATTCTGCCAAGTTTTTGGATATTGAATACCAGGTATACGGTGAAATGCCAGCTACGGTCCCAGAGGGACAATCTACATTTTATTGGGAACATCCCGGAGGGAAATCCAGTATACGCATAAATTACGAAACTCAAACGCAACACGTGAAAGGCTTTAACTTTATGGGTACACGGTTTAGACATGAAGTTTGCGAAAAATGGATTGTTGAAAAAACCCCCATAAAAGAAGTGCTTATGAATTTTGCAATGGCAAATTTTGATCCTGAATTTTATAAAGAATATCATCAAAATATTTGCCAAGAATACGAGAAAATTTCTGGACAAGTGATGACTTCAACTAAGAGTAGGAATTGGAATCAGGTATTTGAATTTATTAAATAATGAATGGATATGAGTGAATCGAATCAAAGCATGTCATTAGGAAATCCGGACTCAACTACTTTGGATTTAGTCCAAAAGATAGCTGCTGCGATCGGAGGATTGGGATTGCTAATATTACTTGTCAGTTGGGTGGGTGTAGATCTACCGAATAAAGGGTTCTGGCTTATAATCAGTTTGATCACTATTTCTCTGGGAACGACTCTATATGCTTATCAGACCTACTTAAACTCACCTGAGGGAGTTAAAAATAATGGAGTATGGTTTAGGAGTTTAACCAATAGGGGATTAATCGGTTGGATAGCCGGCATCGTCATTACAGGATTTTACATATGTCTATACTGGTTTCCACAACTAGTTGGACTCCATGCTTCTGGGAACATCGGTTTGGTAGCTCTTTTTGATCCTTTATCTCAGTTATTAAAAGGTGTTCCAGCAAGTCAATGGTTTGTTTACGGAACACTGTATACAATGGCTATACTTATTTTTGGGATTAAATTTATTTGGAAATACCGTCATAATCGTTACCAAGTCATCAGGACGATATCTGTCATGTTTTTTCAAACTTTTTTTGCTTATTTAATTCCGGAAATAATTGAATCACTGAATACTTCAACCAACATCAATTGGTTTGATAAGGACCTTAAGAATATGTGGCCATTAGATTATGATTTTTTCTTTAAATGGCACATGGATAATATGACATTGGCTGGTAAATTGGGAACGGTGATGTTGATCTTCGGACTGCTTATGATATTTGTAATATCACCTATTTTAACTTTTAAGTTTGGTAAGCGCTGGTACTGTAGTTGGGTTTGCGGATGTGGAGGGCTTGCTGAGACAGCCGGCGATTCTTTTAGGCATTTGTCTGATAAAACACTTCGTGCCTGGAGAATTGAAAGGTGGGTAATTCATCTTGTATTATTATTCAGTTTTGTAATGACCATTGCAGTGATCTACAGTTATTTAGGCAACGATCCTAATCAGTACTACTTAACAAGAAGTGGATTTACTATTCTTACAACCGCGTTGTTATTAGCCTCAGCTGGTGCTTATCTTTTTTTTCAAAGAAAGCAAAAAGACCAGCAAAAAAATACTACTTATATTATACTAGGTGCAGTATTGTTTATTTTGGGTTTATACTTGGTCAATTATTTTTCAGGGAGTGGGTCTGCCTACTTTTTCAATAGTGAAAAATTAAAAAGCTGGTATGGATTTTATATAGGAGCTATTTTTTCTGGTATCATTGGAGTTGGATTTTATCCGATTTTAGGATCTAGGGTATGGTGTAGATTCGGATGTCCTATGGCTGCACTATTAGGCATTCAGCAAAAGCTATTTTCTAGATTTAGAATTACCACTAATGGATCTCAATGCATATCCTGTGGTAACTGCTCCACCTATTGCGAGATGGGAATTGATGTGAGAAGTTATGCTCAAAAAGGTCAAAATATTGTAAGAGCTAGTTGTGTTGGATGTGGGATTTGTGCGGCTGTTTGTCCACGAGGTGTTTTAAGATTAGAAAATGGTTCCATAGATCTTTATGAAAAGACAGATGATCTTCACAATATCCAGGTACCGAAATCATCTTCATCCTAGCTTAGGCCTACTAAAAATTCCTACAATGTGCGGTCTAAAATAAACCTTTTAAAAACAAATGACTAGGATATTTCGGACTCGACATACATTTCTATTGGAGGACATGTACACATTAAATTTCGGTCTCCATAACCATTATTAACTCTAGATACCGCTGGCCAAAATTTGTGACCTTGTTTGAGATAAGGTAGCGGGAAAGCAGCTTTCTCCCTGGTGTAGGAATGGGTCCATTCATCAGCGGTGACAGTACTCAACGTATGCGGCGCATTATTTAAGACGTTATCCTCGGAATCTGATTCTCCTCGAGCGATCGCTTCAATCTCAGATTTTATCTCCAACATGGCATCAACAAACCTGTCTAACTCTGCTTTATCCTCTGATTCGGTAGGCTCTATCATAATGGTTCCAGGCACAGGAAATGATAGAGTTGGTGAATGAAATCCATAATCAATCAATCGTTTGGCAACATCTTCTGCTGATATACCAAATGATTTAAAAGGCCTTAAATCAATAATCAATTCATGAGCAGCCCGCCCTTGCACACCCGTATAGAGTACCTCGTATTCCTTTTCCAATTTATTTTTTAAATAATTTGCATTAAGGATAGCATATTTAGTAGCTTCGGTTACGCCTGATTTTCCTAACATCCTAATATACCCATAAGAAATGAGCAAAATTGACGCACTTCCCCAAGGAGCGAAACTAATGCTCGGAATGGGGTTTGAGCCACCGGTTTTATGTATCGGATTAGATGGTAAAAATTCTTTTAACTTCTTGTTTACACAGATTGGTCCCATTCCTGGTCCACCACCACCGTGGGGAATACTAAACGTTTTATGCAGATTAAGATGGCAAACATCTGCGTGAATCAAAGCAGGATTGGTCAGTCCTACTTGAGCATTCATATTGGCACCATCCATATAGACTAATCCTCCAGCCGCATGAACTGTATCACAGATTTCTTGGATTGCTGGCTCAAAAACACCGTGTGTAGATGGATAGGTGACCATCAAAGCAGCAAGTGTGTCATGATATTGCAAACACTTTTGTTTCAGATCATCAAGATCAATATTTCCTTGATCATCACAGGAGACTACAATAACTTGCAACCCAGCCATAACAGCACTAGCGGGATTCGTTCCATGGGCTGATTGAGGGATCAATGCTATATTTCTGTGATGGGCATTTTTGGATTGATGGTAAGCGCGAATGACCATCAGACCAGAAAACTCTCCTTGAGCACCTGAATTTGGTTGTAAAGAACAAGCTTCAAAACCTGTGATAGTGCAAAGGTATTGTTCGAGTTCAGCGAATATTTGTAGGTAACCTTCCATTTGTCCAGCCGGAACATAGGGATGAATATTAGCAAATGCTTCCCAACTTACTGGAATTAGTTGTGATGCAGCATTTAACTTCATCGTACATGATCCCAGAGGAATCATAGAATGGACCAATGACAAATCCTTGTTCTCCAGCCGTTTGATGTAGCGCATCAACTTGGTTTCCGTATGGTACGAAGTGAAAACAGGGTGGGTAAGATAAGACGAAGTTCTCCTGGCAAAATCTGGAATGTCATCAATGACCATCAAATTGGGATCCACACCCTCCAACCCAAAAATCTTGCATATTTGATCAACATCATCCAATGAACAAGTCTCATCCATAGAGAGTACTAATTCTCCATCAAATTCATAATTAAAATTATAACCCTGAGCGATAGCTTTACTTTGGATATTTCTGATTTGTTCCTCCGAAAGTTGGATAGTCAATGTATCAAAAAATGATTCATGTACTATTTGAAAGCCTCCTTTGACTAAATTTTCAGCCAGGGTGGAAGTAAGTGTAAAAATTCGATGAGCGATTTTGTAAATTCCAATAGGACCATGATACACTGCGTACATGCCGGCCATAATGGCAAGCAACGCCTGAGCAGTACAAATATTAGAGGTTGCCTTTTCTCTTTTTATATGTTGTTCCCGGGTTTGTAGAGCCATTCTCAATGCACTATTTCCATGAGCGTCAATTGAAACTCCGATGATTCTTCCTGGAATGACACGTTTATATTCTTCTTTTGTCGCAAAATAGGCAGCATGCGGTCCACCACATCCAATTGGAATTCCGAACCTTTGAGTATTTCCTACTACGGCGTCCGCGCCCCATTCACCTGGAGGCGTGAGCAATGCTAAACTCATCAAATCGGCTATAACGATTACGTAAATATCTTTTTCGGCTGCAGCTTCGCATAATTGCTTATAATCCTTAATGGCTCCTTTATTATTAGGAAATTGAATCAGGATTGCAAATACATCATCTTCAAGAGTAAAATTATCCTCATCTTGTACTGCAATCTCAACCTCTAAGGGGCCAGCCCTGCTTGCTAAAACTTGTTTAGTGCTTTCAAAAACATTATTTGCCACCAAGATTCTATTTACAGAATCAGCTTTATTTTTCTTATTTCTCAAGTGGTAGAACATAGCCATTGCCTCAGCGGCGGAAGTACCCTCATCCAGTAATGAAGCATTTGCTAGCGGCATCCCCGTTAAATCACAAACCATGGTTTGAAAATTAAGCAATGCTTCTAATCGGCCTTGCGAGATTTCTGCTTGATAAGGCGTATACTGAGTATACCATCCTGGATTCTGAAAAATATTTCTGAGAATGGGAGCAGGCGTGATCGTCCCATAAAATCCATGACCAATCATTGATTTAAAGACTTTGTTTTTCGCCGCAATCTTTTTTATGTGATTTAAATATTCATACTCACTCAAAGCGGGAGGTAAATCCAGTTCTCGATTTGATAGGATAGAACTCGGAATCGTTTCTTCAATCAATTGGTCAATATCTCGGACACCGACTGTCTCTAACATTTGAGCAGCTTCAACTGCTGATATTCCGATATGTCTATAAATAAAATCACTCATTTCGTATATTTTGAAATCTGACGCAAAATACCCTTTTGATTAGAATACTTATTAATTATATATGTAAAAATTTAATGCATTTCTTTCAGGTGAAAAGTTTGCTATTAGTACATTTGTTAATCAAAAAAGTTCAAGATTATTTTTGATGGTAAAGGTCTTGATAAGTCAGAGAAAATAAAGAGAATGAAAATAATATGTATAGGAAGAAATTATAAAGATCATGCGCTGGAACTTAATAATCCAGTACCTTCTACACCCATTATTTTCATGAAACCCAGCACCGCATTATTGATAAATAATAAACCATTTTATTACCCGGAATTCAGTAATGATATTCATTACGAGGTTGAAGTTGTTCTGCGAATCTGTAAAAATGGGCGGCATATTCAAACAAATTTTGTTCAGGAGTATTACAATAAAATTGGATTGGGCATCGATTTTACCGCTAGAGATATTCAACGCCTGTGTAAGGATAAAGGGCACCCTTGGGAAATAGCTAAAGCATTTGATCATTCAGCAGTTGTAGGAAAGTTTTATTCTGCTGATCAATTTGATCCTCATAATATAAATTTTTCCTTAATTAAAAACGGTGATTTGGTGCAACAGGGAAATACCCGTGATCTGATTTTTGATTTTGCTTATTTAATACAATATATTTCTTCCAGATTTACGTTGCATATCGGAGACTTAATTTTTACCGGAACGCCTGCTGGTGTGGGGCCAGTGAAAATAGGTGATCAACTAGATGGATTTATAGATAAAAATAAGGTGTTTTCCTGCACGATCAAATAAGGTAATAAGTTATTTCTTTTTAAGATCTACGAACTTATCTAAAAGTAATTCTATTTTTGTTGCAAATTATTAATATTAGAAAATTATGTCATACTTATTTACGTCCGAATCGGTATCTGAAGGCCATCCTGATAAAGTGGCTGATCAAATTTCGGATGCCATTCTGGATGCTTTTTTAAGTCAGGATCCAAATTCTAAAGTAGCTTGTGAGACTTTGGTTACCACTGGTTTGGCCGTTGTATCTGGCGAAGTTCGCTCCAAGGCATATGTGGATATTCAACTCATCGTAAGGGATACCATAAAAAAAATCGGTTATACCAAATCTGAATATCAGTTTGATGCCGATTCATGTGGGGTCATGTCTTCAATCCACGAACAATCTCCTGACATTGCTCAGGGTGTAGACGTAGGGAAAGCCGAAGTTGAAATGGGCGCAGGGGATCAGGGAATGATGTTTGGTTATGCTACCAATGAAACACCTGCTTTTATGCCGCTTCCTTTACAGATTTCTCACTTAATATTAAAGGAACTTGCCGCTATAAGAAAAGCTGGGAGGCAAATGAAATATTTACGTCCTGATTCTAAATCTCAAGTAACTATTGAATACGATGACCAACATCATCCAATAAGAGTCGACACGATTGTGGTGTCTACGCAGCACGACGATTTTGATAATGAAAAAAAGATGCTGGCGAAAATTAAAAAGGATGTACAGCAGATATTGTTGCCAAGGGTTGTCAAAAAAATGAATAAACGCAATCAAAAGCTTTTTGATTCAAAATATAAATTACATGTTAATCCTACGGGTAAATTTGTAATTGGTGGCCCCCACGGTGATACCGGACTCACCGGTCGAAAAATAATTGTAGATACCTACGGAGGTAAAGGTGCTCATGGAGGTGGAGCATTTTCAGGCAAGGATGCATCGAAAGTTGATCGCTCGGCCGCATACGCAACCCGTTATATTGCCAAGAACATGGTGGCGGCTGGATTAGCAAAGCAATGCTTGGTTCAGGTAGCCTACGCCATTGGAGTAGCAGAACCGGTAGGGTTGTATATTGATACGTATGGAACCAGTAAAGTGGAAATGTCAGATGGTGAAATCGCAGAAAAGATCAGGCAAATAGTGGACCTAAAACCTGCCTCAATTATAAAGAAATTTGGGTTACTAAATCCAATTTATTCTGAAACAGCGGCTTATGGACATATGGGAAGAAAGCCTGGTAAGAAAAAGGTTGTTATTGGATTAAATGGACAATCAAAATCCAAAACCGTGGAAACTTTTACCTGGGAGAAATTAGATCTAGTTCCAGCCGTGAAGGAAGCGTTTGATTTGAAATGATTCATTTTTTGGAAAAAAATTGTTTCAAGATTCTTTTCTTAATTAAGAAATAACGGAGACTAGAACAAACTTACCTAAATAAGACCACTAATATTTCTAACATTTTTTAATGTTTCCTGAGCTACCTGGCGGGTTTGATAGGATGCTTTTTTAATCTCATTTTTAAAGTGTTTTTTATCAGATAAGATCTGATCTAGTTTCCTTCGAAAGGGCTTCGTAAATTCAACGATGGCTTCTGCCAGATCGCTCTTTAAATCTCCATAGCGAAGAGTTCCTGCTTTGTATTGATTAATCATTTTATCATATAATTCATTCGCTCCTGTAGCTTTCATAATTGAGAATAGATTTTCCACTCCTGGGCTCATGTCCGGATAAGTTACATTGCCCGAATCGGTAACAGCAGACTTTATTTGTTTGGTAATTTTTGCAGGATCCGCGAACATGTCAATATTGTGTTTCTCACCCATACTGGAGCTCATTTTACGCATGGGGTCGGCGGTCGACATTACTTTGGGAACTTTAGTGAAAAGCGCCTCGGGTATCGGAAAAAAGTCTTGACCAACCAATGAATTGAAACGGGTCGCAATATTTCGAGTTAACTCCAGATGCTGTTCCTGATCTTTACCTACAGGCACAAAGTGTGGCTTATAAATGAGTATATCAGCAGCTTGAAGGACAGGGTATGTAAAGAGTCCGGCAGATACAAAATAGTCTTTGTCCGATTCTTTTAGGTGAGCGCTCTTATCCTTAAATTGAGTCATGCGTGATAGCTCTCCATAGCTACACATACAGCTTAATATCCAAGCAAGTTCAGTATGTTCAGGAACTAATGATTGAATGAAAATATTCTCAATTTTTATTCCACAGGCATGCAGGCGTAAAGCTACATCCCAGGTCAATTCTCGAAGCTTGGCTGGGTTATAGGGCATCGTCTGAGCATGATAATTTACAATGCCATAGTAAGTATCATACCCTTCCTGGAGGTTAACCCAGTTTTCAATAGCTCCAAAATAATTTCCTAAATGGACATTGCCGGTAGGTTGTATGCATGAAAGTATTTTCTTTTTTTCTACCATTCCAGTTGACTTATTTTGCCGCAATAGCGGAAATTTCAATATTTACAAATTTCGGTAAATTAGTTACTTCTACAAGTTCGCGAGCCGGTGCTTGATCTTCTCCGAAATATTCAGCATAAATAAGATTTATGCGGCTAAACTGATGCATATCTTTTACAAAAACTGAACATTTTAAAACATCTTGAAAACTGTATCCTGCAGCGGTTAATATAGCTCCAACATTTTTTAGGACCTGATGTGTTTCTTCTTCTATGGAACCTTTGACTAGTTCGCCAGTAGAAGGGATTATAGCAACTTGACCAGATATATAGAGTGTTCCATTGTGTTCAGTAGCTTGGTTATAAGGTCCAATCGGAGCAGGTGCCTTTTCCGTATTAATTATCTTTTTCATTGTATCATTTTTAAGGATTAAATAAAAAAACTGTCTAGGAATGACTACTCATTTTGCCTAGACAGCTTTATTGATTATCTCAATTAGGGTATTATCTTAAATAAACTTAATCTTCCAGTTCATCCTCAGCTTTAATGACTAAATTTCCTTTATAGTACATATCACCGTCATGCCAATATGCTCTATGCCACAAATGTGGTTCTCCAGTATTTGGACAAATGGCAATTTGGTTCTCCCCAAGCTTCTTATGAGTTCTTCTTTTTCTTTTGCGTTGCTTAGATATTTTGCTCTTCGGATGTGCCATATCTATTTATTTTTTAATTCTTTTCTTAATGTATCCCATATGGGATTATTATTTGATTCTTTTTCCTGAGTATTTATGAGATTTAATATTTCTTCATTGCAATTGGCAGCTGGATCATTTTCACAATCATAGGCTTTAATCATTGGAACTACTAAGCAAATAGTTTCATGTACCCATGGTGATATATCTAATATTTGCTCCGTGCCAGATATAAAAATTAGTTCTGAATCCAAATCTTGTTCTTCTATATCCGTTTTATATTTAAATGTGTATTGCTGATTACCTTCAAGAGGTAATGATATTGCTTCTAAACACCGATCACAAGAAGTGTTCATACTTCCATGTATGCTAAGATCCAAGACCAGCATCCGAGGCTTTTTATCCAAAACTGCATTTACATGAAAATGACCTTTATGAATTAGAGAATCCTGGATTGAACTAAAAAAATCATTATTGATTTCAAATTCAAATTGGTGCACCCCAAAACTCAAACCTGAGATTTGGATTTTGCATGCATTCAAAATACTCATGACAAAGAACTTCAAAAAAATGAGCCGCAAAGATAATCAGAAAAAACTTAAACCCTAATAATTAAGGACAAAGATTTTTTGAATATTTATTAAGGCAATTAGGAATATTTTACTTTTTACCTTTTTTCTTAACAGCTGGTTTTGAAACAATTGCGTTTTTCTTCTTAGGTCTGGTTTTACCATAAGAACCTTTAATAATTTTACCTCTTTTGGTTCGTTTATCTCCTTTTCCCATTTTTAAAAAATTACTATTGTTTTATAAATTTTTTAATTGCAAATCCACTTTCTCCAAGTACTTTAATGAAATAGATTCCTTGCGGTAAATAGCCAACATTTTTCCGATTACTTCCACGATTTAATTCAAATTGTTCAATAATCTGGCCAGTATTTGAAAATAAAACACTTGGATATTTATGGAATGCTTCGTTAATCTCAATATTAATAATCTCATGGCTCAGCGTTGGGTACAATTTTATAGCATGAGATAATTCTTTATCTAAAATAGCTGTGGATGAAATATTCACAAATATACTATCAACAATTACACTACATCCTTGATCATCAAATAGCGTTAAAGTGTAATAGCCACCCGAATTAACGGTTAAATTTTGATCTAAACTAATAATCCCACTTGAATCTTGCCATTCAAACTGGTACGACCCAGAACCACCGAAAGCTGTAACCATAATGGTGGCTGAGCTGTCTCCAATAGAAACAATACTATCCACATTTGCTAGTAATGCTTCAGGATCCTCTAATAATATTGAGTCGGTTACCTCACATCCATTCTCATCGGATACATTGACTGAGTAAACTCCAGCACTCAAATTCATCACGGTTGAATCAGTCGAACCATTAGACCATAAGATCGATACAGTTCCAGAAGCACCTGACAGTATGAGCGAGGCAGCTCCCATTGAATCACCTGAACATACATTAGGTAGTATGCTTGTACTTAAACTCAGCGCACATGCATCACTACCAATAACAAAGGTTGAAGATTCGCTACATCCTGCTGTATCAATAATTGTTACGTCATAAGTTCCCGGTGCCAGGTCATTAATCTGAATAAGTGTGTCTGTATTGGATCTGGTGTTAAATAATATGTCAGTAAAAGTTACATCAGTAGTATCTGTCTGGGGATCCACAGTAACTTCAAATGTTCCTTGACCTCCCGTGGCACTTATTTGGACAGATCCATTAGCGGTGGTATCGTCCGTAGCATTAGTCGTAACAAAAGTTATAGAGATGGCTTCCGGTTCAGTGATAATAATAGAGTCACTCAGCGCACATCCTCCATCATCAGCTACTGAAACATGATAGATCCCAGGAGAAAGATTGTTTCTGGTAATAGTAGTTAGGGCAGTATCAGACCAAGTAATATTGTAGCCAGGGCTACCTCCAGAAATATTTACAGAAACGCTACCATCATCAGCTCCATTACAACTTGTATTAGAACTGATTAAGACGGCACTTAATGTACACATAGCCGTGTTTATCGTTGCGGTATCAGTTAGTGTGCAACCGTTAGCATCTGTAATGGTAACGGTATAAGTATCCCCTGGTAATCCGGTAATAGAAGAAGTATTTCCACCATTTGACCAAGCATATTCATAAGGAAGGACACCTCCTTCAACATTAACTTCGGAAGTGCCATCATTTGCTCCCATAGCCGTCTCATCTGTACTGGTTATGATTGATCCAAGAGAAGAAGGCTCGGAAACAGCCACCAATGTGTCAAGGGTACAAGCACCGTCTGTAATAGTTAATGTATATATTCCAGCGCTTAAGTTTTGTAGGTCTTCACTGGATTGTCCGTTACCCCAGGAAAAGGTAGGACTTGTAGCGCCTGTAACAGTCAAATTAATTGAACCATTTGACTCACCCTGACAAATCACATTTTGGACACTAGTGGTAATATCTAAATTACATGAACTATTGACAGTAAAACAGGAAGAGCAAGACCAAAAAGTTCCTGAATTCCCTTCTTGGTAAATGGTCCCATCATAACTTCCGGATGGAGCATCTGATGGCAACGTTAATGTAGCATTAAAAGTGGTGCTGTTAGCTGCTGACCCGGTCATGGAGTATTCTTCAGTGCCATTGCTTATTTTTGCTGTGGTTGTAGAACTTACACTGAAGGTTGTTCCTACTCCTGATATGGTAACCGTAAATGAAGTTCCTGGGTCTCCATTGTCTGGGCTTAGGGAAATGGTCTGGCTTAATAATTCGGTAGAGAAAAATAGCCCCAATAAACAACTTAACTGAAGTAACTGACTTTTCTTCATGAACGGTGGTTTTATTAGTCTTAAATATACATTAAGAAAACAATCTGTGAGCAGATCAAGGAAATAACTTAGGATTACTCAACGGCAAATTTAAAATAAAAACTAGTTCGAGATTAATATTTTCTTAGATAATATTGCCTCTGAGGTGGATATTCTTAAAATCCCTAAACCTGATGGTAAATTAGGCAGTTCGATAGTTATTTTGTTTAGATTTTCAATTTTTTGGAAAAATAATAGCTGTCCTTGAAGATTAAACACGCTTACTTCAGGAGATAATATATCTTGGTTAGAATGGATGTGTAGACTCCTCTTAATCGGATTTGGGAATATCAATATATTCGAAAAGTTATGATCTTTTACACCGATGGTTTGATCGATTGAAATCGGAAATTCAGTAATCGGAATCCAACCTCCAAAACCATCTTCGATTAGAAAAGAAAAAAAATCAAGTTGTAGTTCATCCCCGGTGTGTTGATAAAAAACAGATCCATCGAGAATATCTCGATAACTGAATTGATCTCCAATGTTTAATTGTAAATCATTCTTGTTTAGCAAACCAAAATTTGGTACTTGAGTAATAGTGAACAAAAGATTTTCAGCCTCCGTGTCAAGATCTTCAATTACTATGTTATTAGATGTAATAGAGGCCAGTTGACCAAAGTTAACTCTCAACGTATCGAGCATAGTTAAGACTGGCGGATTTACAATTAAGTCCGTGCATAATTGCAGGATCCAATTAGTTATACTTCCACCAGTTGTACCACCATTATCATTTATTTGTAATGTCCAATCGCCAAGACTTGAAGAAGCTCTAAATATGCTTAATGCTTCCTCAGGTTTGTGTATGTTTTTATCAGTCAACGGACAGGAAATCTCTAAGCTAGATTCGTCATCAAATCCTAAGTCAAAATTACTTCGGTTTGAGCATTTATCTTTAAATAAGGTGATCGTGGTTCCATCGCTGTGGATGAGTTTAGCATCAATATTTCCAACAAACTCAAAAAGACCAGCCATATTGGGTAGGTTAATATCTACTAAAGGGAATTCTTCATCTATTTTAATCACTGATTCTATCTTTCTACTCCCTGTTTTGGGCGTATCAGAACTTATAAATTCAGTGCAATTGATGTTTTTAGTTTGGAAAGCTGATACTTTAGTGAAGTTTCCTGCGGCACATGAATTTATGGGTTTGACACGCCAATAATAAATCGAATTCTCGTTCAGTGAGAAGACAGGTTTAAAGAAAGTATCCGCTAATATATCAGATGATATTAATGAATCAAATCTAGGATTTTGTGCTAGTTGGACTTCATAAAATTCTGCGTCCGGATTATTCACCCATTCCAAAATAGGCAAACTACTTATGTTTTCTGCTCCATTGATTGGAAAGGTAGTTTTAAATCCACTAAAATTGCTTGGTGTTCTAATCAAATTTATTTCTCTGGTGATCGTATCCGATAAGCTAATAGCCTGTACGGTAACCACATCCAACATGGAAGAATTAATGCTTTCCGATTGAAAACTTATGGAAGCTTTAGCTCCAGGGAGTATGGTATCATTCGACAAATTCACGGCCAAGGAGGTTCCTTGATGAAATACGTTTAAAGCAATATCTTGATCAAAACCATTAATGCCAATACTTTCAACATTAATAGAAATTATGCCTGGGGAACAAAGATCTACCGTATTGTCAGAAAAACTGATGGAATAGGTAGGTTCGGCAATAGATTTTATTGAAAAATTGGCATTGGACACATCAAAAAATATATTATCTGCTGCCATGATTTTTAATCGCAAGCCAGCATCATCGATTTGAGGAAATAATACATACTCAGCACCATCATTCTCTGTGGCAAATGCCAGCGTATCAGTAAAATTTAAACCTCCATCGTAAGACATTATTATATGCACATATTGACAAGATACTGGAGCTGAATTGGTACCGGCGGTACGCCAATTGACAAGCTGATGGATTCCTCCGGCTAATTCGATACTTTCATTGGCAAAATCGACTTCAAAAGGGCCTGAAGCTCCATGGGTCTTAAAAGCTATTTCATCCCAATCCACCAATCCCACTTCCGAATTGTTATCTCTCACTGTAAATCGAAATCTTAAGTTCCTTTCGTAAGTTGGTATAATTTCATTTACATCTGATTTATTATTTAGAAGATCAATTATTCTTGGGAAAGATCGCACACCATGATCAACGGGAGGAAATGAACGAAATAAAGGAGAATCTCCAGAAGGATCGCCTAAGGTACTTTTTGGGCCCAGATCAAACTCTTCCCAACAAAAGCTCAAATTATCATTTTCCGAATCACTGCCTATGCCTACCAATTCAAAAGGTGTCCCAACCGGAATATGAGTTATCGGAGGAGAAATGATGGTCGCTATCGGACTGGTATTGTCACTTGGAAGGATTTCAGCACATTTATTCCCGCTGCCCAAACGTGTAAAATTCCTTATTTGCTCTATGGACGCAACGTGAAAATATTCATCATTGACATTCTGAATATAATTAACACCACAATTACTTGCACCAGCATAACACATAATAGTACTACCACTTCCTGGTTCATAGGCAGTGATAGAACTTTCATTTTCATCATCACAGCGATTAAATGCGTGGGTGGCACCTAGCTGATGTCCAAACTCGTGCGCTACTATAATATAAAACAAATTGCCAGAATAAGGTCCAAAGGTACCGGTAGCTCCTGCAGCTTTCTGACCACCACAAGCTCCTTCAAGCCATGCTTGTCCACCTGAATTAGTACCGAAAACGTGCCCAATATCATAGTTAGTTGTTTTAATAATATTATTAACCACGGATGGATTTTCCTTAATCAACTCATCAGTATTTCCATTCGTGTAAGGATCGGAGTTACCATCAAGATAAAATAAGGTGTCTGTATTATCAATCAATTGGAGGGTCACTCCCAGATCCCGTTCCAAAATCGCATTTACACGGTTGATAATTTTAACGATTTCCTCCATTACCTTGATTTTGGTATTGCCCTTGGCTTGGCCAAACTCACCGGTAGTTGCCATAGCTAATCGGTATCTGTATAGATCATTTTCAGCTTTTTGATTCCTAGGATTACCTTTTATATATGGCTTGCCCTCCCAAACAGCGCTAGGTTCATTTTTTGTGTTGCATTGAAATTGTGCAAGGATTTGCGCATTGGATTTGAGCAAGCGGCTTTTCTGAATATATTGATAGATAGAAGGAGTAGAAGTGGGTTCGATGAATGCAGTTTTTGGTCCATCATGAACCAATAGATATAATCCGCTAGGGCCAGAAGAACCGTAAACAGAAAGATGATTCTTTTTACCTTTAAAGGTGAAAATAGAATGATATTTTTTCGCAATATTTTCTTCAAATATTTGGTAAGTTTCTACTATTAAATTTTCTTCACTAAACAAATGAGATGGTAAGTTTAAAATGGTTTTACCTTCGATCTTTAAAATGTCAGTAAAATTTATAGGATCTATCCTGAATAAGGTACTTTTAGTATTATATTCAATTCCGTTAGGTTGCTCAGAACTATTTATCAAAGTCCATTCTTGACTATTTAAGCTCACGTTTACCAAAAAAAATAGTACATAAAGATTAGTCCTCATTGCCAATTCAATTAATTTGAATAATACTCGGTATTAATAACTGCTGAAAGTAATAAATGTTAGCCTTATTTATAAATAATCCTCAATTCTCAATTTTTTGTCAATTCAAGGTTAAAATTATTCCTAAAAATACTTAGGTCAGAACCTTTGGTATTATTTATACCTCTAAAAATTAAACTAATATTGGATTATTCTTAACATAAGTTATTATTCTACATTAATTTACAAGTTAGATATATTGTTTATATATTTACCGGTAAGTGCATTCTTTCCCGTAATTAGGATTACTAATCTTTGTGATGTTTTAGACCTGCTGGGACATCTATTTTTAACATTAAAAAATTAGGCACAATAATGGAGGTAACAACAAAAAAGTTATCTTTGCTTTTAATAAAAATATGCTGTAAAAAGGCACAAATTACCCCGCAGCATTTTTTAAGCAACCGAATTTATGATCCTGAGAATGAAAAGTATTTGTCGATGGTAAGAAGGTTACTCAGCTTGACTTTTGTGGCCTTGTCGTTTGGTGTTTTTGCACAAAATGATATTCGAGCCTTTGATGGTTCGAACAATAATTTACAGAATCCTAGCTATGGAGCAGTTGGCCAACAATTAAAGAGGATTGGAAGCGCTATGTATGCGGATGGTGTAGAGACTCCAATGGATCGAATGAATCCTAGAGAAATTTCCAATTCATTATTTGCTCAAGAAGAAATTATCGGTGATCCATTGGGCTTAAGCGCCTATGTCTGGGTGTTTGGACAATTCTTAGATCACGATATTACTTTA
This sequence comes from Lewinellaceae bacterium, assembly GCA_024639065.1. GTDB lineage: Bacteria > Bacteroidota > Bacteroidia > Chitinophagales > Saprospiraceae > JAHEJC01. The sequence goes on along the minus strand of JAHEJC010000003.1, from coordinate 39,446 downwards.
GTGCCTAATAATGATCATGAATTTATGCCCATCGTACTACCTCCAAACGATTTTCTTGGTTCGATCATTCCATTTACCCGATCATCCTATGATCCAGAAACTGGATCGGCCGCTGGTGTCCCCAGAGAACATATTAATATTATAACCGCATTTATTGATGGTTCAGGTATTTATGGTTCAGACCAGGCCCGAGCGGATTGGCTTAGAACGTTTGAAGGAGGTAAAATGAAATTGTCATCAGGTGATCTTTTACCTTTTGAGACAAAAGATGGAGAGTTTAATAGTCCAAGAGATAAAAATGCTCCGTTTATGGCCGACGATACGAGATCCGGTCAAAAAATGATGATTGCTGGAGACCTCAGAGCCAATGAAAACTTATATTTAACTGCAACCCATATATTATTTGTTAAAGAACATAATCGATTAGCTTCTGAAATAGCTTCTAAAAATCCATCATGGAGTGATGAAGATATTTACCAACAGGCTCGAAGAATGGTAATAGGTTACATCCAAAATATAACCTTTGAGGAGTGGTTGCCGGCCATGGGAATAAAATTACCTGCTTATAATGGTTACGATCCCAGTATTAATCCCTCCATTAGTAATGAATTTTCAGCGGCAGCTTTTAGAATGGGCCATACCTTAATAAATAGTCAGGTTTACAGAATGGATGAGCACGGTAGTGAAATGCCCCAAGGTAATTTATTATTGAGGAATGCTTTCTTTAATCCTATCGAACTTATTACCGGCGGAGGTATCGATCCACTATTTAAAGGGATGGCTACACAGTTGCAGCAAGATTTTGATTGTAAAGTGGTAGATGAAGTAAGAAATTTTTTATTCGGCAGCCCTGGATACGGTGGACTTGACCTAGCCGCTATTAACATTTTTAGAGGTAGGGAACGGGGTATTCCGGATTACCAAACGGTTCGAACCTCCCTTAACTTACCTATAATATCTTCTTTTAATGAAATTACTTCTAAAATAGAAGTCTCTAAAATTCTGGAAGACATTTATACATCTGTAGATGATGTGGATGCTTGGGTAGGCATGCTTGCTGAAGACCATATGCCGGAATCTTTATTTGGTCCTACCGTGAACGAAATCTTAAGATTACAATTTCTCGAATTAAGAGATGGCGATAGATTCTTTTTTGAAATTGATCCAAAGTTAACGGAAGATGATAAGCAAGTTATACGCAGCACTAAGTTTTCCGATATCATCAGGAGAAATACCAACATTGATCTGATGCAGGAGAACGTATTCATTGCTACACCACACCAAGATCTCCCAAATTCAAAAGTGGTTGTTACCGAAAGGCATTTGGATATGGTTGCTTATCCAACTCCTTTTGAAGCGTACATAAATTTGAAAGTATATTCACTATACGAAGGCCATACCAAGATCACTTTAACCAATGTTTTTGGTCAAGAAGTCTCTGAAAACTACCAAATCCTGGTTCGGGGTGTAAATACCTTCAATGTTGAGGTTAACTCAAAACTGGCTCCGGGTATATATACTATCCAATTAGAAATGGGCGATAGGACCGCATTCCGGAAATTGCTGAAAAATTAATTGGATCAATAGATTGGTGGTTGAATTTTTTTCCATCTTTTATGAGACCATAGCCAGTCAGCATTTCGCTCATGGACAAGTTCTTCAATTTTCTTGGAAAATAAATTGGTAGCATGGCCTCGGTCAAAATCTTGCGGGTTTTCTAATAGTAGTGAAAACGTAAGTTCATATTTGCCACGACTCACTTGTTTTATATCTGCATAAATAATTGGTAAATTTCGTTCTCGGCTGATATCATCCATTCCATGGGCATAGGGAGTCGACTTGCCAAAGGTAGATGCCCATATTGCCTTGTCCATATTATTCGGACTTTGGTCTGAGACTAAAATGATCGCGTAAGGCTCAGAAGAATTCTGCTTGAAAATTTTGCCGGTTTCCTTCATCTCAACTAAAATCGTATCGTATCTAGATCGGGTTTTTAATATGTATCGATTAATTAGCGGATTTGAAAGAGACTTATAAATACCATAACTTAAGTGTGGTACATAACTCCCAATAAGAGTAGCACCCCATTCCCAATTTCCGATATGGCCAGTGACGATCATAATATTTTTTGAATTGATGTAATAGCTCTCTACCAATGAAGGATTTACCACTTTGAAGCGTTTATCAAATTCTTTTTTGGTTAATGTGCAGGCTTTAATAGATTCTATTAAAAGATCCGTAATGTTGCGATAATATTTTTTTATTATCTGTTCTTTGGTAAGGGCATCTAGATTAGGTAGTGCATAATTGAGATTTGTTTCAATTATATGCCTTCTATAACCAAATCTATTTTGCAGCAAATAAGCAAGAAAATTAGAAAATCGATACAATCCTGTAAAAGGAACATATTTGAAAATTAGTGTTAATAATCTAAAAGAAATATAGCCTAAATAATTGATAATAATCCTTTTTTTTATAAAGGTATTTTATAATTAGGGAAATGACTAAAATATTAGTATATTATTGATTACTATCCCTAATTTATACATTACACTTATTCATATTTGATTTTCAAAATACCGTTTGATAACCTTTTTTTATGAGCAAATCATTGAGCATATGTATAGTTGATGATCATCCGATATTTTGTATCGCTCTCAAGCACATTTTAGAGCAGACTGATATAGTTGCTTGCCGTATTATTAGATGTTTTTACAATGGCAAAGATTTTATGGACTCATTGGTAGGTGAGTTACCAGATTTAGTACTTCTTGATCTAAACTTACCTGATATACATGGCGCGGAAATTATTCAAGAAGTTCAGAAAATAAGCAAGTCTATAGATATAATTATTCTTACGAGTTATTCTCAGGAAAAACTCGTAAAAGATTGTATGCAAAATGGTGCCGCCGGATATGTTCTTAAGAATAATACTTTTGAAGAATTGATCGAGGCTATTAAGGCAGTTAAAATTGGAGAAAGTTATTTGGGAAAAGGAGTTAGACTATTCAAAAGAAATTTTGATGTTCGGCATGAATCTTCATTTGACCTACAGGGAGATGCATTTCATCTGGCCAATAAGCTTACCAAAAGAGAAAAAGAAATTCTTACATTAATCGTTGATGCTAAAACCAATAAACAGATAGCTAATCACCTGTATATCAGTGATCAAACGGTAGGCGTCCATCGCAAAAACATCATGAGAAAGTTGGCGGTAAATAACACTGCAAGCCTCATAAAAAAGGCACTAGAGCTCCAAATGAGTAAATTTTAATAGCAAAATCTGAATTTTTTGTTGATCATGGTGTCATATATAAAAATATATGTATTTATTTTTTTTTTAATAAAATCCATTTTTAGCGTCTATATTAACACCAAGAGAATCTATAAAAAATTCATTACTAGCACTATATGCATTTGTTATTAATTCTATATGAAATATACCCGAATGTGGGTATTAGCCACGAAATAAATTAATCTAAATTTGTGAAGTGGAATTGGTCTGCTTTTTGCAGTCTTTATTCCGTTTAGAAATACCAAAACTTACATTTTTACTAATTGATTGTTTAATTTGATAATTCAAATTATAGCTCATGAGAAAAACGAATTTTACATTTTTGAGTACGCTATGTAGTTTAGCGTTTATGCTATTCTTTTCAAACCTCATGGCTCAGCAAGCTACACACCAGCTAGCCGGCCTGTGTGAAGTTGAGGAGTTGCATGTTAACAATGGTGACATTGTGATGGGAGCCTGGCAGATAGGTGACTGTGTAGATAATTTCGGATCAGGTATTGCACTTGAACCTGGTTATTATCATTGTAAGTCTATAACCCATATTATGCCTCAGGCGGGTAAGACTATTAACCTAAAATTTCTTCAAAACTTTTCAATTGGATTTGCAAATGATCGTTTTGTTACCGGTCGGTTAATGATTCTGGACGGTTACATTAACGAAAATTTGGCAAATACTTCTTGTACTGGCAGAATTACTTCTGACATACCAGTATCAGGAACCATAGCTAGTTCTGAGGATATTCTATTTGATAGCCAGCGTGATGGGCATAACTTTTCTACAGCACAGATCAGAGAATTTTCTGGTACTAGAGGATTTACAGTCATGTTAATGATGTTCTCTACTGATTTGGCTACCGTGCCTCTTGAAATCACGATTGAAGAAGATCACACCGATGAGTGTAAATTGAATTGTAATGATTTAGTGAACATTTCTTTGGGCAGCAATGGCAAAAGAGGACTTACTCCTTTTGACGTTATGAATGGTCTTGACGCTGCACTCGGCTGCCACTATGTGGTGGAAGTAGCCTATCCATATGCATCTTTCGAAAATATGTATCCTAATAAAGATACGGTGGATTGTTGGATGGTCGGCGGCGAATATATTTATAGAGTAATTGATACAATTACTCAAAATTCGTGTTGGGGCTATATAAAAGTGGAAGACAAATTTCCTCCACAAATTACATGTGAGGATGACACGATTCATTGCTGGGAAGCTGAAAACTTTGGTTTAGTGGCGACCAGTGATAATTGTGGTTATGAAATCACACCACAAGAATTATCTAAAAGATGGTACGATTATGATTGTGATAGCGCTTTATTCATTGGGTATATCGAAAGAAGCGTACTTGCAACCGACCAATGGGGAAATACATTCCAGTGTGATAGTCAAAGATTATATATATTAAGAGAATATCTTGATTCATTAGTCTGCATTGATTCACTATATACTATAGAGTGCTGTCAGGATTCTATTGACTCATACAATGATGATGTTGAAGACTTGTGGGAAGATGAACTTGTTTGGTATGATGAGTGGGGCTATGCGCACCCAAAAGTATTGATTGAAAAAGATCCAACTAAGGAACATAGTACCTATAGCAAAGGATTGGTACCTCCTCCATATATTCAGCATGATGGATGGATAGGGCACTTGGATAGTGATGAACCGAATGATGAGAATAGCTATAATCCGTATGGGAAATGTAATATAGTTGCTCATTATAAAGATCACATCATCCCAACATGTGGTACGATGCACAATATGAGTCCTAAAATTATTTGGACCTATAAAATAAGAAGAGAGTGGATCATTTATGACTGGTGTGAAGGAAGAGACACTACTTGTATCCAGTGGATCAAGATTGTCGACAAGAAACCACCAGTTGTGGATCACCCAAAAGATATAACTACTACAATCAAGCCTCATGACTGTAAAGCACATGTTGAATTGATACCTCCGGTAGTTACTGAAGAATGTGGATTGAAATGGGTTAAGAATACAGGAGCTAGTGAAAGTAGCGTGCTCAATAAAATTAGAGCTATCTATACGATTCGCTATTTTGACAAGGATCATCCAGGCAAGGAAACAGTTATCACCAATGAAATGGGACTGGATGAAACCGAAATTATCTATCTGCCAGCTGGATGGTTTCATGTAGACTGGGTGGTTAGAGATCCTTGTTGGAATGAAGCATATGCTGAAAACTATGTTTATGCTTACGACAATACGCCTCCTTCACCAATCTGTGATGAGATCACGCAAGTGACTCTTGATCCAAAAGAGTGTTGGGCGCGGGTGGATGCCATTGATTTAGATGACGGAAGCCATGATAATTGTTGCGATAAGTTACATTATGCGGTTGCTTCGATGGATTCTATCGAGTACTATAGAAATTACTGGGCGGATGTATATAAAGAATGTTATGGTGAGTATTATTACCATCATTACAAGCCTAATTTCGATGACATCATTGAAAAATGGATTAATTGTTATGTATTTAATGATTACATTGACTTAAGTGAATGTGGCACGGATACCGTAGTGATGCGCGTATATGAAGCTTGTGGATTACCGTTATACGATCCACACATATTCGCAGGTACTAAGCACCAATGGTTCTGTTTTAACTTATACGATGATTATGCTTGCTTCTTCAAGATTCATTATGATGAGTTTGCACATTATCAGAACCCAAGACCAGAACTAGGTTGTGAGTATGATAATTATGTCTATGATTCAGGATGTGATTGTAATATGATACCGACTGGTGTAACAACTAGCAGCGATTTTGAAAATGGACATGGAGGAGATGATATGGATGGTGGTTGTGAAAATGGAGAACATATGCCTTTCCATAACCGTGTTTGTTGTGATTATCAGTATGATTCAGATCATCCTTATTATAATAAATGGAAAGAATTGCAGAAGGAGTATCCTGAATTACCTGAAATATGTGATTTGAGGTATTACTTCCAGCATAAGTACAACGACTGTATGGTGGAAATCCGTAAGGATGATAAAGTGGCACCGGTTTGTGAAGTGCCTGATGATGTGATTTATTACTGTGATGGTGTTCCTTATGAAGGAAGCTTGAAAGTGGGAACTGTAACTTATGATTTCTCATGTCCACAATTCGCACATGATGTCTGTTATGCTTCTGATATTCTAGCAAGTACATTTAATAAAGTGAGTACACATGATAATTACTGTGGCGGAAGTAGATATGTAGCACAAGTTGATATTGATCCGGATGGTTGGGATGTAGCTGGCTATGGTTACTATCATGGTCCACATTACAACTATGGTTATTATGACTGTCATGATTTAAGTATTTATGATCATGATGAGCACTCGGCAAAACAACTTTGGAAGCCTATTTACTGTTCAATTTGGTTATTGTTGGATCAGTATGATGATCCTAGTTATGCTAAACCTGATCCGTATCAGTATTTCGGTACACCAACCGTTTTTGAAAACTGTTGGACTTATACCATTGATTCAGTAGATTCTGGAGAATTAGATGAATGTGGTGTAGGTACTTTGACCAGAACTTGGACTATTACAGATAAATGTGACAATTCTACGACTTGTTACCAACGAGTTTATATCAAACCAAGATCTGACTTTGAAGTTAAATTCCCAGAAGATGTATTGGTTGATTGTAATGATGGGTTTGATATCACGCCTACCGCAGACGGTGCTGGATATCCTACCGTTAAGGATGATGATTGTGAATTGATTGGTATTAACTATAAAGATCAAGAATTTGATATTAATGATGAAGCTTGTAGGAAAATCCTTAGAACATGGACAGTAATTGACTGGTGTGTTTACGATCCGGATATTCATTCTAGACATCCAGAAGTAATTGTAAATGATACCTGTGTTGCTGGGCCGGATAGACCATGTGTGATCCGTAATCTGAAAGATGATGGTGATGGTTACATGACTTACCTGCAAGTAATCAAGATTATTGATGGTGTTCCACCAGTTGTGGTATGTGCCGATGATTATACTGCTTGTATCTATGATGAGGATTGTGATCAGATAGATGTAGTGTATGAATTAGGTTCTGCAACAGATGCTTGTATTGATGATCCAGAAGATTTCCAATACAGGTACGTGATAGATGCATTTGGAGAGGGAGAAACCTTCATTTATGGTCATGGCAACGTATTGGATGAAACATTACCAGTAGGAAGTCACCCAGTTTACTTGATCGCTAGAGATCTATGCGGTAACGAGGACTCTTGTCACTTGACAATTGATATTATCGATTGCAAGAAACCAACTCCTTATTGTTATAATGGAATTGCTACCGTGATTATGCCTTATACGGGTGAAGTAACGGTTTGGGCTTGTGATCTTGATGCTGGTAGTTATGATAACTGTACCGATATGAGTGACTTGAGATTTACGTTCTCAGAAATACCTCCTGAAGATGATAGTACTTTCACAACAAATACTTCTGGATTCGCGAATGTATGCGCTGGTGGTAGTTCATCCAGAGTATTCTCTTGTGCAGATCTTGGTGAGCAAACTGTGACGGTATATGTTTGGGATGATGAAGGTAACTTCGACTTCTGTGAAACATACTTGTTGATCCAGCCTGGCGAAAATGCTTGTCAGGATAGTTCAGGAAACTTTACCACCGTAACAGGTTCACTTGCTACTGAAACTGCTGAAGCAGTGGAATTTGCGAAAGTAACCTTTAACGCATCTAGAGACTTCACAACTGGAGTAGATGGTAAGTTTGCTTTCTCAGGCGTAAGTATGAATCAATCATTTGATTTGACTGCCGAGCGTAATGATGAAGCTGACAATGGTGTAAGCACATTAGACTTAGTATTTATTCAGAAGCATATCTTAGGTATCCAGAAATTGGATAGTCCTTATAAAATGATTGCTGCTGATATCAATAACTCAAGCAGTGTGACTGCACTTGACTTAGTTGAATTGAGAAAGTTGATCTTGGGTATCTATAATGAATTTCCTAATAATACAAGTTGGAGATTCGTTGACAAAGCTTATGAATTTGCGGACGCTACTAAACCATGGGGTTTTGCAGAAAGTATAACCATAAGCGGTGACAAAGTAGATGGCAACGACTTTGTAGGAGTGAAAATCGGAGATGTTAATGAAACAGCCATTCCGCATTCATTGCTAAATGCTCAGATTAGAAATAGTGCTGATAAGCTTACATTCCAGATTGAAGAGCAAGCTGTGGAGGCTGGTCAGGAAGTGATTGTTGATGTATACGGTAAGAATTTCAATAACATTGAAGGTTATCAGTTCACGATGAACCTGACAGGTCTGCAATTTGCAGATGTAGTTGGAGCATCCCTGGACATGACTGAAGATAACTTTGGAATACTTACAAGCGATAAAACACTTGTAACTACAAGTTGGAACTCTTCCAGAGGAACAACTTCCGATGATGCTTTATTTACTTTGAAATTCATTGCAACCGAAGGAGGTCAGCTTAGTGATTTGATTGATCTGACTTCTACTGTAACCAAAGCGGAAGCTTATAACGGTAACGGTATTATGGGTGTCGCGCTTGAATTTACTCAGGACAATAAAGTTATACAGTCAAGCAATTATGCACTTTATCAAAACAATCCTAACCCATTCGATAATGAATCATTGATAGGATTTACTTTACCTGAAAATGGTGAAGCTACTTTGAAAATTATCGATGTGACAGGTAAAGTACTTAAACTTTATCAAGGAGACTTTAATAAAGGATATAATCAGATAAGAGTAGCTAAAAAGGATATCGCTGCCACTGGAGTATTGTACTATCAGTTGGAAAGTGGAGATTTTGTAGCCACTAAGAAAATGATTCTCATCGATTAAACAATCATAGTATATACAAAGCCTGAATGCGAAAGCATTCAGGCTTTTTTTTTGCTTTAATTTGACTATGAATTAGTGATTTTTCTTTTTTGGAACAATTTTGGATGTATTAAAGAAATCTATAATAAGTTCTATTGGAAATTGACCTATTATAGTTATGAGTTCGTATAAGATATTAGTATTTATAGCGTTTAATGGTAGTAATATTTTATCTGATTCAATTTTGTATCTTTGCACGAATTTTTAAAATACAGATTGGAACAATTCCAAATTCAGAAAATATGAAAATATTTAGACAATTAGTTTTCCTAGCATTATTTTCATTTCCGTTCTTATTGAATGCACAAATTGTATTAAATGCATCCACAGAAACTGTTCAACCAGGTCAAGAAGTATGCGTAAAAGTTAGTGTTGAAAATTTTAATAATATTTTGACATTTCAACTTAGCCACAATTTTGATCCAGCAGTGCTTCAATTTAAAGAAGTGAGAAATTTTATTTTTGAATCTGCCAGCACGCCTATCAGCTTAACTTTTGGTACTAATAATGCTTCTGAAGGAATTATTACGATGTCATGGAATACATCAGATTTTGTTAACGGAAGTTCTCTCGCAGATGGAACAGTAATTTATGAAATATGCTTTACGGCAATAGGTAATGATGGTCAGTTCAGTGATTTTACGTTTTCCGATGAACCCCGTTCTATAGAGATTTCAGATTTGGAGCAGGTATTGACGGTAACTAAAAATGATGGTCGGGTAAATATAGGCGAGGTTGTTGGTGGTGGAGGTTTTACTATTTCAGTGGATGATGTAGTGGCTAATATGGGGGGTGAAATATGTGTACCGGTAAAAGTAACTGGTTTTAGCAACATCATTAGTGTTCAACACAGTATCCAATTTGATCCGGCAGCACTTCAATATAACGATATTCAAAATTTTATATTTAATAGCAACTTGGCGCTTACTTTTGGAACCCAGGATGCGGCCAATGGAGTAATTACCTTCGTTTGGACAGCGGATGACTTAGTGAATGGTTCAAGTGTTGATGATGGTACTAAGATTTATGACTTGTGTTTTACGGCGATTGGTGAATGTGAGACTAGCTCTCAAATTCGACTGACCGAAGATCCAATAGTTCTTGAAGTGTCCAATACAACAATGACCATTGATGCTCAATTAAACAATGGAACGGTTTCAATTGGATCCTGCACCTATTCAGTGGTTTTGGCATCAGCGCTCAACCCATGTTCAGGTCAAGCTAATGGCTCTATTGATATTTCGGTATTTGGAGGAAATCCTCCTTATACTTACCTATGGACTAATGGTTCTACGGATGAGGATATTAGTAATTTACCTCCGGGAACATACAATGTAACTATTACAGATAGTGATAATAGTGCGGTTTCATTGGGACAAGATGTAATTTTAAGTGATGCGGCGATTTCGATCATTCCTACCATCACGGATCCGTCGGCAGCAGGCGCTACGGATGGGTCAATTGCACTAAATATCGCAAATGGATCACCTGATTATATGATTCAATGGGATAATGGAGCCCAAACATCCAACAGAACTAATTTAGGAGAGGGTGCATATAGTGTAACCGTTACGGATGCAAATGGATGCGCTGCTTCCCTGGATATTACCTTGTCACTTGGATTAAAAGTCGTTTCAACTGAAATAAGTCAAATAGCTTGTGGAGGCGAAGCCAACGGAGCTATAGATATTACCGTAGGCGGTGGTGAATCGCCTTACTCTTTTGCTTGGAGTAATGGAGCAACTACTGAAGATATTATTGATTTAGCATCAGGTTCTTATGCCGTTACGATTACAGATAACCAAAGTAGTACATTCACTGGAGGCCCTTATGAAATTGTTGAGCCTGCTGCGTTGACTGCAGAAGCCAATATCACCGATGTTTCGGATGGTAGCAATGGTGCCATTGATCTGACGGTAAGTGGTGGGCAACCAGCATATACCTATGCCTGGAGCAACAATGCTACTACTCAAGACATTGATGGTCTTGAAGCAGGGAGTTACTCAGTAACGGTTACTGATGCCAATGGATGTCAACAAGTATTTATGTTTGATGTACCAGAAGAAATGTTTAGAGTAGAGTTTGATGTTACTGATGTGAGCTGTAATGGTGATGAAAATGGACGTGTAGATGCCACTCCACAAAACGGGGTAACACCTTTCACCTTCAATTGGAGCGAAGGATCAACTTCTCAGTCCATATCCGGATTATCTGGTGGAGATTATACAGTAACTGTTACGGATAATACCGGTAATGTATTTAATGGTTCCGTGACTGTAGGTGAACCTGCTGAACTTCAAATAACGGTTGATGTTACGGCTCCCAGTGGGAGTCAGGATGGATGTGCTGATGCCATCGTGCAAGGAGGACGAGCACCCTATACTTTTCAATGGCAACCCATCAATCAATCGACTCCAAAAGTTTGCGGTTTGACTGAAGGACAAGAATTGGTTTTGGCCGTTACAGATGCTAACGGGTGTCAAAAAATAAAAGATAATATTGTTATTATAGCTGGAGAATGTTTTGAGTCTAGAAAAGTTATTACCCCAAATGGTGATGGTAAAAATGATGAATTATTTATCCAATGTGCCACCCAAAATCAAAATAACATAGAAATATTTGATCGTTGGGGACAAATGATTTTCGAACAAGCTAATTATGATAATACTTGGAGAGGTACTGATTTAAGTGGTACAGATTTATCGGACGGTGTCTATTTCTGGGTATTGACCGTTACATTGTCCAATAATGACAAAAGAGTATACAAGAACAGTGTTACTCTCTTAAGAAGACTAAATTAATTTTACACCGGTAATTATAAATCCATGAATAAAATTATATACTCAGTTTTATTTACAGTAGGAATAATCATAAGTATTCAAGCTCAGGACAGAGGAGTCTATTCTCAGGCTCATTTGTACCCGGTATTTATTAATCCTGCGTATACCGGATTTTCGGGTAGCCACGAGTTGTTATTTGGATATAAAAACTCACATGCTACCTTTGCAGATGCACCTAAAACCTTTACCCTAAGTTATGATGGATTAGTGGCAGATCGTGTTGGATTGGGTGCCATGTTATTCAGTGAGAATTTGGGTGAGCTACAGCGATATAGAGCTCAACTTTCATATGCGTATCAATTTGAAGTAAATGAATTTAAGATGAGTGCTGGATTGACAACTGAATTTCAACAGAATCGTTTGTCTAACAGATCTTTATTGAGTGATTTTTACGAACCGGGTGATGCCGTATTGGAAGAAGCTATTGATGGTATTCAATTTTTTGATGCAACCATTGGGTTCTATGCTGAATACCAGGAACGGTTTATTTTTGGTTTCTCGGTACCTAATTTGATTCGAGCTAGGATTGATCAAGCGACGGTAATGACTCCGGATACAGACAATACGTTCTTTAAGTATTTTACACTTTTACTCGGACATCGATTTATCATAGAAGATTATAATTTTAAAGTAGAACCTTCCATCCTATTAAGGAGACTTAAAGATTCACCTTTCTTTGCTGATCTTAATGTGAAACTTTCTTTCTTAGATGATCAACTTATCGGAGGGCTTGGTTATTCATTAGGTGCAGGAAATAAAGTAGCCTTTTTAATTGGAACTAGAGTGAACAATTTCCGACTTTCATATTCTTATGATATAGGTTTGGGAGGCTTTCAGGTATACAACAATGGTTCGCATGAACTTACTATTGGGCTCAGCCTTAACCGAACTCCAAAGCGAGTAAAACTAGACGATGATCTGGAGCTAGAGGAATAACGCTAAACACGTAAATTATTCCATTTCATTTCCCTTTATTTCACCGTATCGATCCCCAAAAAGTGACCGCTGCTTATTATTATGCATTTATGCATAACTAATTGATATTAAGATAATTATTAATATCAACTTTCCTTTTTATTCCCTTTATATATTACAGAAAAAACTTATTAAATTTTTGCTTAATGTATAACATTAAGTATTTCTGGCATAAGTTTTGAACATATTACGATAATTAATAATCTCAAAACATATTTGATATATATAAATGGATATTTACACTGATTTAAAGTTGTCTTTCCTTTCTTATATATCATTGAATGTTTTGCGAATAAACAGTTATGGATTTTTCGATAGCTGCTATTTAGTAATTAAATGACAAAAAATGATTTGTATTAACCAAAACCGATGTTTCATGAAAAAGCTAATGTTTACATTGACCGCTTTTTTTACATTGATTGGGTTGGATAATTTATCTGCTCAGGAATGTAAATTAAATTGTAACGATTTGGTTAACATCAGTATGGATTCTGCCTGTATGCGTACGGTCGAAGTAGCTGATGTTTTAAATGGTGATCTCACAGCTTGTGCTGATTCAAACTTAGTAGTTGAAATAGATTATCCGTACCCAGATCTTACAGTTGACTTGGCTCCCAACATGGTCGACAAGCGATTGATACAGTATACACTCATTTATAGAGTGCGAGATACTGTTTCAGGCAATTCCTGTTGGGGTCGAATTAAAATCGAGGACAAGTATCCTCCCCAAATTATGTGTGGGGATGATACCATCAGTTGTTTTATAGCTGAAGAATATCCTGCGATTTTAATAGAACCGACTGACAATTGTATGTATCCCGCCAGGACTGAAATTATCAGTCATCGCTGGATCGATTATAATTGTGACAGTCTAAATTTTGTAGGTCGTATTGAAAGAACAGTACGAGCTCTTGACATTTGGGGAAATTCACAAACTTGTGACCAGACGCTCTATATTGAAAGAGAGACTCTGGATAGCCTGGTTTGTCCCCCGGATACTCTATTGGAATGTTGCGATCCACGACTTCAGGATACTATGTATTATGATATTGTAGATGGAAAGCGAATTCCAAAACCTATTATCGATCCGTTAGGGAACAGTATTGGCCTGGTAGATCCGCCATTTGTATTGAATGATGGTGATACAGTCTATGTATGGCCAAATACCGCTTTCTGTCAGATCTATGCCCATTACAAAGATCATATAATTGAAGCTTGTGGGCATACTTACAAAATCCGTAGAGAGTGGAAGATTGTTGATTGGTGTTCAAAAGAAGACACAGTATGCACCCAATGGATTAAGATTATTGATACGTTGGCACCTGTAGTTGATCTTGCCAAAATTGATACAATCTATGGCTATACCAGTAAGCATGAATGTAAAGCTCATGTGGATCTAGTGCGACCACCTATTATCAAAGAATGCTGGAATGCATTTGATGAGGTGACGGTTAGATACTCAGTAGAAGTACCTGCCAGACATGGTGTATCTCAAGGCCTCTATTATTCTGGGGAGATAAAACCCGGGACCAAGGAACGTATTTACTTACCGGCTGGCTGGCACGTCGTCAATCTAATATTGATCGATGGATGTCTCAACTCAACTACAGTACAACAAATTGTATATGTAGTCGATGAACAACCACCTACACCGATATGTGATGAAATTACTCAAGTTACGCTTGATCCAGAAGAATGCTGGGCTCGAGTATATGCTGAGAGTCTTGATGATGGAAGTCATGACAATTGTTGTAATAAACTGCACTTTGCTGTAGCTTCAATGGATTCTATTGAATACTGGAGAAATCATTGGAGAACTGAGTATGAAGAATGTCTCGGACATTATGCATACCATGCGCAGAAAGATGAAATCGAAGAAACCATTGAGCATTGGATTAATTGTTATGTTTTTAATGATTATATCGATCTGTCAAATTGTGGAAGAGATACAGTTGTGTTGAGAGTTTATGAAGCTTGTGGTCTTCCATTATACGATCCGCATATATTCAAAGGAACTAAGCATAACTGGTACTGCTTCAATGTATATGATGACTTTGCATGTTTCTTCAAAGTCAATTATCATAGATATACGCATTATGAAAGTCCACGACCTTATTTAGGTTGTAACTATGATGACTTAGTTTATGATTTTGATGAGGAATGTTTGCCTTTGACTTTCGCAATAAATACTGCAGAGAATAAATTAGTAGGTGATTACACGCATGTAGTGGAGCATAATTATGTTTGTTGTGAATTCCAGAGACATCAGGAACCTACAGACAAATACTATGCGCTGTATCTACAATGGAAAGCAAATCTGGCTAAGTATCCTGAACTAGCAATATTGTGTGAAAGCAGGTACACATTCCCACATTTGTATAACGACTGTATGGTGGAGATAATCAAAGATGATAAAGTTGCTCCAATTTGTGATGCACCGGATGATAAGACTATCTTCTGTGATGGTGTGCCTTATTGGGATACTATTACCATTGATAAAGTCATTAAAACCTTTGATAATCCGAAGACCTTACATACCCTCAGGAATTCAGATCTAATAGAGGTGCTTGGAAATATTTCAGTAGAGCGCCATTCAGATCCATTCTGTTGTAATCCGGATGCGTATGATTATCCTTGGAATGGTGGAAAACATGGTTACTATGCCGGTCCTGGTCATAGTGTTTATGGAGATGATCACAGTTATGGACATGATCCTTGTTACGAAAATGTAAACTGGGAGCCAGTCTATTGCCGACTGTGGTTGTTACTTGACCGATACGATGATCCTTCATATGGCAAGCCTGATCCTACAGAGCAATTTGATGAACCAGTTATTGATGATAATTGCGGAGTGAAAGATATTGTGACCGATACAAAAACTTATCTCAATGAGTGTGGAAATGGTTACTTAACCCGAACCTGGACGGTGTACGATTACTGTGATAATTCTTCAGTATGTTATCAGAAGATAGTGGTTAAGGCCCGTTCTGACTTTGAAGTATGTTTCCCTGGGGATACATTAGTAGATTGTACTACTAGTCCTATACTCGAAGCTTCTGAGGATGGGGTCGGATATCCTATCATTAGTGATGATGATTGTGAATTTATTGGAGTAAATTATGAAGATCAAAAGTTTGATATTGTGGATGAAGCTTGTTATAAAATCTTCAGAACCTGGACAATTATTGACTGGTGTGTTTACAATCCTGATTTGCACGATCGTTATGCAGAAGTAATTGTTGATGACAGAGTTAGAGCTGGTGAAGAAAGACCATGTATATATCGAAAACTGAAAGATAATGGTGATGGTATCATGACTTATCTACAAGTGATCAAAGTATATGATGGAAATGCACCGACGCTGGCTTGTTCTGATCCCTTTGAGATCTGTATAGATGATGAAGATTGTATATTACCTATTGTGGATTACGAATTAGGTACTGCCACAGATGAGTGTACCCCTGTTGATGAGATCGCTTACCGATGGTACGTGGATCCATTCATAGGTGGAGATGAAGATGATTATATCTATAGCTCAGAAAGTGATCAAAATCGATTGAAAGGACAATTCCCAGTAGGATTGCATAGGGCCTATCTGATTGCTTCAGATAAGTGTGGAAATGAAGATACTTGTTATGTTGATTTTGAAGTGAAAGATTGTAAGAAGCCTACTCCTTACTGTTACCATGGTATAGCTACTGTATTAATGCCTACCACAGGAGCTATTAAAGTATGGGCGAAAGATTTGGATGCGGGTAGCTTTGATAACTGTGACAAAGGTGAGTTGACCTTCTCATTCTCTGACGATATTGATGATCAATCCAGAGAGTTTACTTGTGATTCAGTAGGTACCATTCCAGTAACTATCTATGTATGGGATGCATCAGGAAACTATGATTTCTGTGAGACGTATCTTTCAATACAGGGTAATGGTGTTTGTAATGATAGCTCAGCGGCGTCAATTGCCGGGGTGATATCAACAGAAAACAGTGAAAATGTTCAAGATGTATCTGTTGATCTTCGTACCAGTACGAATCCATTTTCAAACTTTACCACTGGAGCTGATGGATTGTATGCTTTCAATGGTGTACCTATGGATCGTCAGTACCGAGTAAAAGCAGTCAGAAATAATGACTTTATCAATGGAGTAAGTACGTTAGACCTTGTATTTATCCAGAAGCATATCTTAGGAATTCAGAAGTTGAGTTCTCCATATAAGATTATTGCCGCAGATATTAACAAGTCTAATACAGTTACTGCATTGGATATTGTAGAATTGAGAAAACTAATCCTTGGGTTATATGATGAGTTTCCAAATAACGACTCCTGGAGATTTGTGTCCAAAGATTATCAATTCGCTGACCGGACTCAGCCTTGGGGATTCCCATTTGAAGTGGTAATCGACAAGATGAGCGAAGGTCAAAATCTGATTGACTTGATTGGAATAAAAATCGGAGATGTCAATAGTACTGCACTCGCCAATGGTTTACTCGGTGCTAGTGTCAGAACAAGTGGTGCTAAATTGGCCTTCACTATTGAAGAGCAATCATTGAATGCGGGACAAGAATTCCGTATTCCCGTGAGAGCTAAGAACTTCTTAGGTGTGGAAGGTTATCAATTCACCATAAATCTTAATGGCGTTACGATTACTGAAATCCAGTCTGGAAGTATTAATGTGAGCGAAGACAACTTTGGATTCATTAATTCAGAGAAAGGTTTGGTTACTACTTCTTGGAACAGCTTTGAGCCTGTATCAATCGACAAAACAGATGACTTATTCTATATAGTCGTACGAGCAGATCAAAATGTCAATTTAAGTGAAGCCTTTAAGTTTAATTCTGCAATCACCAAATCAGAAGCATATGCAGCTGGTCAGGTGATGAACGTTTCAGTAGAATTTACCAGAGGAGATGCGCTTGTTGAAACAGGGGACTTTGAATTGTATCAAAACAATCCAAACCCATTCAGCAAGACCACTACCATAGGATTTGTATTACCAGTGAAAGGAAGTGCTAGTTTGAAAATACTCGATGTGACGGGTAAAATAGTGAAGGAATATACTGGTGACTTTACAAAAGGATATAATGAAATTCGAGTCGATAAGAAAGACATGCCTGCTTCAGGAGTACTTTACTATCAGCTTGATGCTCAGGATTACACAGCTACTAAGAAAATGGTGGTGATTGAATAATCACACCTATTGATTCGACTTGGACTGATTTTCAAGGAAAAATCGGTTTTTGGGATGGCCTCTCTCCAAAAAGTTATGGAGGGGGGCTTTTTCTTTGTTTTTGGTACAAATCTTGCGAAAGTTAAAATATTGAGCTAAAAAGGTGACTTGAAGAAAAATTAGTATCTTTCAGCTTAGATATATCCCCCCGATTTATAATTTGTTTATCCATTTATTAATTTTCACCCTAAAACCCGTGTTTCTATGGACAGATCTCTACTATTAAACATCTCCAAAAACATTTTATTTCTTGGGTTTATCCTGATTGGTTTTAACATTGATAGTCACGCCAATAATGAAGAATCATTAGATATTCAATGTGCTCATGATGGTTATGTCAACTATTCGGATATTCATTATATCGATTATAACCATTATAAGCCAGTGGTTCATGGATATGGGTATCATATTGAAGGCCCTTGGGTAGATAAGCACATAAATTGCTATTCAGGCCACATCAAAGTAACCTGGAGGATCAAAGATCATTATGGTAAATGGCATTATTGTTATACGAAAATTTGGGTAGAAAATGACCATTATCAATCCAATAGTCTCACCATAGAATGTCCTTATGATGAATGGATCTATTGTGATGATTTGCATTATTACCAGTTTAAAAAACCAAAAGTGCATTCCTATGGTCATTATGAGATTTTTGGTCCCTGGAAAGAAAAACACTTAAATAACTGTGGTATTGGGCACATAAAAGTTTCCTGGAAGATAGTTGATGAATGTGGAAAGCAACATTACTGCGAATATCTAGTAAAAATTAAAGGCCATGAGTATGGATCACCTGTAAAATATTGGCCTGCTGATTTTTGGACGGATGAGTGTGAAGCCGATTTAGATCCAAAATATTTAGGCGATCACTATGGTTATCCTCACCTTTCTAACAAAGGAAATTGCAGTGAACTAGGCATTTCTTATCATGATGAAATATTCTATCCTGTTACTACAGGATATCATGATAAACCTGATTTTTGCTACAAGATTTTGCGTACCTGGTCTGTAATTGACTGGTGTAATTATGATGCTTATTCTTATAATCATAACAGTTATGGTAATAGTGGCTACGGTAGCAATAGTTATGGAAAGTGGACCCATACCCAGTTGATTAAAGTAAAAGGTGGAAGCGCTCCGGTAATCGAGTGTCCAGAAGATAAAACCGTAACTGTTTCAGGTAACGCTTCAACTGCTTTTGTGGACCTAGATGAAGCCACCGCTTCGCTAAGTGACGGATCTTGTAGTGATAAGTTACATATCACTAATGATTCAAAATATGCTGATAGCCATGGTGCAGATGCCAGTGGGCATTATCCTATGGGTGTTCATTGGGTTACTTTTAAGGTAGCGGATGGATGTCATAATCATACTTCTTGTAAAGTAAAAATTACGGTGAGGGACGAACATGCGCCCACGCCTTATTGTCATACCAAAATCGTTACGGATATTGGATGGCACAATGATGGACTGTATACCGTAATTGATCCCAAACTTTTTGATGCAGGGAGCTATGATAATGTAACCCCTAACCATTATTTGGATTTTAGAGCTGAACCTTCAAGATTGGATTGTGACGATATAGGCACCAATGAAATAAAGATATTTGTAATCGATGAATTTGGAAATGAAAATTTCTGTACAGCTACATTGATACTTCAGGATAACTTAGGCATGTGCCCTCAGGATTCAAGCGAGCAAGCAGTGGTATCCTTGAGTGGTAATATTGTTACCGAAGGTGGAATGGCCGTGCAGGAAGCATTAGTAAACTTTGAAGGAGTTGGAATGGTTTCTACAATGACTGACCAATTAGGAAATTTCAGTATTGATATTGCAAAAGACCAAGGATATGTAGTCAAACCTCATAAAGATATTCATTTTACAGATGGGGTAACTACCCTGGACTACATCATGCTTTTCAACTATGTAGCTGGTAATATCGAGCTGGATTCACCTTATAAAATGATTGCTGCTGATGTGGATGGTTCTGGTGTAATTGATGTAATGGATGTATTTAAATTGGGCTCTATGATTCTCAACAGGGGAGAAGCAATGCCAGAAGGATCTAAGTCCTGGAGATTTGTTGATGCAAATTATGTCTTTCCAAATCCAGTAAATCCATTTGAAAACCCATTTCCAGAAGCATATGATCTGGCTATGGTAACCAATCCAATGAGTTCATTAAATTTTATAGGTGTAAAATTAGGAGATATTGATGGTACACTTTCCCGAACTGGAGCATCGCTGAGAAACAAGGAAGAACCGGCAAATCTTGAACTCTATACTAGACAAAATGGAAATAATACCGAGTTATGGACTAAAAATGGGCAACAATTTAAAGGCGCTATGTTTAGTATTAACTTGGAAGAGGGAGTGTTGACCGAATTACATGTTAACGCTAAAATGATTAAAGAAGAACAAGTTGCCAAAATAATATGGACTCATAATGAATCGGTCAATGAAGTTAAACTATTATCTATTTCTAAAACCGGACTAGAGCTGACGAAACACGTAAATGAAGCAGTGGATCAGAACGATTTAAATGGACAGGTAATTATCAAAAATGACTTGATTGCAAATGGTTCATTTAAACTATATCAAAATACACCAAACCCATTTAGCAAGAATACAATAATTCCTTTTGATTTAATGGAGGATGGTCCGGTGACGTTAACTATTTATGATATTGCTGGTAAAGAAGTGTGGAATTATCAAACTCCTTTGCTGAAAGGATTTCATCAAATTGAGCTAGATGGTGCAAAACTTCATCAGGGAGGAGTATATTATTATACCTTGAAGACCAAATCGGATCGGACAACCCAGAAAATGGTGCTGATTAAATAGAAAAAAATATTATATTAAAGAATTTGGGCCTCCTTGCATCTTGTGCAAGGGGGCTTTTTTATTGATGAAGTAAATTTTACTATAAAAATATCCCTAAAAGAGAATCTCAAAATTCCACCTCGCAACTTCGATTTTTGGCTAAAAATTATTGGTTTACAAGTTATTAGACATATCACTAGTATATATATGTAATTGATATTTTGTAAAATACCAGATGTCAGGTATAGGTGAAATAATTATATTACATATTTTTGTCATATGTATTACTTTATTAAACAGTAAAATATAAGTTAGTATATTCTGTAATATATTCATCCCAAACGTGATTCTCTAGTAGAATCTATAAGACAGTATCGCTATAAATAGAACCTAATTCAATGTATTGGATCTAATCCTGTGCATTTATAACTGTCTAAATATTAATTAGATGAGACCTTTTAACCAACACCGAATGAAGGAACTAGCGATTCTTTTATTCTTAATACTGAACTCAATAACGAACCTTAATGCTCAATGTGTGATTGATTTTCCTGCACGTGATACATTTCCTTGTGTAGTGCCTGTGGATTCGTTTCCCAAGGTGACTATGGCGGATATTATGCCTATGGGAGGTGGAGACTGTGATGTTGTGTCCATTGAATTAATACAGCCTCTTGAAACGGAGGCTTTTCATTGTACAAGTAATCCCATATATTATAAATACTACCGACGATGGATGATTAATGCAGGTATCAATTCATTTGAATTCAAAGATACGATATGCCTGACCCGGATAGATATTTCTGACATTACTTTTCCGGGAGATACGATCATAGATTGCAGTTTAGGGGATACAACTGAATCCTCGGCTGGGTATCCAATGATCGATAGCTTTCCTATTGTTGAAAATCATATCCAATGCAATTTATGGATTGGTGTGTCCACGTCTATCCCATACTTGGGTTGTCCTAATAGTTATAAGCTCAAGCGTAACTGGTTGATCATGGATAAATGTGATAACTCTTTGGTAATAGATACTTGTCAAACTATAGAAATAACGGATTCAACCGATCCTGTTATCACACTGATGACTCCAATTGAAGAGTGCATTGAAACTGATAAGTGCGCTGCTGATATCACCTTCCCACCTCCCGCTTCTCTGTTCGATAATTGCACTGATTCTGCAGATATCACCATAACTATCAATGTATTTTCCAAAGTAGGAGATCCTTTTTTTATGGCCACCTCAGATTCTGAAGGTAGAGTATTTGATGTACCGCCAGGTCATTATGATGTAGAATATGTCGCGGATGATGGATGCTCAAATTTGGGCCGTGCAATGGCTGAACTCAAAGTAGAAGATAAAACACCCCCACTCGCTCAGGGAAGAGATATGGAACTCCAATTCAATGGAGGGGTAAGCATGATGACTATCCCGGCAACCCAATTTGATAATGGAAGCCGCGACTTATGCGAATTGTATAATGTCTTTTTCAAAGTGAAAAGACTGAATGCGCCGGTTGGATTCACCTGCGCGAATACCGGAAATCCCGATAACAAATTTGACGATAACATCAAGTTTTGTTGTGAAGATGTGGGGACACCGGTTATGGTATTATTAAGAGTCTATGATAAAATTGTCCCTCTAGGCACCGTCGAAGATGACCTACGGCCAAATAACCATGCAGATTTTATGCTGATGGTAACAGTCTTGGACAAATCACCTCCGGTCATAGATTGCCCGGATGCAGATACCATTGATTGCAGTGATGACTTATTGGATTTGAGTTATATACCTACACCTGGTTTTACAGATAATTGTAGTGGAGCAACCATAAAATTGGATACCACCATTTATGATTTAAACGAATGCAACGTTGGGTGCATCATTAGGCGATGGGTTGCAATGGATGCGTCCGGACTCACGGATACTTGCAATCATAAGATTTTCGTGCGGGATCGCAATCCATTTGACGGTACCGATACTACGTACCTCAAATGGCCAGAAAATGTTGTCTTAAAAACTTGTAACGCAGCAACCGATACAGCTAACACGGGTTCGCCAAGAATAAATCTCAAGAACAGTTGTGGGCAAATTGCTTTTAGATATTCAGATGAATTATATCAATATGTAGAAAATGCCTGCTACAAAATATTAAGAACCTGGAAAGTTTTTGATTGGTGCCAATTTGACGGTTCAGAGTATAATCCTTACGGCTCATCTTCTGGATTCTGGCATTTTACCCAGGTAATAAAAGTGATGGATACAGTACCACCGGTACTCGGTCCACTGGCGGATTTGACGGTAGGTACAGAATCGCTCCTATGTGGGCCTGCTTTGGCAACAATTCCTGTATTTAGTGCCACGGATTGCACAATGCCAACGGATTTGCAATTCACTTATAAAGTAGATTTAGGAAATGATGGTGGCTATGAGGATGAAGGCACCGGGAAAGATGCCAGTGGGATGTATCCATTAGGAACCCATAAAATTCATGTATTCGTCAATGATGGGTGTGGCAATAGATCAGACGGAACCTTTTTACTTACGGTTCAAGACCTGAAACCACCATCTGCCATATTTAATGGTAGCCTGGTGGCCGAACTGATGGCCATGAATGGAGGCGGTATGGTAGAAGTTCCTGCCAGATTATTTAAGTCTAAAAGCGAAGATAATTGTTCTCCGGTACACATGTTGAGATATGCCTATTCAGCGAATGTAGATGACTCCGTACGCATATTTACCTGTGCCGATCTGGGGATAAATCCGGTTACGATTTACGTCTTTGATGAAGCTGGTAATTTCGATTTTACCACCAATACCCTTGAAATTCAAGACAATATGGGGGTATGTGTTAATACGGTCTTCACAGGCGAGCAGAAAACCACCGTGCAGGGATTGATTAAAACTGAAAAAGACTTGCCGGTAGAGCGAGTTTCCATAACCATGCTTCAGGGTACAAACAATGTACCGACAACTACCAACCGTAGAGGTAAATTTGTTTTTGATCAGGTAGCTATGCATCAGGATTACCAGATTGTACCTAAAAAAGAAATTAATCCACTTAATGGTATATCGACTTTGGACATTGTACGCATTACCAAACATGTCCTGGGTAGCAAGCCCTTTGAATCTCCTTATCAAATTATTGCCTCGGATATCAATCAAAATGGAAGTGTCACTACGCTTGATGTAGTGCATTTGAGAAAACTGATCTTAGGGATCATTCCTCATTTCAGGGATAATAAATCTTGGGAATTCATTGACGCATCCTATGAGTTTATCAACCCATTAAGTCCGTTCGAGGAAGCTTATCCAACTTTATACAACATTCAGGATTTAACTGATCAAATGAATATTGAATTTATTGGAGTCAAGCTTGGAGATGTAAATTATAGTGTAGAACCGAATCGATTTGCTCAAGCTTCAGTTCGAAATGATCAACTCAAAAGCAATTTATTTGTCCAACAAGTTAAGGACGGGGACTTCATTAAACTGAATTTTTATTTGAAAGATCTGACAGATTTTCAAGGAATTCAATTTGCATTGAATATACTTAATCAGGCTCATTCTTTACAGATCAATATGGATGGTTTGCTTGGCGCTGAACATGTTTATTTTCATGAAGATTTCAAACAATTGAGAGTCAGTTGGAATCCTCAAACGGAGATGAATATCACCTCAAGTAAATTGTTTTCTATTCAATTTGAACAGACGCGAACTACTGATGATGTTGCAGAATGGATTAAACTGGAAAAGCATAATTTCTCTAGTGAAATTTATACCAATAATCAAATTAATCAAGTAGTCCTAGTAGAAGATTCTAGAACTTCAGCTAACGATTATTTTGGATTGCAGCAGAATGAGCCCAATCCTTTTAACAATGTAACCAAAATCGCCTTTAGCTTACCCAAAGATCAAAATGTGAATTTCAACATTTACAATTTGGAAGGACGCTTAGTTCATACTAGACAAATGTCATTGTTGAAAGGCAAACATGAAATAGAATTAAATGACGAACATATTCCGCACAATGGAATCTACATATATGAGCTGAAAAGCCTTTGGCATACAGCGAGAAATAAAATGATTAAGGTTAATTAATTCCGAGAATCAACAAAACTGATTTTCACTTAAAAGTATTCAAAATGAGATATTTATCGACCATGAACAACCCCATCAGACAGCTCAACAGACTGCTTTTTTTAGGCTGTATGATGGTATCCTTGAGTAGCTTGCCAGCTATAACAAAAGGTGAAATGAACCCTTATTTGTCCGGATTTTTAGGTAATCCTTTTTCCTTGGAAAAGTCATTCTATTATGGGTATGATGTAAATATGCCCCAACAATCTATGATTACCGATTGCGTAAAAAATATTGATATTCAAATGGAAGGTAACTCCTATTATGTCAAGCTTGAAGAGGTTTTAGGTTTACCATCTCCACCTTCAAATGCAGGTGATTATTATTATTATATATACAAAAAAGGAGGAAGAAAGTTTTATTGCGGGGATACCGGCAAAAAATGGCTGATTATTGTGAATAATAATAAGACTGGTGAATCTTGTAGTACTTGGGCTAATGTGCGAGATGTCAAAGCTCCGGATATAAATTGTTCCCAGCCTGTGACTGTCCACTGTCAGGCAAGTCTGAAGGATGTCACAATCACTTATTCCGATAATTGCACACCTACATCTGAAATCTATACAAGCTATGTAGATAAGAAAATTGATGTCAATGATTGCACCATTTTTAGTGCATCAAGTCAAATTGACAGGCATTGGACCGTATGGGATAAAGCAGGTAATTCCAATACATGTGTCCAGACTATTTATATTTCCAGACCTCCCATGTCAGCAGTTCAAATTCCAGGAAATGTTGTATTAGAATGTCCCAATACTGATACAGATCCATCCGCCACGGGGGTTCCAACCATAAACGGTAAACCATTTGATCACCTCTGTGGGATCATAGTTTCTTACAAAGATTTTGTCAGACAAGAATGTGGCAAAACTTTTTCTATTTGGAGGACTTGGAAGATTACAGATTGCTGTACTTGGGTCGTCAAAGAAAAAGTTCAGATGATCACTGTAAAGGACACAGATCCTCCGGTAGTTGAATGTCCAGCGGATATTACCCTCGGTACAAATAGAAATAGTACGGCAAGGTATTATACCATCCCCTCTCCAACGGTCTCTGATGAGTGCCATGGTGATGATGTGGATATAGAAGTGAATTTAGATGATTTCGTAAAACTTGATCCAGGGAAAGTAGTAAATCTCGAAAAAGGAGAGCACACCATTGAATACAAAGTGACAGATCCTTGTGGTAACATGACCACCTGTAGTTATAAAGTTACGATTGAGGATCAAGATCCTCCAGTAATTGGATGTGAAGATATTACGGTTACTGTAGATATTGATCAAATCTTGGAAATTTGTATTGAGGATTTAGACAATTTCACCGCCACCGACAACTGTGGTCCTGTTGATATCATGATTCGTAAGAATCAAGATTTTTGTGAAGATGATGAAGATGATTTGATTTATGATGATTGTGTTCATTTCTGTTGTGAAGATGGGAATCGAGCTTATGTAACGATTAAAGCCACCGACCAGGCGGGGAATATGAGTATATGTAGGTTTAGAGTTACTGTAATAGGTCCTATGGGGGACCTAATGATCAGTATTCCTCCAGAGAAAACGATTAACTGTGACCAACCAATCATTTTTGACGAACCTACTGTTACTTCTATCTGTATAGCAGAAGTGGATATCCGATGTGATACCCTTGAGGATACCAGAGATATCTGTGGACTTGGAACCTTTACTAAAAGATTTATTGCCACTAATGTTTTGAATGGTGATATGGACTCAGCGATCCAAACTGTGATAATTGTCAATCCTCGACCGTTTGGTATAGATAATATTCTATGCCCAGGAAATATTACTGTTGAGGGTTGTTTCGATGGTGATGCTGGGGATATTGGAGATATTGATTTTACAGGATTGAATGATTTAGCTTGTTATGATATTGATACAGCAGTAGCTTCATCAATAAGCTCTACACCAGATTCATGTATTATAATTACACGTACTTGGCGAATTACGGATAAATGTCAGCCAGATAGTGTTTGGATATGTGAACAAATAATAGTAGTGAACGATTCAGAGCCTCCTGTTCTTTCCGGGGCTTCGAATCAAACGGTACCGGTAGATTCTAACTGTTTGGCACAGGTAACGATCGGACCGGTAACCGCCACGGATTGTGATACAGCCGTTGAAATTACAAATAGTTATGGAGGTGGTAATACAATTGATACCGTATTAACCACAGGCAGTTATCGCATCGAGTTTTATGGAGAGGATGATTGTGGCAATGTTGATACGCTGGCAATAGAAATTACGATTGTAGATGAAGAGCTTCCAGAAATCGAGTGCGCTGATATTGAACTTGCTTGTGGAGATGATATACCGGACACTACACCAAGAGCTTCAGATAATTGCGGAGTTGATTCGGTACGATTGATTTCTGAAACACCTAATCTTGATGACTGTGGAAAAGGAACCATTACCAGGGTTTATAGAGCTTGGGATAGTTCATTAAATTCAGCGACTTGTGCGGTTACGATAACGATCGTTGGAAACAACTTATTTGATGAGACGAATATAACTTGGCCGGTTACACCTATTGTTACATTTGAATGTACTGAGCCTGGTTTGGTTCCGGGTGGAGTAACTACCGTAGATACTGCCGGTATTCCTTGTATAGACGTTTATGTGTTTAGTCAAGATTCAGCAGGTTCAGATCCGGCCTATTGTGCAGTTATTTTTAGAAAATGGACGGTAATAGATTCATGTAATTTTGATCCAATGACCGGGGCCGGTAGATGGGATTCAGTGCAGGTTATAGCGGTCAACGATACCACACCACCCCAGCTTTCAGGCCCAAGAGATATAACAGCTTTTTCGGGTCCGGATTGTATGGCGGATGTTGAATTAGATTCAGTTATTGCTACAGATTGTGATCCGAATGTTATAATTACAAATGATCAAGGTGGGGGTGCTAAATTTACTGGAACCTTCGGTTTAGGAAGTCATACGGTGACATTCACCGGAGTTGATTCTTGTGGTAACCGGAATGCATTGAGCATTAACATTTTAGTAGAAGATACGACACCGCCCACATTAGTCTGCAGAGATGATATGACGGTTATGTGCGGTGATCCAGTGCCTTCAATATTCCCACAGCTAAGTGAAGAATGTCCGGGTGGAAGTCTTAGGGTTGACACGGTACGAATAGATATGCCTTGTGATTTGGATACTGTATTATTGATTTTTACCGCTGCTGACGGTTCAGGTAATCCTTCCGCTGTGTGTACAACCAAGGTAATATATGTGACTGATCCGTTTGATTGCGATTTGATTACTTTAGAACAAGACACTATTGATCTTGATGATTGTGAGGCATCACTGGATCCAGATAGTATTGAAATGTCCAGACCCGTTATTCCTGATTTTGGAGGATGCCATGGATTTAAGATCTTCTTTAGTGACGAATCTGCGTCGCAAGGCACAGGGCCATTCTGTAATGTTATGATTACTAGAACCTGGAAGATTGTTGATACATGTACACCTGCTCCGCATGACACCTGTATAAAAATGCAGGTAATTCGGATTGCAGATTCGATTCCTCCACAATTATTGGTTCCTCCGGATACATGTCATTTTGCAACAGCAATAGATTCATTTGCTTCATTTATAACCCTTGATCCGGCTATAGCAAGAGATTGTGATCCTGACGTAACGATAACAAATAATTTTAACGATCAAGGTGCGCGGATTGCAGACTTCTTTCCTTTGGGTGGTACGACAATTGTTTTTACCGCTGAAGATGCATGCGGAAATATCGATGTAGATTCAATGCTTGTCGAGGTTAAAGACACAATACCAGTCCAATTTACATGTGTTAAGTTGTTTAGACATGTTTCTGATGATCCTGTGCCGGAAGTAAGAGTTCTTGCGCATGAATTTGTATCCAGCGTTACAGGAAATAATTTTACAGACTCAACAGATTTGAAGTTTTCATTTACTACTGCGGTTGCTGATACGGTAAGAACTTTTGGTTGTGATAGTATAGGAGTAGTAGTATTGACCGTATTTGTTACGGACTTAAGTGGAAATCAGGATACTTGCCAGCCACTGCTTAGGGTGCTGGATACGATCAATGGAGGAATTTGCCCTCCGCTTAATTTGTTGGGTACCATTGCTGGAAACATTGCTACTGAAAAGCAAGTTAAGCTTAATGAAGTTCAGGTCAATTCATCTTCACAAGATGGAGTATATGCCATGACTGATGAGAATGGGCATTATCAGTTCGATAATGTAACCATGGGAACTAAGTATATTTTGACGCCTTCAAAGCACGATGAAAATGTTTTTAACGGTGTTACTACACTAGACTTGCTTGATATTCAAAAGCATATACTAGGTATTGAGTTATTGCCTTCTCCTTATGCCATGATTGCTGCAGATATAAATCGATCTGGGGATGTAACTACTTTAGATGTAGCATTACTCCAGTTAATGATTTTAGGTAGAATTCAAGAAGATGCAGACCTAGGTTGGCGATTTGTAGATAAGAATTTTGAATTCCCTGTCAAATCAAATCCTTGGCATAGTGAATTTCCGGAGCATGTGCTTTACAATCCATTGAATAAAAATGAAATGGCTACTGATTTTGTAGCTATCAAGTTAGGTGATGTAAATGGATCCGCGGTTGCAACCGGTAGTTCAGAAGCAACCCTGCGTAATCAGGTGAATGTTACCATGGTAACACCCGAGAGATTAGTTAAACCGGGAGAGAAAGTGGAAGTCTTATTCAAGTTGAATAAAGCGGCAACTCTGGAAGCTATGCAATGGACTTTAGATTATGATGAAGATTACTTGACACTTATCTCTTCAGAAAATGAGCTTTTTGAAAGCGCAGTTGATAAAGGGAAAATCCATTATTCTTGGATGTATGCCCGAGGAGCTTATTTTGAAGAAGATATGACCTTAAACAAAGTTACCTTCATAGCTAAGGATAAAGGGATGCTCAGCCATCTAATTCATCTAGACAATGAAAACCCAGCAGAAGTGTACGTAGCGGATGCTGGAGTTGGCAATGTTTTACTTGATTTTAATGAATTAAGTAGTTCAGATTATGTCCTTTATCAAAACAGACCGAATCCATTTACAGATCGCACTCAGATACAGTTTTATATTCCTAGTCAAATAGATGCAGCATTGAAAGTTTTTGATCCATCCGGTAAATTGCTTTATGAGCACAAAGGATCCTATCAAAAAGGATTGCATACAGTGGATGTAGAACTAGATCAAATAGTTACTGGAGGTATGCTATATTATCAACTAGAAACAGCTGATTATATAGCTACTAAGAAAATGATTGTACTGAAATAAGAGACACTTCTTACGTTCGTTGTTCGTTGGTTAAAACCCTCTTAATCTATTTAAGGGGGTTTTTTTCATTTATATTGGCCATAAATTGCCAGGCAACGAATCTAATTATATTGATAATCAAATGATTATAATTTAAATTTATATGATATATAAAAAATACCAGATTTAGTTAGTTTACTTCTGCAATGAAGCTCTATATTTGCAATACATTACTATATGTTTTAATATGTATTGTACATGTCGAGCATATAATAATAAAGAACCTACTTTTTTATTTTCCTGAGAGATTTTAGTAACCTACATTTTTTAAGTTATTCAACCTTATACCTGATTAGCTTAACCAGCTAATAAATTTCTGATAATAGATCGAAGAAATCTTTGACTATGGATTTAGTCATTGTGTGAATTGATTGCAATGAGGTATGCCTTTGGCGTCCTCAGACAGTGTATTATTTAACTAAAACTAAGATCTCATGAAGAAATTTAACTCTTCGATTTTTGCACATTCTGCTATTGGAGAGCTTTTCCCAAGAAGCAGTAAACTCTCTAAGCTTTGGATGTTGTTCGCATTGATTAGTGTAGGATTTTTCTCTACATTATCGGCACAATGTCCAATGGGTTGTAGCAACATGAACTTATCCTTGGACACCATTACAGGTGGTACCGTCCAAATTACCCCGGTAATGATTATGGTAGATACTTCAGGTTGTCCTGCACCCACTTTGTCAGTAGAATTAACGGATCAATATGGAAGACCAATCGCCGGCGATGAGGTGAATTGTGACCATGTAGGACAACAATTAACTGCTAAAGTTGTCGAAGCCACCACTGGAAACAGCTGTTGGGCTTACGTCAATGTGGAGGACAAAGCTGGCCCCAGACTCGATTGTATTGTAGATACGATTTTCTGTGTTGAGCTTGAAAAATACGAACTCGGCACAGATCGATTCCCTTCTGGTATGGCCATGGATAATTGTGGGGGTGTAGAAGAATTCCCCGTAGTGATCCAGATGACTTGTGATGAATATACCTGCGAAGAAAATGCTGAATTTTCTGGATTGTGTATACGTAAATTATTTTCTAAAGACCGATGGGGCAATTCCTATGAATGTACAGATACGTTTTATGTAGCTAGAGTTCCACTTGACAGTATAGTATGTCCTAGGGATACTATGTTTGATTGCAGTGCGGCGGATACGTTGGATCAAGACAATGATGGCTATATAGATCCTGCATTTACCGGTGTTCCTCAAGTTTTTATTGAAAATTACAAACCAGGTAGAGATACTTTAGTAGATCTTTACCCTAGTGGCGATATTTGTAAAACTTATACCCATTTCAAAGAACATGAGTGGGCGATTTGCGGTAATGGTAAAAAGATTCGACGCACCTGGGAAATAGTTGATTGGTGTAGAGACACCACTATTGTATGCGTGCAATGGATTAAAATAGTGGATACTACTAAACCAGAAATTGAAAAATATGCGGATATTGATGCAATTGTTGCTCCACATGAATGTAAAGCGCACGTATTAATTCCTTATCCTAAAGTAATTTATGAGTGCTCCGGCATAGAAAAAGTAAAAGTTCAAATCACTTATTATGATCACCATGAAAATAAATCGGTGACCGAATATAAGGATGTCTTGCCAGGCGTTGGGGCTTATATATACCCAAAGGCTGGGTGCTGGGATGCCTATGTATTTGTGAATGATTCGTGTGGTAATTATTGCATTGATACCCTCAAAGTATGTGTAAAAGATGCCACCCCACCTACACCGGTTTGTGATGAGATAACCAGAACTACTTTGGATCCAAATGAATGCTGGGCAAGAATTTATGCTACCACCTTTGATGATGGTAGCCATGATAATTGTTGTGATAAACTGCATTTTTCAGCCGCTCATATGAGTGAGGTAGAGATGTATCGTGAATTCTGGCACAACGAATTTAAATCAGCATTAGGGAATACAGATTATTACAAGTACCACAAAGATTTGGAAGCATGGATTGAAATCTGGTTGGACTGTAATATCTTCAATGACTATGTGGAATTTACAGGATGTTCAGAAGACAATATGGTCGTAACCAGGGTATACTCTAAGTGTCACCTATATAAATATTATGACCCACATTTACATGGTGATTCCGAACATGATTTCTATTGTGTTGAAACATACAAAAAAAGTTTACCAGGAGGGTCTTTTGCACAGGATAAGAAGTCACTGGCAGAAGTACTCACGCAAAATTATTCCCTTTCAAATTTCTTAAACGACATTACTGGTGTGGCTGATTCTTGTATTTACTATTTCAGTGAATGTATGGTGGAAGTGAATGTTGATGATAAGGTTGATCCTTATTGTCGACCATATGACGATGTTACGGTTTACTGTGATGCGGTCATCCAAAATCCAGCTGCAGAAAGTGCACATTATGCAGAATGTGGTAATAATCACGGAGGTTATGGAACTGCACCAGGCCCAATAGTTATAGGACCCGGTAGTGGATTCAAGAACTGCATTGATTGTCCATATTGGTTAGAACTAGATGACCTCGATGTAAGGATTGATCCTACTTCAT
Source organism: Lewinellaceae bacterium (assembly GCA_024639065.1). Classification (GTDB taxonomy): domain Bacteria; phylum Bacteroidota; class Bacteroidia; order Chitinophagales; family Saprospiraceae; genus JAHEJC01. The sequence continues at coordinate 6,339 of JAHEJC010000003.1, read as the reverse complement.
TATTCCGTACTCCTGAATATGGAGACAATTGTAAAGATGTAATGATAGATAGCACAACTACAGGATCCTTAGATGATTGTGGAGAGGGAGTACTTACTCGTACGTGGACTATCCGGGATGCTTGTGGTAATTCTACAACCTGTCATCAACGGGTTTATGTTTTACACCGATCGGATTTTGAAGTTAAATTTCCTGCCGATACTACTTTATTCTGTGAGTCAAATCTAGCATTTGATCTAGATCCGGATAACATAGGCAGACCGGTCGTTACTGATGATGAATGCGAGCAAATCGGTATGTCCTATTCTGATGAGACCTTTACCATTGTTGAGGACGCTTGTTTGAAGATCATTAGAACCTGGACAATTATTGACTGGTGTGAATACGATCCAGATGTTCACCACAGATCCCTTGACATTTGTTTGGATAGCTGTGTAGCGTCTCCGACTAGATATGATATTAATCGTAGTCTGAAAGATAATGGAGATGGATACATGAAGTATACTCAAATTATTAAAGTAAGAAATCAAGAAGCACCTGAATTGAGAGTGACTGAAGAAGTGATAGCATGTGCTACTGATCGGGAGACTTGCGTAGGTAATGCGAGATTTGTGGTGGAGGCCTCTGATGATTGCACCCCTGATGCTGAATTAGTTTGGAGGATTTTTGTTGATGAATTTTCAAAGGGTGAGTATGTTGAATTACCTAGACAGTTCGGTGGTTCAGCAACAATCGACCAACCATTCCCAATCAGCAAACCGGGTGATCCGCACAAAATTAAATTTTCTGTTGCGGATAAATGTGGAAACCTTCGAGATACCACTATAACCTTTGAAATTGATCTTTGTAAAAAACCTACACCTTATTGTCACAATGATTTAGTTGTAGGTTTAATGGGAATTGATGATGATGGAGACAATGCGTTTGACCGAGGCATGGTTCAAATATGGGCTGAAGATTTTGATGCAGGTAGTTTTGCTTATTGCTTGCAGGATGTGGTAGCCTTCTCGTTCTCTGCAGATACAACTGATAAATATAGAGATTTCACTTGCGATAGTATTGGAGTAAGGACAGTCGAGATGTGGGTGACTGACTCATGGGGTAATCAGGATTTCTGTGTAGTTGATGTCACCATTCAAGATAACATGGGTGCTTGTTCTGGTTTACAACTTCAAACAGCTACTATCTCCGGTGAACTGGTTACAGAACAAAATATCAAGATTGAAAAAGTAAAAGTTGAATTAAAAGGCAGTGGCACTCAACCAGTGAGTACTGGAGTGGAAGGATCTTTCAACTTTGGCAATATGGTCATGGGAGGCACTTATTCAATAATTCCTGATAAGGATATCAATCCGGTTAATGGAGTATCAACTTTGGACTTGGTATTGATCCAGAAGCATATACTTGGAATTGCACCATTGAATAGTCCATACAAAATCATAGCGGCTGATATAGATGATAATGGTGCCGTGACTGCATTGGATTTAGTTCAGTTGCGCCGATTGATCTTGGGTATCGATGAATCATTTGTGAAGAATACTTCATGGAGATTCGTTTCTAAAGATTACCAGTTTAATGATCCTAGAAATCCGCTTACTGAAGATTTCATGGAAGCCTATAGCATCTCTAATTTGGCAGAGGATATGAAAGTTGATTTTGTTGGATTGAAAGTCGGTGATGTTAATGGTACGGTAAGTCCAAGTGAATTACAGGGTGCTCAAATAAGATCAGCTAGAGCGTTGGTTCTTCAGATTGATGAATCTCGATTCAGCAGTCAGATGGAGCTTAAAGTTCCAGTAACTGCGGCTAATTTTGCACAGATTACCGGATACCAATTCACCTTAGAGTTTGATGCTAGTGCGCTGAATCTGGAGCGAGTTGAAAGTGGTTTGTTAGATGTATCTGACTCCAATTTCGGATTTCACCGATTGGCTGAAGGTAAACTGTCAACAAGCTGGCACAACACTTCACCAGTGAGTGCTACTAATGATGAAGTACTATTTACGCTGGTATTTAATACCCTTGAATTTGGAAATACTAAAGACATGTTCAAGATAAGTTCGGCCCTCACGGACGCTGAAGCCTATGATGATCAATTGGAGGTACAACAAGTTAAACTAGACATCTTATCAGGAAATAAAATCCAGACATCTGATTTTGTTCTCTTGCAGAACAGTCCAAACCCATTCAATCAACAAACGATTATTGGATTTGTATTGCCTGAAGATAGCAGAGCTACATTAAAGATCATGGATGTTACCGGAAAATTGATTAAGTCTTATGAAGGCAATTACTCCAAAGGATTAAATCAGATTAATATTACGAAATCTGAATTGAATCTGGCCGGTGTATTGTACTATCAATTAGAAACAGATCAATTCAATGCAACGAAGAAGATGATTATAGTAGAATAAATTGTTTTTGCTCTAAGAGTTTACTGTTTTTGGGATGGGACCCCTCTCCGGTTAAGTTCGGAGGGGGTTCATTTTTTTGTGGAACTGTATCGAAGAACTTGTGTTAATATGAATATGAAAGGTCGAATAATAGGTATTGATTATGGGTCAAAAAGAACCGGTCTGGCCGTAACCGATCCGCTGGAAATTATTGTGTCACCTTTGGAAACTGTTCCGACGGAAACTTTGATTGAATACTTTGAAAATTATTTTTGTCGTGAAAAAGTATACAAAATTGTTATCGGTGATCCGTCGGTGGGACTTCCTGAAGATCATCCAAATTTAAAGGCCATTAAGAAACTTGTTCACTCCATCAAAGCGAAATGGCCTCACCTGGATATCGTACATCATGATGAGGCATTTACCTCTGAAAGAGCTAAAGAAATCATTTATAAAAGTGGAATTAAAAAGATGAAACGTCGTAACAAAGCCCTAATTGATAAAATTAGTGCTGTATTGATATTACAAGATTACCTTGGACATATTTAACTTCTTTGGTAAAAATAGCAAAGCTAATTAGTCAGGGTTCCAATTATACCTGAAATCTTTATTTCACCAGGTTCATTTCCGGTCGTCCTTACATTGTAGATAAAAATTATCAAAAAGAATTTTTGAACCAATAGCCAGTTTCAAATTGTTTTATAGAATTGTACATTTGCATGAATTTTTGATTTTATGATTTTACCTATTTATTTATTGGGTCATCCCATCCTTAAGAAATCATCCCTTCCGATTGAGGAGAATTACCAAAACTTGGATCTATTGATCCAAAATATGTGGGAAACTATGTATAATGCTCATGGGATTGGTTTGGCAGCACCGCAGGTAGGTCTTTCAATTCGTTTATTTATCGTGGACTCTAACCAAGTTTTGAAAGACCATGAAACAGAAAAAGGGATAAAAAAAGTGTTTATAAATGCTGAAAAAATTGAAGAAACAGGAGACTTCTGGGAATATGAAGAAGGATGTTTAAGTATTCCTACTATTCGAGGGGATGTAAGTAGGCCACCAAAGATTAAATTGAAATATTGGGATGAGCATTTTGAAGAGCATATCGAAGAATTTGATAATCTTAATGCTCGAGTTATTCAACATGAATACGATCATTTAGAAGGGGATTTGTTTATTGAAAAATTGAAGCCCATTAAAAAAAGAAGAATTCAGAAAAAACTAAATAACATCAAAAAAGGAATTGTGGACTGTGAATACAAGGTCAAAGCATTCCAAAAATAATTGAACTTCATTTATCTAATTGCACAGCCAGTACAAATCGCATCATACACCTGCCTGACAAGAGGCAGGCCTACCCATCTCATAGCGAAGCGTCTCTTTTCTCACAGCGAAGCGGTCTCAAAGCGTAGTGGGTCTCTTTTGGAAGTTAAAGCGTAATAGTTTAAAATAAAAAATCGAGAATACCACCAATCACTTCTCATAGTGCAGCGGTCTTGTTTCTCACAGCGCAGCGCTCTTATAACTTTATTTCCTTCCAAAATCGGCAGGAATCTCGCCCCATAATTTGGTTTCCCATTTTAAAATTTGGTTTTTCCAGGAATTATTTTGAATCCATTTTTCCGCCCGATCGACCAGTACAAATATGGTTTCATTGAGTTTATTTCGTTTTATGGTTGTTTTTACTTTCCGATTTCTCAACCAGGCCATGGCCGTTTTACTATCCGTATAAATAGGAATGTTTTCTTTGTTTTGCTTTTTAAGCAGTGAGATTGCATGGACTAAAGCCAAAAATTCTCCCAAATTATTTGACCCACCCTGAAAGGGTCCTCCATGAAATAGCTGTTCTTTGGTATCGGTTATTACGCCCTGGTATTCTGTAACTCCTGGATTTCCACTACAGGCTCCATCTACGCTTATACTTGGAAGTATAATTTGGCTAGCTAATAGCTCGTTTTTAGGTAGAATCCATTTTTTTCGATCGATTTGATCATAACCCCATCCTTGAGCTTGGAGTGCTTCTTCTTTGCTCGTAAAGGATTTGTATTTAGCATTAGGGTAACCTTTTATTTCCGCTTTACATGCCTCCCAGCTATCATAAATCCCAGGATTGAGACCCTCCCAGACCACATAATATTTCTTTTTCTTTGCCATTAGACTAACTTTGCGGCAATATAAATCTTTTTGGTAGATGTGGTTTGATACCCATGCACACTTATATGTTGAACAATTTGACCAGGACCGTCAGGCAGCTGTTGAACGCGCTATTTCAGTTGGGGTTGACAAGATCGCTTTGCCAAATATAGATCTTGAATCTTTAAATGATTTATTTGCATTATGTGATTTATATCCGGAGACTTGTTTGCCAATGGTGGGACTACACCCGTGTTCAGTCAAAGAAGATTACCTAGATCAACTTAATCAATTGGAAGCCCGGTTAAACGAAAGACCTATTTGTGCCATCGGTGAAATTGGCTTGGATTTTTTTTGGGATACTACCTTCACTCAACAGCAAGAAGATGCACTCAGGATTCAGTGTAGATGGGCAGAAAAGATGAAATTACCCATTGTCATTCATTCTAGAGAGTCTATCGATCGAAATATTGATATTCTGACAGATCTTGAGTTGTCAGTGCCCGGTGTTTTTCATTGTTTTACCGGATCGATTGCTCAAGCTCAAAAAATCATTGAGTTAGGGTTTTTATTAGGCATAGGTGGTGTATTGACTTTCAAAAACAGCAATTTGGATTTAGTTTTGAAAGAAGTTGATTTGCAACACATTATTCTAGAAACAGATGCTCCATATCTTGCACCTGTACCTTTTAGAGGGAAGCGCAATGAAAGTGCGTACATTTTAGAGGTCGGTAGTAAATTAGCTGAGGTAAAAAATGTACCTTTGGATTCAGTAGCCAAGATCACCTCTGAAAATGCAAAACAATTATATTCATCTATTTTATGAATATTTTGCATTGGACACACCTTAAATAAGTATTAGTTTAATCTATTAGATGAGCAGGCCAAAAATATTTTGATTTATTTGTTTAATTTGTAATTTTTGCATTTCTTCATGCAAGGAAAAGAGACGAAAATTACTTTCATATTGGAGAGTTGGCCGAGTGGTTTAAGGCGCACGCCTGGAAAGCGTGTTTCCCGAGAGGGATCAAGGGTTCGAATCCCTTACTCTCCGCTGGGAAGAAAAGCTAATAAAATTAAAGGATTTATATATAAAATTTATCCATTCATTCTAATCATAAATACAATCAAGTTATGCGAAAGGTTATTGTTTTACCACTAGTATTTGTTCTGGCTTCCACATCTGGAGCTATTGAAGTTTTAGCCCAAGACGCTTCAGGTCCAGTGGGTTTCCAAGTATTAAAAGAAAATTTTATTGAAGGGGGGTGGTTCTTTATGAGCATCGTATTAGTATGTCTTATTTTAGGACTGGCTTTTTGTATTGAGCGCATTATTACACTAAATATAGCGAGCACCAATACAGATAAATTATTAGGTCGAATCGATGAGCGGTTACAAGACAATGATCTTGAAGGCGCCATGGAAGTATGTAAATCTACTCCTGGCCCTACGGCAAGTATTATGTATGAAGGACTAAGAACTTCTGCTAAAGGCCCTGAAGCAGTTGAAAAAGCGATCGTGAGTTATGGCAGTGTTCAAATGGGACTCCTTGAAAAAGGATTGGTATGGATCTCTCTATTTATCGCAATTGCTCCGATGCTTGGATTTATGGGAACGGTTATAGGGATGATTGGAGCCTTTGAGCGAATCGAAGAAGTTGGTGACTTGAGACCGGATGTGGTTGCAGGGGGTATCAAAGTGGCCCTTTTGACCACGGTATTTGGATTGATAGTAGCCATTATCCTCCAAATATTTTACAATTATATTATTTCAAAAATTGACGGTATTGTCAATCGTATGGAAG